>JANMWT010000371.1:0-119234 GCA_031394145.1 Alphaproteobacteria bacterium | reverse complement strand
CGCTCGCCTATATGGGCCTCGCGCCGGGACAGAAGTTGGAGGGCCTTAAAGTCGACCGGGTGTTTATCGGCTCATGCACCAATTCGCGCATCGAGGACCTGCGCGCGGCCGCCGCCATCGCGAAAGGCGCGCATGTCGCGCCGCATGTGCGCGCGATGGTGGTGCCCGGTTCGGGCCTGGTGCGCGCGCAGGCGGAAGCTGAAGGTCTCGACGAGATTTTCCGCGACGCCGGTTTCGAGTGGCGCGAGCCGGGATGCTCGATGTGTCTCGGCATGAACCCGGACATCCTAAAGCCGGGAGAGCGTTGCGCCTCGACCTCGAACCGAAACTTCGAGGGCCGGCAAGGTCGCGGCGGACGCACCCACCTGATGAGCCCGGTGCTTGCCGCGAAGGCGGCGTTGAAGGGCGAGATCACGCAATGAGCGCGGCGCCCCTCCCCATCACTGGCGGATGTCTGTGCGGAGCGGTGCGCTATTCGGCCTCTGCTCAACCTGTCCGCGTGCGCGCCTGTTGGTGCCGAGTTTGCCAGTATCTCGCTTCGGGCTCGGCGACGGTGAACGCCATGTTTCGCACGGCGGACATTGGCTTTACCGGCGCCCTTGCGCGCTTTGAATCGTCAGCCGTTTCCGGCAACCAGATGGTGCGCAGCTTCTGCCCCGCCTGCGGGACGCCGGTGACGACCGCAAGTTCGGCCCGGCCGGACTTGATTGGCGTGCGCGCTGGCACCCTCGACAACCCTTCGCTCCTGCCTCCGACGGCGGTGATCTGGACAGCTTCGGCGCCCGAATGGGCCTGCATCGACCCGAAACTCCCCGCCACGGCCGGCCAGCCGCCGCCGCTCTGAGCGACCCTCGCGAACCTGTTAACTGCCCTGACTGGCATTAACGACTTGCGCCCGCTAACCTGCGTTTATGGCCGCTGCGACAGATCGCTGCGATCGAATCAGCGCCGCGTGAGCGGCCACTTTTCCGCCTCGTTTGACGGGCTTCTCCCGAGGACCAACCCCGGGGGGACGAACAGACCGGGATTTGAATGAAAAGATTTCTGCTCGTCTCGCTGCTGTCGCTCGCCGGCCTTGCAGCCTTCGCCTCGCCTGCGTTCGGCCCCGGCCATATCCGCCGGCCGCCGCCGGCCAACCCGCTGGATTCCTCCGCCCTCGCGCTGAATTTTCTGCTCGATGCGCCGAAGGCCAAAGCCGGCAAGGAAATGAAGCTGTGGGCGACCTACTACCACATGCCCACCATCGAGGTTTCGGACACCAAGACCTCAGGCACGCCTCTCCTCGGCAAGAACGGCAAGCCGATCTCGCCAGCCCTCTCCGTGCATGACTGGTGCGACGCCGCCATGCAGGGCTCGATCCGCATTTCCAATCCGGGCGGCGATCCGACGGGTTACATGTTTGTCGATGCTGACGGGCCCGAGCAGCTCAACTGCGATTCCCACTTCGGCGAGCTCTCCGACGGCATCAAGGCCGCCACGCGCCATGCCCGCTTCGTCGCCTTCCACCATCCGCGCGCTTGCGATGTCCGGGCGATCCCGTTGATGGCCTTCCGCACCATCGCCGTCGATCCTGATCGCATCCCGATGGGCACGGTGCTTTACGTGCCAAGCCTGCGCGGCCAGGGCTTCTGGATGGAAGGCCAGCTCTACACCCACGATGGCTATGTCGTGGCCAGCGACCGCGGCGGCGCCATCCGCGACAATCACATCGACATGTTCGTATCAGACGCCGCCTCGGCCCCCTTCCCCGAAGTCGTCTCCAGCTCGGCGCGGGACACGTTCAAGGCTTTTGTCGTTCCGGGAAGCGATCCTGCCGTTGTCGCGCTCAAGCAGAGCCAGGAAGAAACCTGCCGCGACGTGCCTGGCCCCGGCCGCAGCCGCCATCACGCGCCGCCCCCGCCGAAGCGGATCTGAGCCGAAGCTGGCGAGGTTAACCGCCGTCGCGCGCGCTAACTCTTCGGTAACGCCGGCACCCGCATCGGTGGACCATCATGCATGTGTCCGCCATTTTCCCGCCACAATCTGACAGCCTCTGCGAGGAGGAGGAGCCTAGCACGCTCGCGAGCGACATGGCCGGTCATCCGTTACCCGATCTCACGCGTTCATTCCGGTCCCGCCTCCGGCCCCGTTTCACCATGCGTCAGTATGCTTTCACCGCACTGTTTGCGCTCGCCGCATGCGCCACGGCGTCGGCGCCGGCAAGCCACACGCCGGTCTTTGAAGCCCCGGTCCTGTCGATCGAGGAGCGCGCCGCCAGTTTCCAGCTCGCCGCGCCGAAGCCCGAGGCCCTCGGCCCCGACCTCAGATTGTGGGCGACGCATTACCACAAGCCGGTCTTTTCGGCTGCCGCCAAGGGCGCTGCCGGCGCTGTCCCCTTGCTTGGCCGCACGGGCGCGCCGATCTCCGCGCCGCTGCGCCGCGAAGACTGGTGCGCGGCGGCGCTGCAGGGTTCGCTGTCGATCCGGGCGGCCAACGGCGCCGAGACCGCCTACGCCTTCATCGACGACAACGGCGCCGAGCAGACCAATTGTGATGACCAGCTCGGCAACCTCTCAGACGGGGTCAAACGCGCGACGCGGCGCGCACGCTTTCGTTCGATCACACATGCGCAGGGCTGCGGCTCGCGCCATATCCCGCTCCTGCCCTTCCGCACCGTCGCCGTCGACGCCGACATCATTCCGCTGGAGAGCGTGATCTATGCCCCGGACTTGCGCGGCATGACCTTCCGCTATGACGGCAAACTCTATGTCCATGACGGCTATCTCTTTGCCGGCGATCGCGGCGGAGCCATCCATGGCAAACATATCGACATCTTCACCGCCCCTGGAAAGGACGATCCGTTTCCGGGCGTGATCTCCTCGACGGCAGCGAAAACCTTCCAGGCCCACATCGTCGAGCCTGAGGATCCTGCCGCCGGCGCCTTGCGCGCCGCCCATGCCGGGGTCTGCGCCGGCCTCGAGCCTTGATCCCAAGGCCGATCCCGTCAGCTCCGACGGTTTGCGCTGGCCGCGCTCTGGACAGCCGCTCCCTTCCAGCGGCAAATACGCCCAACAAGAAACGATCGGGGCCATGAGCCATCGGGAGAGACCAGGGATGAAACGCCTGCTTCTTGCCAGCATCGCCGTGCTGGCTGTCGCCGCCTGCGCCACCAAAACTGACGCGCCCAAGCCGTCGAGCCTGGCGGCCGCACCCAAGGCCCCCGCCGCACCGGTCGCCCCACCCGCCCCTGCGCCTGCGAGCGCTCCGGCCGCGACGCCCCCAGCTGCGACCCCTCCTGCGACCCCGCCTGCTGCGGCGGCGGCTTCGCCGGCGCCAGCGCCGCCGCCGATCATCCACACCGACTATTCGAAAGACGATGTCTGGCTGTGCAAGCCAGGCAAGGCCAACAATGCTTGTGACGCCAACATCGACGCGACGATCATCAAGGCGGACGGCTCGACCAGCGTGGAGAAATTCAAGGCCGACCCCAACGCGACGATCGACTGTTTCTACATCTACCCGACCGTCTCGCTCGATCCCTTCAGCGAAAGCGATCTGATCCCGGGGCCAGAAGAACTAAGTGTCGTGAAGAGCCAGGTCGAGCGCATGGGCGCCCATTGCAAGGTCTATGCGCCGATGTATCGCCAGTTCTCGCTCGGCGCCCTGCGCGCCCGCACAGGAACTGGCGGCTCGGTGCCGACACGCGGCAATCCTGGCGACGGCACGGCGGATGTCGATGACGCATGGGACTACTACCTTGCCCATCTCAACCAGGGTCGCGGCGTGATCATTGTCGGCCACTCCCAGGGCTCGGGCCAAATTACCCGCCTGATCGCCGCCAAGGTCGACGGCAAGGATGCGCAGAAGCGCTTCGTCTCGGCGATCATCATGGGCACCGCCTTCCAGGTTCCGCCGGGCAAGGATGTCGGCGGCTCGTTCAAGTCGATCCCGGTCTGCAAGACAGCGGCCGACATCGGCTGCGTCGTCACCTACTCGTCGTTCCGCGACAACGTCCCGCCCTCGGCCGCCGCCAGCTTCGGCATCGGTCGCAATGGCATGGATGCGGTCTGCACCAACCCCGCCGCGATGGCCGGCGGCGTCGCCACGGCGCCGAAGGCCTACTTTTCGACCGGGACCAAGGAGTGGCTGCCGGGCAAGAAGATCGACACGCCCTTCGTGATGGAGCCAGGCAAGATCACCACCGAGTGCGTCAAGGATGGCGCCCACACCTACCTCAAGGTGCACGTCAACCAAGATGCGAAAGACAAGCGCACCGTCGATCCCCTCACCGACGTGATGGCCGCCGGCAAGCCCGATCCGAGCTGGGGTCTGCATCTAGTCGACGCCAATCTCGGCATGGGCGACCTGGTCGACAATCTCGGCAAACAGGCGACCGCCTGGAAAAAGGCGCATCCCTAAACGCCGCCAGCCCTCGGCGCGGCGGAATGGCCGGAAAATCGGCGGCGGCGGCGCCGTCAGGGTTAGCGCCGCGCCGCAGATTGTCGCGATCGGCTTCACCTGCCCTTAGGTCGGCTGCGCGAGTCTTGCGCAAGCAAAGCCCGAGGACTGCCGATGTCCGGCGCCCATTCAAAAAAGGCCATCTGGCCGCACGGCTTCGCGCCGATTGCACCGGATCCGATTGGTGAGGCCTTCTCGCCCACCGGCCAGACCTGGTGGCGGATGAAGCCGCGCAAGCCGGTCGCCCAGGCGCCGCACGATTCGACGCGCATCCTGTTGATCGAGCCTGACGCCTATCATCGCCGCGTGCTGCGCATGCTGCTGAGCGCCCCGCACGCTTCACTGATCGAGGTCTCGAGTGGGGCTGCAGCGATTGACCTGCTCGGCTTCAAGAGCTTTGACCTGATCATCACCGCCATCGGGGCCGATCGGGCGGACGACATGCACGTGGTCAAATGGATCCGGCGCAATCCGTCGGCCTGGTCCGACATCCCGATCCTCGGCCTGCTCGGCGAGGACGACACTGCCGGCGCGGGGCGTCTGGTGAGCGACGGGCTGACCGACTGGACCGTGAAGCCGGTGCGCCGCAATGAGCTGTCGCAAAAGCTGCTCGCGCTGATGCCGGCGCTGGGCGACTTGAGTCAGCTCCTGCCCCTGCCCTAAATCTATCCCCGAATCTGGCCTGGCATGCGCCTCAGCGTTCGGCTCAGCGGTGCTAGCCGTGCGCCTTTGCCCGCGCGACCGATTCGCGGATCAGCTCGTGCGCGCGCTCCGGTCCGTGCAGACCTTCGATCTTCACCCACTTGTCGGGTTCAAGGTCTTTGTAATGCTCGAAGAAGTGCACGATACGCTCGACCAGGATATCGGGCAGGTCCTTGTAGTGCTGGATCTTCTCGTAATAGCGGGTGAGCTTGGGATGCGGGACAGCGATGACTTTCTCATCCTGCCCCTTGTCGTCGGTCATCATCAGGACGCCGACGGGCCGGACCCGCACCACGCAGCCGGGGACCAGCGCGCGGTTGCCCACCACCATCACATCGATCGGGTCGCCATCGAGGCTGAGCGTGTGGGGGACAAAGCCATAGTTACACGGATAGCGCATCGAGGTGTAGAGAAAGCGGTCAACGAACATCGCGCCCGAGGCCTTGTCGATCTCGTACTTGATCGGCTCGCCGCCCAGCGGCACCTCGACGACAACATTGATGTCCTCGGGCGGGTTCTGCCCGGTGGCGATCTTCGACAGGTCCATGAGGGTCGGCTCCACGTGGGCCCGCCGCCTGGAACAGGCATGAGGGCGAGGTGCAATAGCCGGACGGCGAGGCGTCCGGCAAGGCGTTTCATGCTGTGGCTGCAACCGCTTCCAGCATCGCGCGAATATCGATCGGTTTGGCGAGCACGCCGGAGGTTCCGGCGCGCAGATAGGCCTCGACCTGCTCTGGCAGCACATTGGCAGTGCAGGCGATCACCCGGGTGTTGCGATTTGGACCCGGCGCCGCCCGGAGCCGGGCAAGAACGCCAAGCCCGTCCATGCCGGGCATCACCATGTCGAGCAGGACGACGTCGAAGGTGCGGGCAGCAAGGCAGATCAGCGCCTCTTCGCCAGAGCCGCACTCGCTGACCTGGTGGCCTGCCGCGCGCAGCATGGCGCCAACAACGAACAGGTTGCGGGCATTGTCATCGACGCAGAGCACCTCCTTGACGACCGGCGCAAGCACGGCTTCGGCCGGCGGCTCGGGTTGGCGCCGGGCCGAGAGCGGGGCCTCGAAGCGCACGGTGAAACGCGAACCCTCCCCCGGCCGGCTCTCCAGCGTCACATCACCACCCATCGCAATGGCGAGCCGGCGCGCGACATGGAGGCCGACGCCGAGCCCGCCATGGCGGCGCTTGCTCGATACGTCGATCTGCTCGAAGGGCGAGAAGATGCGGGCGGCAGCCTCCTCCGGCACGCCCGGACCGGTATCCTGAACCTCGATCTCGATGCGCTCGCGCCCGCCGGCGAGCTTCACCGGCCAGGCCTGAATCGAGATGCCTCCTGCGACGGTGAACTTGATCGCGTTGGCCATCAGATTGCCGATGATCTGCAGCAGTCGACCCGGATCGGTGTCGCGCGGCGCCACCAGGCCTGGATCAATCATCACGGAAAGCTCGAGCCCCTTCGCCCGGATTTCTCCCGCCCAGATCACGGCTGCATCCTCGATCAACCGAACCAGCGACACCGGCTCGCGCTGCAGTCGCACCTTGTCGGCGTCGAGGCTGGCGAGATCGAAGAGATCGTTGAGCAGCGCCAGCATCTGGCGGCCGGCGTCCTCGAGCACGCCCAACGTGCGCTTCTGGACCGGATCCATGCGCGATAGCGACAACAGTTGGGCGCAACCGAGCACGGCATTCATCGGCGTGCGCAGCTCGTGGCTCATCACGCTGATGAAATCAGACTTTGCCCGACTGGCCTTCTCAGCCTCGCTCAGAGCCGAAGCCAGGCGGGTGTTGCGCAGCGACAGCGCGTCCTCGGCCCGACGCTGCTGGGTAATGTCCTGGAAGGTGATGACCGCGAACTCGATCGCCTCAGTCTCGGGATTTCGCACCGGTTCGCCGTTGACGATAATCCAGCGGATATTGCCGTTCGGCAGTTCAACCCCGACGCCGATGTCGCGCACCGCCTGGCCGGTGCCGAGCACGCGCGCGAGCGGCAGCTCTTCCGGCTTCAAGGGCGTGCCGTCATAGGCAAGAATGCGCCAGCGCGGATCGACATAGGCCCGGCCCATCAACTGTTCGCGCGAAAGTCCGAGGATTTCCTCGGCCGCCGGATTGAGCTCGATGATCCGGCCATCGGCGGAGTAGACATTCACGCCTTCGTGGACGGCATCGAAGATCAGGTCGAACTGCAATTGCCGCCGACGCTCCTCGACGGTCCGGGCGGCGGCGCGGTTGGCGCGGATTGTGTCCCGCCGGCTCGCGAGGAAACTGTTGACCAGGTCGGCGATGCGCTCCAGCCGCGCCAGTTCGAGGTGGCCGAAACGATTGGGTTCGGGATGGGCGATGCAGAGCACGCCGACCGGCGGGCCAGGATCGGCGCCGATCGGCGTGCCGACATAGCTCCGCGCATAGGGTGGCCCGGCAACGAAGACGGTCGTGGCTGTCGCCGGATCGGCGCGCGCATCGGGGATCAGGAGGGTGGCGCCGTGGGCGAGGGTCTGGGCGCAGAGTGTCGGATCGCTGGCCACGTCGATCCGCTCGCCGCTGCTGATCGACAGCTGCACGCTGCGGCGCTCGTCGAAGATCGTCAGCACCGCAGGCTCCGCGTTGCAGATATCGGCGAGGAGACGGGTCAGCCGGTCGAGCTCAGGAAACCCCTGCGGTCCCAGCAGATCGAGCTCATAAAGCGCGGCAAGCCTTGCCGCTTCCTCAGACTGGATTGGGCGTGTCACCGCCAAGCACCTTTCCGGGCGGACCAGGCTCAATGTAAACGCTGATCCTCGCCGGGGCACTATCGATGGGATCGCACATTGCGCAAGTCGGCAGACGCCGCAATTGCGGATCAACTGTCATGCAGACTTACCGGCGGATCGGATTCGAGGCGGGGCGCTCGCGGAATGGCAGGCGGGCGACCGCCATGACCAGGCTCGCGGCCTCGATCGGCTTTCCGAGAATCGCGGCGACGCCGGGTATGTTCGCCAGCTGACCCCGGGCGATCTTCACATTGGCGGTGCAGGCGATGACCGGCGTGCGCTTGTTGAGGGGTTGTTCGCGGATCTGGCTCGCGACGATCAAGCCGCTGATCTCCGGCATGATCATGTCGAGAACGACGGCGTCATAGCGTCGGCCCGCCAGTCGCTGCAACGCATCGGCGCCCGACCCGCAGGTCTCGACGTCATGACCGACGCTGCGCAAGATGGTCGACAGGATGTCGAGATGGCGGTCATTGTCGTCGACGACGAGAATGTCGCGGGTGGCGGCGACGCAAATCAGATCGGAAGCCCCCCGCCGACGCGGCGCTTCCTTCGTCTCCGCGTGGACTTCGGAGGCGTGATGGGTGTCCCCATCGCGAGCCCAGCGGTCTGAATCGTGGGGCGATTCCATTCACCCCTCCTTGAAGCAGCTGCGAGCGATTCGAGCGCCCTCGCGGACGTGCCTATAGCATAATTAACCATTGGGCAATGCCGGCCCTCGGCGTGCCGCCCCAAAACGCACAGCTAATGGCCTGAATTCAATAGCTTAGATTAGGTGCGCCTGGCCTGACCCAGCAGGCGCAGGCGCAGGGCGTTAAGGCGGATAAAGCCTTCGGCGTCCTTCTGATCATAGGCCCCGGCATCGTCCTCGAAGGTGACGTGGGCGGCAGAGTAGAGCGAGGTCGGCGAGGAGCGGCCGGCGACGATGACATTGCCCTTGTAGAGTTTGAGGGTGACCGAACCGGTGACGTTCCACTGGCTCTTGTCGATCGCCGCCTGCAGCATCTCGCGCTCCGGGGCAAACCAGAAGCCGTTGTAGATCATCTCCGCATAGCGCGGCATCAGGTCGTCCTTGAGATGCCCTGCCCCGCGGTCGAGCGTGATCGACTCGATGGCGCGATGCGCTTGGAGAAGGATCGTCCCGCCGGGCGTCTCGTAGACACCGCGCGATTTCATGCCGACGAAGCGGTTCTCGACGAGATCGAGCCGGCCGATGCCATTGTCGCGGCCAAGATCGTTGAGCGCCGCCAGCAGCGACGCGGGCGAAAGCTTATTGCCGTTGAGCGAGACCGCATCGCCCTTCTCAAAGCCGATCTGGATTTCGGTGACCTCGTCCGGCGCCTCCATCGGCGAGATCGTCCGCATGTAGACATAGGCCGGCGGCTCGACAGCGGGATCTTCCAGCACCTTGCCCTCGGAGGAGGAGTGCAGGAGGTTTGCGTCGACCGAGAACGGGGCCTCGCCGCGTTTGTCCGTCGCAACCGGGATCTGGTTCTTCTCGGCAAACTCGATCAGGTCGGTGCGGGACTTGAAATTCCAGGTCCGCCAGGGCGCAATCACCCGAATGTTCGGGTTGAGCGCATAGGCCGACAGCTCAAAGCGGACCTGGTCATTGCCCTTGCCGGTCGCTCCGTGGGCGATGGCGTCGGCGCCGGTCGCCTTGGCGATCTCGACCAGTCGCTTGGCGATCAGCGGCCGCGCGATCGAGGTGCCGAGAAGATAAAGGCCCTCATACTGGGTGTTGGCGCGGAACATTGGAAAGACGAAGTCGCGGACGAATTCCTCGCGCAGGTCCTCGATGAAGATGTTCTCGGGCTTGATGCCCATGGTCTCGGCCTTCTTGCGAGCCGGGCCCAACTCCTCGCCCTGGCCAAGATCGGCGGTGAAGGTGACTACCTCGCAGCCATACTCGGTCTGCAGCCATTTCAGGATGATCGAGGTATCGAGGCCGCCGGAATAGGCGAGCACGACTTTTTTCGGGGGGGCTTGTCTGGCGGCGTCTGACATAGGCGAGGCTCCGAGGCGGATACGGCGCGCTTATAGCCCCGCCCGGCCCGCGGGCAACGAAATCTTCGAGTGGCTGTGGAGGTTCAGGCATTTCACCGAAAGCCACGGCCGCACCGGCTCGGCCGAGCCGGATGGCGGGCGGGCGATCCGCGAGCGCGGCGGGTCGTCTGGTGCACCGTCTGGTGCACCGTCTGGTGCGCCGTCTGGTGCGCCGTCCGGTGGGCTATGGGGCGGGTTGTCGGGTAGGACCAGCTTCGGCCCGAGCCTGTTGGCCTCGGCCGGGACTGGCGCGATCGCCAGGCACTGACGTCACCGCCGTCGTCGTTCCGCCTTCGACGCGGCCAGCTGAAATCAGCACCTGCGCGCCAGCGCGGATGGCGCCGCTTTTTTTCTGCGAGATTGCAACCTTCACCGCCGCTGCCGCCATCGCCGGTTCGGGCGAGATCGGTTCGGCCTCGTCAAAGCCATCGGTCACGTGGATTGCGTGGCTCCCGCGGTTCGCGCGCGTCGTCATCTGTCGCTCCGGAAGCGGACCGGGAGAGCAACCAAGCGCTGGGCGTGACGTTCCAGCAAGCGTTAACCGCCGGAAAGATTATTTGCAGCACCACACTGGCGCGAGGATCGGTCCGCAACCATGTCGCCAGCGCGGGGGGATCTTGCCTCCTGCTGCGCGGGCCGGGGGGCATCGCACAAGAAGAGGAGGCGCGCCACATGCACGCCTATGTCCTGCTCGACCGCTCCGGCTCCATGCAATCGCTCTGGGTCGAGGCCCTCTCCTCCATCAACGCCTATGCGAAAGGACTTGCCGACAAGACCGACGGTCGATCGGTCGACAGCCACATCACGCTCGCCGTCTTCGACGGCCAGGAAGGCCTGCAGTTCGACGTGCTGCGGAAGAAAGTACCCGCCCTCCACTGGGAGAAGGTCACCGACCGGGAAGCGACCCCGCGCGGGATGACGCCGCTGCTGGACGCGCTCGGCCGCGTTGTCGCAATGGCCGAGACCGACAATCCGGACAAGGCGGTGATCGTGGTGATGACCGACGGCCAGGAGAACGCCAGTCGCGAGGTTACCCGCGAAGGCGTGAAAGCTGCGCTCGACCGGGTCAGGGCGAAAGGCTGGGAGGTTGTCTTCCTCGGCGCCAATTTCGACAACATCTCGGATGCCGACGCGGTTGGCGTCGGCGGCGCCAAGCAGATGGCGATGGCGTCAGGAACGATCGGAGCTTCGATGGAGCGGATGGCGATGAAATCGCGCGCCTACGCCGCCAGCGCTGCACCGATCGAGTTCGACGAAGCCGACCGCAAGGTCGCGCAGGAGGCCAAGGTCAAGAACACCACCAAGAAGCACTAAGCGCCTTCCCCGCCCGCAAGCATGGACGGCCGCCCCTCGAAAGGGCGGCCGTTTTGCTTGCACCTGCGCGCGTCCGCACTGATGCTGTGATCCAAGGGGCGGCGATATGGCGTTGAAGATCATCGAAGGCGTCATCGCCGAGGCCGGCGAAGCTGTGCAGCTCTCCTCGGTCGATCCGGTAACCGGCGAGACGCGGGCGACCGGCGCCAGTTATGCTTGGCTGCGCCTTGCGAAGTCCCAGGGACGAACCGTGCGGCTCGACCAGGTCCTGGTCGATGCGGCCATGGCTGCGTGCGTGCGCGAAGGCGCAGCGGGACGCTTCGTCTTCTACACCCACCAGCGCAGCCTCGTGCTCTGCGGCTTTTCGGACGGCGAGCGGACGATCATCGCCAGCGAAGCGCAGGACCCAGCCGCCATCGCCGCCGACGCGCAACGTACGCTGGCCAAGCGCAAGATCTTCTTCGGCGTCGTGATGATCGTGACGATCGTCCTGATCAGCTTCGGCATCGACCGGCTGAAGCTGGGCCAACGGATGCTCAAGCATAATCCAAGTCCGAAGCGGCCCGACGATGCAAAGATCCGTCGCAAGCTGGCGCGCTAGCGTCGGCTCATTCGCAATTTTCCCCATAGCCGATCTGCGGTCCGCCGGCGTAGATCGCCATTACCCGCGCCCCTGGATCGAGGGTGAAGCGCAGGCCGCGCCCGGCAAGACCGCGCGGCAGATAGTAAAGATCGCCGCCAGCGTGATCGGACTCATTCGGAGGCGCGCTCTCCCGGCGCATCTCGCCGTAGGCGGCGCGGACCGCGGCCTCGCTTGCGCCGAGCCCGATCCCCGCTTCCGTCTTCACCGCCAACGACTGTTCGGCGCCTGCCCCCTTGCCTTGCCGAAGCGTGAGGCGCGCAAGCTGGCCGTCTTCGATCATCACGCTCAGACCCGGCCAGCTCTGTGATCGCCAGAGGTGACACTGGCGCCACCACTTGTTGCGCGTCTCACTCGCGGGGGCTGGATCGAAATGCTTGAGCAGATCGGCCTCGCTCATCCCAACCTGCAGCCAGCCCATGCCATCGACCGAAAGCGGCGCAGGCTGGGGCGGCTCGGCTCGCGCCGACGCGGCGAGCCCGGCGAGAAAAATCGATGCGATCAGATGGGCGCGCACCCGACGTCTCCTGCCGGTGACCAGAGCCAACTGCGCAGATCTAGCACGCCGCGGAGGGGCGCTCTATCGCTGGCCGCAGCAGCTCGAGCCTAATGCCGGAAATGCCTCATGCCGGTGAACGCCATGGCAAGACCTGCTTCATCGGCGGCGGCGATCACCTTGTCGTCACCGATCGCGCCTCCAGGCTGGATCACGCAGGTTGCGCCAGCCTTGGCCGCCTCGAGCAAGCCATCGGGGAACGGAAAGAAGGCTTCCGACGCCACCGCGCTGCCCTGGGTGCGCGGCGCCGGCCACTGGTTGCGGATTTGCGCCTTCTTTGCCTTGTGCGCGGCGACATAGGTTGATTCAACCCGGCTGGTCTGACCCGGGCCGATCGCGGCGGCGACGCCATCCTTGGCGAAGACGATGGCGTTGGATTTCACATGCTTGGCGATGGTCCAGGCGAACAGCATGTCCTTGAGTTCGGCCTCGGTCGGTTGGCGTTTGGTGACGATCTTGAGATCCGCCGCGGTGATCCGGCCAACGTCGCGGTCCTGCACCAGGAAGCCACCGGCGACGGTCCGGAAGGTGACGCCCGGGGCCAGCGGGTCTGGCAGACCGTCGGTGATCAGAAGGCGCAGGTTCTTCTTCTTCGCGAAGACGGCCAGCGCTGCATCATCGGCGCCCGGGGCAATCACCACCTCGGTGAAGATCTCGGTGATCGCCTCGGCGGTCGCCGCATCGAGCTTGCGGTTGAGCGCGACGATGCCGCCAAAGGCCGATTCGCTGTCGCAGGCGAAAGCCGCGCGATAGGCCTCAAGCGCAGTTGCGCCAACCGCCACGCCACACGGATTGGCGTGCTTGATGATGGCGACAAGGGGTTTTGCTGGGTCAAACTCGGCGACCAGCTCGTAGGCGGCATCCGTATCGTTGATGTTGTTATAGGAGAGCTCCTTGCCCTGCACCTGGCGCGCCGAGAGCACGCCCTTGCGCGGCTCGGGCCCGGCATAGACGGCAGCTTTCTGGTGCGGGTTCTCACCATAGCGCAGCGTCTGCTTGAGATGACCGCCGAAGGCGCGCCATTCGCCTGCGTCTTCGCCAAGCTGGCGGGCATACCAGCCCGAGATCGCCGCATCATAGGCTGCGGTGCGGGCGTAGGTTTTCGCAGCCAGCCTGCGGCGCAGGGCGCCAGAGACTTCACCCTTCCCGGCTTCCATCTCGCCAAGCGCGGCATCGAGATCCGCGCCATCGGTGCAGACCGCGACGAAATCGGCGTTCTTGGCCGCGGCGCGAAGCATCGCCGGACCGCCGATGTCGATGTTTTCGATACAGTCCTCGAAGCCCTTGCCGGCAAGCACCGTCGCCTCGAAGGGGTAAAGGTTGATCCAGACGAGATCGATCGGCTCGATGTTGTGTTTCGCCGCCGCGTCGCGGTGCTCGGCAAGGTCGCGCCGGAACAGCAGGCCACCATGGACTTTCGGATGCAGCGTCTTCACCCGGCCATCCATCATCTCGGGAAAGCCGGTCAGGTCTGCGACGTCGCGCACTTTGAGGCCGGCCTCCTTTAGCGCCTTCGAGGTGCCGCCGGTGGAGACCAGATCGACGCCGAGGGCGCTAAGCCTTCTGGCCCTCTCGATCAGTCCGGTCTTGTCCGACACCGAGATCAGCGCGCGCCGGACGGCGACGGGTGCGAGGGCGGACATGGCGGCTCTCCAGCGAAGGATGAGCGCGCGATAGCATCGCGACCTGCGAATGGCGAGTAGGCGCTTGTGAGTACCTGTGTCGCTGTGGCGCTAACCGCCAAACCCTGAAGCCTGGCCCTGAAGCCTGGCCCTGAAGCCTGGCTCTCCCCGGAGCCTGGCTCTATTGCATGGTGAGCGGCGTTTCGCCCCATGGATCCTCATCGAAGAGTTCGGGCGCCAGGGCCTGCATCATGCTGAGCGAGGCCTGCGGGTCGCGGCGGGCGGCGTAGGCAATGATCGCATCCAGCCGGTCCTGAACTTCCGAGATCGGCGGCGACTTCGAGCGGGCGACTTCGAGCACGCCGTCGATCTGCGTCTCCTGCACCTGTTCCTTCTCGTAGAAGACGGTCTCGGTGAGCTTCTCGCCGGGACGCGGGCCGGTGACCCTGATCAGGATGTCCTGACCGGGCGTCTTGCCCTTCATCCGGATCATCTTCTCGGCGAGGTCGAGGATGCGCACTGGCTCGCCCATGTCGAGCACATAGAGGGTCGCATCGGTCGAATCCGATTCGGAGGAAAGCGCCGCCGCCTGCAACACCAGGGCGGAGGCTTCCTCGACGCTCATGAAATAGCGCGTCATGTCGGGATGGGTGACGGTGACCGGACCGCCCTCGGCGATCTGGCGCTCGAACAGCGGCGCAACCGAGCCTTTGGAGCCGAGCACGTTGCCAAAGCGCACCAGCGAGAAGCGTGTGCCGGGCGCGGTTGGCGCATAGGCCTGGATGAACAATTCGGCGGCGCGCTTGGTTGCGCCCATCACGTTCTGCGGGTTCACCGCCTTGTCGGTGGAGATGAAGGTGAAGGCCTTGACCCCCAGCTCCGCGGCAATCGTGGCGCAGCGGCGCGCGCCCAGCACATTGGTGAGGATCGCCTCGTTGGGATTGAGCTCCATCAATGGCACGTGCTTGAGCGCCGCGGCGTGGATGACCAGATCCGGTTCGGCATCGCGCATCGCCTGTTCGAGCCGCATCTCGTCGCGGACGTCGCCGATCACCATGCGGCGCACCACGTTCGGGAAGGCGCGGCTAAGCTCCTGGTCGATCTCGAAGACGTTGAACTCCGAGCTGTCGTAGATGGTGAGTTCGGATGGCCCGAGCGCCGCGCATTGGCGCGCCAGTTCGCCGCCGATGGTGCCGCCGCCGCCGGTGATGAAGACGCGCGCGCCGGACACCAGCCGCGCCACCGGCGCCATGTCGAGATGGCGCTCCGGTCGGGCGAGAAGATCGGCCGGGCGGATCGGCTCCAGCATCGAGTTCTGGTCGGAGACCATGCGCAGCAGCGTCGCCTTGCGCGCGCTGGCGACGGCAAGCGCCGCCTCCATGGTGCGGCGATCCTCGCGCGGCGCGGCGATGGCGATCCACGGCATCTCGCCATAGCGGGCGGTGTAGTGGTCGAACAAAGAGGCCAGCTGGTCGAGCCCGCCAATGACCTGCACGCCCTCGATGTCGCGGCCGACTTCGAGCCCGGTGGTCTCGACGATCCCGATCGCTCTTATCGGCGAACCGGATGGGGCTTTGCGAGCGGCGCGCAGGGCGTCGGCGGCCGAGGCGTCGGGACCGACCACCAGCGCGCGCGGCGCATGCGGCGGCTCGCCCCTGAACATCGCGGTGAGATCGCCGGTCGAGCTGCCCCGCGCCCACAGGCGCACCACCATCATCATCGCGAACCAGATCGGGATCTGCAGATAGATCGTGGTGAGCGGATAACCGCGCAGCGCGCTCGCCAGCAGCAGGATTGGCAGCGACATCAGGTTGGCAAGGAGAACGCCTTGGAAAATCCGCACCACGTCGCGCAAAGAGGTGTGGCGCCAGACCTGGCGATGGATACCTCTCAGCCAGAGCGAGAAGGCCGCCGCGACGCCGAACGCGGCCGCAGTGAACCCATCCAGCCAGCCAACCGATCCGTGCCCCGAAATCAGGTAGATGATCTGCGGCGCAACGAACATCGCGGCGAAGCCGGCGATGACGTCAAATCCGAAGCAGACGGCCTTGGCCTCGATGGCCGCACGCCGTCCGGGAGTCCCTGGATTACTCACGCCCTACCCCTCACCCCTTCACACACCCGGCTCAATTCGCGAGAGGGCCCAACGAACGCGATTGGGTGGTCTTGACCCATCGGCGTTCGGATCCGCCTCTCCGCGAATCACCAGTTGCTGCGTCTTTTGAGCAGCCCCCCCTCCCCAATAGCGCGAATTTTCCACCGAAAGCAAAGCTTCACTGCGAAATCTCCAGACCCGTTGACGCTGCGGAAGTCCGAGAAACACGGTCCGGCCGTCATCGCCGGGAAGCACCTGCACGCTAGGATGCAGGTGGAAGCGGATCGCGAAGGGCGTCGCCCCCTGGCCGGCCGGGGCGGTTTCCGACATGGGCCGGGAGAGGCTTTCCTCTCCGATGATCCGCGCCCCATCCTTGCCGATATACAGCCTCCGCCGATAAATCAGGCCGTGGCGGACACGCCAGCCGCTATGCTGTCCTTCGAGGAGATACTGGTCGTTTTCCTCGAGCCGGTGGGCCGAGATCGAGGGCGGGCCGTCAGGCGCGCGCAGCCCGGTGAGCGCATCAAAGGCGAATATCGCCGCATCTTCTCCGTTCAGCGACAGCACGGAATGCGCTGGGGTGCGCCGCGCTGCATCGCGATAGGCAGGATCGAGATCGGCATGGGCGGCGCACGAACCGATCAGGCGGTCTGACCCGTCATCGACGGTGATCGACAGGCCCCCGGCATGCGTGCGTCCGCCATAGAGCTTGGCGGGTCCCTGGCCGGTGTCGAGATAGAGGGTGAGGTCCTCGGCCTGAACCCGCTGATAGCCGGCCAGTCGCGCGAAGGAGAATTTCGAGTTGACCGCGCCATAGGGCGCCAGCGCCGCCTGGCCGAGGCCGACGCCGCCCGGCATGAGGCCGTCGCCGCCGCCATTGGCCGCCAGAACGCCGCCATCCGGCAGACTGAAGAAACTCAGCATTGCAGCCATGCGCGGTTGCAGCCGGGTGAGAAACGCCGGGGCCTTCATCCCCAGCCGCAGCAACAATTCCTCGACCGCCTGGATGTCGAGCAGCGCATCGGCAAGCGCTTCGGGACTGCGACTGACATGGCCGCCATCGGCCAGGATCTGCTGGCCGCATTCCTGTTCGAGCATGGTGAGACCGGCATCGAGCGCCTTGGGCATCTCGGGGATCACTGCGCCGGAGATCAGGGTCGCGACCGCGATGCGGAAACGCCCGTTGGGTTCTTGCTCTTCCCCGCCGGAAGCAAGGAGATGCCGGCCCTGACGCACCAGCAGATCAAGCAGGGCCTCGCGGCCCGCGCCTTCGAAGCCGTTCAGCAGCCAGGGTCCGGCCGCCAGCAGATTGATCTGCCGGTCCGCCGTCGCCGCGAGACGCCAGCCAAACGAATCCCATTTGCCGAATGTCTCGATCCAGGATGTGACCAGCGAGCGGGCCCGCGCCTCGCCTGGCGCGCCATGTGCAGCGACATCGCGCAACCAGGAAAAACGGTGGATGCGATCGGCGAAATGCAAAGACGGAAACAGCGGTCCCCACGGCGCATGGTCAGGCGGCGTTTCGACGATCGCCGAGCCGAAACGCCAGCGACCTTCGAGGATCGCCTGCCCGCGCGCGCGATTGGGCGGGCGCGGATCCTTTGGAATGGCGATCAATGCTGACGGGAACGATCCGGTGAGGCGCAGGCGGTAGACCGCCGTGTGCGGAGCGGTCTCACCGCTGCGGCCGACAAGCTCGAGCCAGGCCTGATCTTCTTCGGCACGATCCCTGGGAGCGCCTGATCCGGCGTCGCTGGAGAGGCCCATCACCCGCTCACCCCTGAACGCGGAGCGCGTTGATCGCCTCGGCATAACGCGCCCGGCCCTTGCCGAACACCGCTGAGCCGGCGACCAGCGCCGTAGCCCCGGCGGCGATCACAAGCGGCGCCGTCTCGGGCGTGACGCCGCCATCGACTTCGAGGATTGGCGCAAGGCCGCGTGCGTCGAGTTTCTTGCGGATGGCCTCAAGCTTGCGTAGCGACGTGTCGATGAAGCTCTGGCCGCCGAAGCCGGGGTTGACGCTCATCACCAGGATCAGGTCGAGCTCCTCAAGCACATAGTCGAGCGCATCCTCATGCGTGCCGGGATTGAGCGCGGCGCCGGCCTTCTTCCCGAGCTTGCGGATCGTCTGCACCGTGCGGTGGAAGTGCGGGCCGGCTTCCGGATGGGCGGTAATCAGATCGGCGCCCGCCTCGGCATAGGCTTCGAGGAAGGGATCGACCGGCGTGATCATCAGGTGGACATCGAACGGCTTTTTGGTGTGTGGCCTGAGCTTCGCGATCACCGCCGGACCAATCGAGAGATTGGGAACGAAGTGTCCATCCATGACATCGATATGGATCATGTCCGCGCCAGCCGCGTCGATGGCGCGGATTTCCTCACCGAGCGCAGCGAAATCCGCCGCCAGAATTGAAGGCGAAATCAGGGGTCGCGACATCGGATTGGCCTAGCAGCGCGGTCCTGTGTCGGCAACCCGAAGGCGGCATGAAACAGCCCGTCTCGAGAGGCGGCGGCGCCGTCCTCAGGAACCTGCTGCCGTAAGGATCGAGCGGGCTTCGCTAAAACGTCTCGGATGGGGGCGCAGCGTCTAAGCCGCCGCCGGCTCAATCGCCGGCCGCTCAATAACCGGCCGATCAGTAACCGGCCGATCAGTAACCGGCCGATCAGTAACCGATGGTGCGGTTTTGCGGGAAGACGCGGACCTTCGCGCCATATTCGACAAGAACCGGCGTGCCGTTGGCGATCAGGCCTTCGCCCGCCTGCAGGACGCTCGCCAATTCGCCCGACCGCAGTTTCACCGTGTAGGCGACTGCTAGCTGGTCGGCGGCCGAGGCGTCGATGGCGACCGGACGCGAGGCGAGCAGCGTGCCGTCCTCGACGCGAGCCAGACCGTTGGCGGCCGAAAGGTCTTCGGCGCTCGAGCCCAATCCCGAAGCGCAGCCGGCAAGACCGAGCGCCAGGACGGCGAACGCAATCGCGAAAGCCTTCTGGGGTTTGGGAGGATAGGCAGCCGACCGGTCCATATTCGTAGGCTCCTGCGGGCGCATGGGAGAACGCCCTTCACACACACTTATAGCCGAGCCGGTTAAATCCGGCCTGAAGCTAATCGATCGGTTTCGTCGCCGTTTGGAGGCAGATTTGTATCGAACCGACAGCTTTGACGAATAAATCCGTCGTCTTCTGGAATGGCAATCTCAGTCGATTCTTTCAAGCCTCGCTATGTAGAAAACATCGGCTAATACGGGCTCTGCGACGATTTCCCGCGCGACTGCGGCGCCTGAGTCACGGCGCGGTGGAGCGGTGATTACATCCCCGTTAGAAGTTAACGCGTGAGCAAAGCCGGGAAGCTCTTTTTCGTCCACGGGCAGTCGGTTCCAGCCCCCGCCGTTAAGCGCAGCCTCAATGACATCGCGTCCCTCCTCCGGGTTCGGGGTGCAGACGCAATAGACCAGACGACCGCCCGGACGGAGCATATCGCGCGCCGATGCGAGCAACGCCGCCTGCATTTTGGGGAATCTGGCGAGATCGGCCGGATCTCGCCGCCAGGCGCCCTCAGGATGGCGGCGGAGGACGCCGAGGGCTGAGCAAGGGGCGTCCAGCAGCACGGCGTCGAGCGGCTCAGGCGGACGCCAGGCGCGTGCGTCGGCCTCGACGATGGCCATCTCGACCCGGACCCGAGCCGCATTCTCGCGCACCAGGGCAAGGCGCTGGCGCGAGATGTCGATGGCGGTCAGCCTCGCCCCGGCCGCGGCCAGCTGCAGCGCCTTGCCGCCGGGCGCCGCGCAAAGATCGGCCACCGCCTCACCGCGCACATCACCCAGAAGTTTCGCAGCGAGGCTCGCGCCGGCATCCTGCACCCACCAGTCGCCGGTGTCATAGCCGGCAAGTTCGGTCAGCGAGGCGCCGGCCGAGATCCGCACCGAGCCGTTGGCCAGCGCCTCGCCGTCGAGCCGCTCGGCCCAGGTCTCAGGGTGCTGGCCAGGTTTGACCGTGAGGTCGATCGGCGGCTCCTCGAGCTGCAGCAGCGCCAGCGCGTCCGCCCCTTCCGCGCCCAGCGAGGCTTTCAACCGAGCCGCCAGCCAGTCCGGCCACACCGATGTCGGCGGCGCCGTTGCAAAACCCTCGCTCTCGCGCGCCGCCCGGCGCAGCACCGCGTTGACCAGCCCGCCTCCCCGCTGGGCGGCTCGCCACCCGCGCGCCGCCTCAACCGTCGCGGAGACGGCCGCATGATCCGCCACGCCCATCATCCAGAGCTGCGCGCACCCGGCCCGCAGGAGCGCTCGCAGCGGGGCCTCGACCTGGTCGAGCCGCCGGTCGATCAGGCCGCCAAGCGCGAAGTCGATCCGCCCCAGCCCGCGCAGGGCCGCGCTCGCAATCGCCCGGGCAAAACCGCGATCAGGTCCGTCCAGCCGCCGGTACGTCTCGGTGGCCTCCATCGCGGTCTCGAGGTCGGCGCCGGTTTCGACCACCGCGAACAACAGCTCGGCGGCGGCGAGCCGGCTGACCGACCCGACGGCCGGCTCGCGCCGGGATCTTTCTGGGCGGGGCGGGATCATCGCGCGTGCCTAGACAATCGCTGGCCGGCTGTCACCCAGGTTGGCAGGTTGGCACTTAGGCAGGTCCACGGTTCGGCAGGCGGCCGGTCATGCCAGCTCCCCCAAACGCAAACGGCCGAGGCGAACCCCGGCCATCCGTCGTTCGGTCGTGCAGCCGCCAAAGCCTATTCCGAACCATCCATCTCGGCCGCCTGACGGTGCAGGCGCGCGACGCGGCGTTCGGTCGGCGGATGCGTGGCGCTGGGGCCGCGCTTGGGGCCGTGGAGCGGGTCGATGACAAACATCTGCGCCGTCGCCGGCGAGCGCTCGGCCAGCGGGTTCAGCAGCGACATGGTGTGACGCTCAAGCTTCAGCAGCGCCGAGGCGAGATTGACCGGTGACCCGCAGATCTCGCCGGCGTGGCGGTCGGCGGCGTACTCGCGACCATGGCTCTGACCAACCCGGGCGACGAGGCCGGCGACGACCTTGGAGACGCGCTTGCGCTGTCCCAGCGGATAGGCGAGCGAGCCGAAGATCGTGGTGATCACCGCCGCCAGGGCCGAGGACACGCCCATCGCCAGAGCATCGCCGCGTTTAACATGGGCGAGTTCGTGCGCGACGACGGCTGACACTTCGGCGCGGGTCAGGGTCTTGAGCAGACCGTCGGTCACGGCGATCGAGGCATGGGCTGTGTCACGACCGGCGACGAAGGCGTTGGGCTGGAAGGCATCGACGATGTAGGTGCGCGGGCGGGGCATGTTGGCCCGCATCGCGAGCTTGTCGCAGTCGGCGACGAAGGCGCGGATCATCGGCGAGGGATCGTCGGAGTTCACTTCCTTAGCGTTGTGCAGTTTGAGGACGATCTTCTCGGCGTACCAGAAAACCAGCAGGTGAAAGGCGAGCGCCGCCATGGTGGCGATGAGAGCGCCCTCTCGACCGGCGGCAAACCACCCTGCGACGGCAAAGGCGAGGTGGATTGCGAGCATCAGGCTGGCGGCCTTCACATAGCTCATCGCGGGGCTCCTCTACGTCGCTTCGCCGGTGTCCCGGGACTGGCGATCCCAGGCAGGCGGGGTCATATTCGTCGCGTCAGGTTCGGGCCGCTTCGGCGCGGTTACCGGATCGTTGACGCAACCTGTTAAGTTTTCGTCTGGAAATCGCTTCAGAATGGTGAACGACGCGCACGATTCTCCTAACCACCATGACAGCGCCGGCCCCGGCGCCCCCGTGGCGAGCGCTGCTGCAGCCCCTGGGGAAGTTCCTGGCGCTGCGCCTGGGAAGCGGTTGTCGCCCGAGGCGCGACGGGCGCTGGAGGAGGCTGAGGCGCGACGCCAGGCCGCGCCTGTCGCCGCCCTGGCGCCCGAGATCGGCGGCCGCAATGGCGAAGAACCGACCCGTTATGGCGACTGGGAGCGCAAAGGCCTGGCGGTCGATTTCTAGCCCGGGCGCGGCCGCGCGCTTCCTGGCTCAATCGGCGCTCGGGCCGCGGTTTCCTGGGTCCGGCTGAACCAGACCTTGCTGGCGCGCCCTCGCCTGCGTCCCCTTGCCTGCGTCCCCTCGCTGGCGCCCCCTCGCTTGCGTCCCCTTGCCTGCGTCCCCTCGCCTGCGTCCCCTTGCCTGCGTCCCCTCGCTGGCCCCTCGCTGGCCCCTTGAGGGCCCCTTGAGGGCTCGATCTCGAGCCCGCCGGCTTAATCGGCATTGCCGCGATATTTTGCCTGCAGACCCTTGGTGATTTCCATCGCCAGCGGGTCAGGCGTGATCTTCGCAAGACCGGCCAGCAGTTTGTTGGCGGCGCCGGTGACCACTACGGCGCGATTGTGCTCGCTGGCGTTATAGCCGGCCTCTGCGACTTCTTCCGCCGTCTGCCAGAAGCGCGCCGGCGCGAGCTTCACCCGCTCGCGCGTCCCGTTCACGTCGTGAAACTCAGAATAGGTGAGGCCCGGACACACCGCCGTGCAATGCACCCCGCCGCCCTCAAGCTCGGCGTGGAGCGACTGCGAGAACTTGATCAGCGCCGACTTGATCGCAGCATAGGTGGTATGGCCGCGCCCGCCAGGCGCGAAGCCGGCGAGCGAGGCAATGTTGAGGATGCGACCCCAGCGTCGTTCCACCATCTCAGGCAGAAGCTTGTGCGAGAGCTCCAGCGGCGCGGTGAGCATCACCTGCAGCGCCGCAGCCTGCGCCTCCCATGTCGTCGAGCGCCAGGTCCCTGGCAAGCCATACCCGGCATTGTTGACCAGCACATCGACGCTCGCTCCGGCGCTGCGGAGCTCGCCCAGAATGACATCGACGGCGCCGGGTCGCGCGAGATCGGCGGCGATGGTCATGGCGCGGACGCCGTGCGCCTGACGCAGCTCGTCAGCCAATGCCTCGAGCCGCGCTTCGCGGCGCGCGCTGAGCGCGAGGTCAAATCCGGCCCGCGCATAGACCCGCGCGAACGCTGCGCCAATGCCTGCGGATGCGCCTGTGACCAATGCCAGCCGACCCATTTTATCCCTCTCCAAGACCGGTTGACGCCGTTCAGAGCCAGCCTCGGGCGCGATCATCGAGCCAGAGATGCGCCGCGCCAAGCAGCGGCGCTTCCTCGCTGACGATCAAGCGGATCGGGACCTGACTCAAAAGCTCGGTGCGCGGGCCACGCTGATGGAAACGGGCGAGCGCCTGCGGCTCCTTAAGATAGCGCTCGAGCTTCACGCCGACGCCCCCGGCGATAAACACGCCGCCGGTCGTGTTGGCCGACAGCGCGGCGTCGCCGAGCGCCGTCATCACCGTGCAGGCGCGCAGCCGGCACATCGCCAGCGACAGTGGATCGCCAGCGGCGGCGCGGGCCTCGACGTCAGCGGGCGTGAGCGCGGCGCGCGGCAGGCCCATCGCATCGGCCAGCGCCGCCAGGGTCGCAGCGAAGCCTGCGCCCGCCGCGACGATCTCGTTGGAGACATAACCGAGCACGCCGCGCAGGTTTTCGGCGATGCGCCATTCGAGCTCGGTTTGCGGGGCAAAGGCCTGATGACCGCCCTCACCGCCGACAACCACCCAGCCGCCAGGATCAGCGGCGATTTGCGGGATCAGGCGGCGCAGGATGGCCAGGCCAAAGCCGGTGCCGGGCCCGCCGACGGCGATCGACCCCTGTGGGACTGCACGACCTCGCGCAATCTCCTTCACGGCGTCGCCCTCGAGTTCGGGCGCCGCACGCGCCATCGCGACAAAATCGTTGACCACCACGGCGCGTGAAAAGCCGAGCTGGCGAGCGATCTCTGGTCCGTCGATGAACCAGTCCCGGTGGAGGAGCTGGGCGCGTCCGCCCTCGACCGGGCCGGCAACGCCAAAGGAGGCGCCATCGAGACGGGCGGGGGCGAGGAGACGATAGGCGGCGATGGCGGCGGCGAAGCTCGGGAAATCCGCCCCCGGGCGCTTCCAGACGTCAGAGACAGAAACCCGCCCGTCGCGGGCCCGAGCGAGTGCGAAACGCACATTGGTGCCGCCGACGTCGCCCACCAGGATGCAAGCGTCTGTGCTCATCAGCGGAGCTTAGTCTGGCGCCCGCAAGACCGACAACAAAGGACCAGCTGATATATCATACCATTGTTTTTATTTGCTTTTCCAAGGACGCCGGCCTAGGACGCGCCATGGCTCACGACGATCACGCCGCCCCGTCGCACGATCATGGTCCGATCCAGGGTCAGGGACAGGATCACGGGCATGATCACCCCCACGGCCACCCCCACGGCCACGCCCACCATCACGACCACCATCACGACCATCGCGCCAACGAGACCCGCATCGCCATCGCCGCCCTGCTCACCGGCGCCTTCATGGGCGTCGAGCTGATCGGGGCAATCCTCGCCGGCTCACTCGCGCTGATCGCTGACGCCGGCCATATGTTCTCTGATTTCGCCAGCCTGACCCTCGCCTGGATCGGTTTCAGGATTGCGCGCCGCCCGGCGGATGCAACCCGCACATTCGGCTTTCGCCGGTTCTCGGTGCTCGCCGCCTTTGCCAACGGCCTGGCGCTGGTCGCGGTCACGATCTGGATCGCGCTCGAAGCGATGATGCGGTTGATGACGCCGCACCCGGTTGAGGCCGTCACCATGCTGTGGGTCGCCGGCGCAGGTCTCGTCGTCAATCTCGGATCCTTCGCCGTGCTGCATGGCGGGGACCGCGATAACCTCAACATTCGTGGCGCTCTGCTGCATGTCGCGGGCGATCTTTTCGGATCGATCGCGGCGATGATCGCTGCGGTCATCATCATGCTGACAGGATGGATGGCCACCGATCCCCTGCTCTCGATCGTCGTGGCGCTGATCATCCTGCGTTCGGCCTGGGCGCTGATAGCTGATTCGAGCCACATCCTGCTCGAAGGCGCGCCGCGCCATCTCGACATTGCCGCGGTCAGCCGCGATCTCGCCGATCACATCGAGGGCGTGCTCGACATCCACCATGCGCATGCCTGGTCGCTCGACGAGAAGCGCTCGATGATGACGCTGCACGCCCGCATCGCAGACGGCGCCTCTGGCCACGACATTGTCGCCCGCATCAAGCAACGCCTCGCCCAGCATCACCGGGTGAGCCATGCGACCGTCGAGATCGAGCACGGCCCCTGCACCAGCACGGACTGTGACTAAGCGGCTGGAGTTGCCCGCAGCGCGAACACGAAATCGAGAAACACGGGCGCACAATCGCCGAGCCGCTTCTCCTGATAGCGCGTCGTCACATGATCAGCCGGAGGCTTGCGCCAATCGTCGGCGACCGCGGCGGTCCACCCATAACGTCCATCCTGCGTCAGATCGGCCAGCGCGCGACTGGCGTAGTCGGCCCAGTCGGTGGCGAAGCGCACCCTGGCGCCGGGCTTCAACACCCGTGACAGGCTCTCGAGAAACGCCGGCTGGATCAGCCGCCGCTTGCGATGCCGCGTCTTCGGCCACGGATCGGGAAACAGGATGAAGGCGCGGTCGATCGAGGCCGCCGCCAGCTCCTCGAGCATCAACCGCGCATCGCCGCGTCGCATCCGGATGTTCGGCAAATTGCACTGCTCGATCTCCGCCAGGGCTTTGGCGACGCCGTCGAGGAAGGGTTCGGCGCCGAGAAAGCCGACTTCGGGATGAAGCTTTGCCTGCCCGGTCAGATGCTCGCCGCCGCCAAAGCCGATCTCGAGCCAGACCTCGCGCGGGCGCGGCGCGAACAGCAAGGCGGGATCGAGCGTTCCTGGGGCGGCCTCTGGGATCGCGATCGTCGGCAAGAGATCCTCAACCCTGCCCGCCTGCGTCTTCGACAGGGGTTTGCCGGCCGAGCGGCCATACAGGCGATGGGGAGGAAAGGACAGATCGCGGCTCATCGCGCTCCAAGACTACGGCGCGGGGTGGATGTCCAGCCGGACCGGCGCTAGACGACCTTTCGCTCGATCAGACTTCGTGCGCAGTCGAGGACGCAGCTCGGAGGCGCAGGTCAGAGGCGCAGGTCAGCCAAGACCGTTGAGTTTGTCGGCAAGGTCGGTTTTCTCCCAGGAGAAGCCGCCATCCTGATCCGGCGCGCGGCCGAAATGGCCGTAGGCGGCGGTGCGCGCATAGATCGGCTTGTTGAGCTGCAGATGGGTGCGGATACCGCGCGGGCGCAGGTCCATCACGTCGCCAAGCCGCTTTTCGAGCTTGGCGAGATCAACCTTCTCGGTGCCATCGCAGTTGGCGTAAATCGACAACGGCTCGGGCACGCCGATGGCGTAGGAGAGCTGGATGGTGCAGCGGTCGGCAAGGCCTGCCGCCACCACGTTCTTGGCGAGGTAGCGCGCCGCGTAGGCGGCCGAGCGGTCAACCTTGGTCGGGTCCTTGCCGGAGAAGGCGCCGCCGCCATGCGGGGCCGCGCCGCCATAGGTGTCGACGATGATCTTGCGCCCGGTGAGACCGCAATCGCCGTCCGGTCCGCCAATCACGAATTTGCCGGTCGGGTTGATGTGCCAGACGCAGTTTTTCGCGATCGGCAGCGTCTCGCCCAGCGCCTGACGGATATAGGGCTCGACGATTTTGCGGATGTCATCGGAGGTCTGCTTGGCGTCGGTGTGCTGGGTCGAGAGGACGATCGAAACGGCCTCGACCGGCTTGCCGTTGTCATAGCGAACCGTGACCTGGCTCTTGGCGTCGGGGGCGAGCGTCTTTTCTTGGCCCGAATGACGCGCGTCGGCGAGCAGCTTGAGGATGCGGTGGCTGTATTGGATCGGCGCTGGCATCAGTTCAGGCGTTTCGTTGGTGGCGTAGCCGAACATGATGCCCTGATCGCCCGCCCCCTCCTCCTTGTTGCCGGACGCATCGACGCCCTGGGCGATGTGTTCGGACTGGCCGTGCAGCAGCACCTCGATGTCGGCGGTCTGCCAGCTGAAGCCTTCTTGATCATAGCCGATGTCGCGGATTGCCATCCGGGTGTGATGGGCGATCAGGTCTTTGGTCACCTTGTCCGTGCCGCGGAACTCGCCTGCGATGACGACACGGTTGGTGGTGGCCAGCGTTTCGGCGGCGCAGCGCAAGCTCCAGACGTCGAGCCCCTGCTCGATCGTGGTGCGATAATAGAGGTCGACGACCTCATCCGAGATGCGATCGCAGACCTTATCCGGGTGCCCCTCGGACACGCTTTCGCTGGTAAACAGGTAGTTCGAACGCGCCACAGAGGCCTCCTGGATGCCGTGCCCGCCTTCCCTAACGCGACAAATCGCATAACGAAAGCTTTATATCCCTGCAGGTTTGGCGCCGCCTGGGTTGCAGGCGCCGGGTCGGTTGAGACGCCCCAATCGGCAGCGTTCAGCCGGCCTCGGGCGCAGGCTTGGCGCCCCGGAACACGGCGGCCGACTTCTTGACCATGGCAAGAATGCTCCGGCGCAGCTCCGGATCGTCGATGGCCTGGAAGGCGATGACCAGATCGACCGCATCCGCGTCGATCAGCCCCGCAAAATCGGCCCCTTCCGCCATGCCCTGCGTGATCGCGGCGTTCACCGCATCGGCGCCCTCGAAGAAATAAAGGATGGTGGTGTCGAGCGCCTGAGCCAGCTCGAACAGCCGACCGGCCGACACCCGGTTGGCCCCGCGCTCGTATTTTTGAACCTGCTGGAAGGTGACCCCCAGTCGCTCGGCGAGCACTTCCTGCGACAGTTTGAGTTCGCGCCGGCGCCAGCGCAGGCGGCGCCCGACATGCTTGTCGATCAGATTGGGGAGCTTGCTCTCCACCGCCCGTCTGTCCCGTGCAGAGATACCAGAATGCACCCAGAAGTTGGATAATCCTAAAACTAGCGACGGGGTAGGACTAACAACCCGAGGTTGAGGCCGAGCAACATCAACCAGTAGAGCCCGTCACGCCAGTGGCTGTAGGCAGTTGCCTGCGCCATCGGCGGAATGACGGCGTCGACCACACTGGACTTCCAGCCCTTGGGATCGGGTCCAAAGAGGGTCGGATCGGCTGGCTTGCCACGCGCTGACCAGCGGCCATAGGCGTCAATCATGCCGGTGAAGCCGCCGGCTGCGACCCGCGCCATCGGCAGGCCCTCCTCGATCGCCCGGAAGCGGGCCTGGGCGGCGTGTTGATAGGGTCCCGACAGGCGTCCGAACCAGCTATCGTTCGAAATGTTGACCAGCCAGCGCGGCCGGTCGACGCCGGTTGGCGACAGGCCCGGAAAGATTGCCTCATAGCAGATCAGCGGCCCGAAAGGCGGGATGCCCGGCACCCGCATGACGGCGGGTATCGGTCCAGGCTCGAAGCCGCCCGGCGCCAGCTTCTGCAACGTCTTGAGGCCGAGCAAGCCCAGCACCTTGCTGAACGGCGTGAACTCGCCGAACGGCACCAGCATGTGCTTGTCGTAGAGGCTGAGCGGCGCGCCGGCGGCGCTTCGGGCGTCAAGCACGGCGAGGCTGTTGAACGCCTTCTCCTGAGGCGTGTCCGCCTTTTCGCGGCGCGCAATGCCGATGATCAGCTTGCGGCTGCCGAGGCGATCGGTGACGGCGTCAAGCGCATCGGGCCATTCGAACAGATAGTAGGGCAAGGCCCCTTCAGGCCAGATCAGGATCGACGGCGCGGTCGGAGCGTCGATCCCGGAAAGGTCGCGGAAGCGGCCAACCAGCAAGCCGGCGGTCTGCGACTGGTATTTTTCCTTCTGCGTGACGCCTGCCTCGACCAGCCGGACCAGCGGGCCACTGGCTTCCTGCGGTAACGTGGCGAGACGGTGTGCGCCCCAGCCCCAAATCGCGCCGAACGCCACAGCCGCGACCAACACCGGAGCGGCGCGCGAGGCGGTGGTTCCGCGGGCCCGCGCGTCGGCGAGACAGGCTGGCGAGGCCAGCCCCACAATGGTCAGGAGCGACAGCCCGTAGATCCCCCAGATCGACGCCGTCTGAGACACCGCCCCGCCTGGCGCCCAGACCATGCCCGGCAGGTTCCACGGCAGGCCGCCAATTCCGAACAGGCTGCCGCGGACCCACTCCGACGCCATCAGCGCGACCGAGAAGATGATCAGGCGCGCCGGACCGGCGCACCAGAACGAGTAGGCAAAGCGCATCGCCCAGGCGAGCAGGAAAGCGAGCCCGCCAGGGAGCGCGACCAAGGGCAGCCAGATGAAAATGAGATAGAGGTCGGGTTCGACCAGAAAGGCGGCTGCGATCCAGTGCAGCGACACCAGGAAATAGGCAAAGCCAAAGGCGAAGACGCGCCAGAAGGCAGCCTTGCCGGGATTGGCCGCGAACTTCGCCCCGTCGAGCAGCCAGACCAGTCCAGACAGCGCCGCCGCCATCGCCGGCCAGAGGCCGAGCGGGGGAAAGGCGAGATTGGCCAGGACGCCGAGCCCCGCTGCGACACCCAGCGCGCGCCGCCCCTGCTGGCGGGTGACCCAAAGATAGGCTGGCGACAGAAGATTGCCGCGACCCTGTGCGGCGCTGGCGGCGGCAGGCGGGGTCTGCGTCATGATGGCTCCCCGCCGGACGGAATCATGTCCCGGTTCATCGCCCCAACCGCGTGCGGGTCAAGCGTCGCGACGGTCTATCGCGAGGGTCTTGTCATCGGCAAGCACGGTTGGCTTGGGGGCGGCGCGAAGCCGCACGCGCATCACACGCTTGGGATCGGCCGCGACGATTTCAAAAACCGGCCCGGCGGGATGGAGGACGGTGTCGCCGGTCGCTGGCACGCGGCCCGCCAGCACGGCAATCAGGCCGCCGATCGTATCGACCTCGGCTTCGGAACTCTCGAGGGCGAGGATCAATCGGGTCTCGCGTTCGACATCCTCGATGTCGGCAAGCCCGTCGACATCCCAGACCTGCCGGCCGCAGCGCTGGATGGCGGGAATGATGCTGTCGTGTTCGTCCTCGATGTCGCCGACGATTTCCTCGACCAGGTCCTCGAGGCAGACGACACCGTCGATGCCGCCATACTCGTCCACCACCAGCGCGATGTGGGTGCGCCGCGCCTGCATCTGGACGAGCAGGTCGGGCAGCCGCATCGATTGCGGAACGAAAAGGATGTCGCGCCTCAGACGGTCGAGCGGACGTTGAGCGAGCGCTTCGGCGCTCCATCCGGTGCGCCCCAGTTCGGCGACCACGTCCTTGATGTGGACAAAGCCCAGGGGCTCATCAAGCGAGTCGCGATAGACTGGCATCCGCGAATGCGCTTCCTTGGCGAACAGCTTCAGCACATCTTCGAGCGGCGTCATCACTTCAAGCGCGGCGACGTCGACCCGCGAGGTCATCACATCGCCGACGACCGCCGTCTCGAATTCCTTGGCGCGCTGGCGCAGCGTGCTGGGCGCAGCGCCAACCGGTGCAACAGCTGGCTCATCGGGGCTGTCGAGCCCGACCAGACGCGCAAGGCGATCCCTCAGTGTGGATCGCTGCGGAGGCTCGGCGTCGTTGGGGCCGTCGGACATGGTCAGTCTGGATCTCCATAGGGGCCGGTCCGGTAGGGATCGGGCCAGCCCAGATCGGCAAGTATCACCGCCTCCAGCGGCTCCATCACCGCGGCATCCGCCGATTCGAGATGATCATAGCCCAGAAGATGCAAGAAGCCGTGCACCAATAGATGACTGACATGGGCCTCGGCTGGCCGGCCCATGGTCGCCGCATCCGCCATGGCCGTCTCATAACCCAGCGCAATGTCGCCAAGATAGGCCGGCGCGCCGGGGATTTCGGGTCCCTCGGCCGGAAACGACAGGACGTCGGTCGGCTTGTCGAGACCGCGCCAGCGTCGGTTCAGCGCCTGCATCTCGGCATCATCGGTGAACAGGATGGAGACCTCTCCCCCCGCCTTCATGTGCGCTGAAGCCACGCCCAGGACCCGCCGGCACAGACCCTCGACATCCGCCAGCTCTTGGCGCCAGCGCGGTTCGCTGATGCGGGTGTCGGACGACAGGTCGGCTGAATTCAACGCCAGGCTCATCTCCGGCGTCCGGTCGGCGGCGCAAGGATGCGACCTGCCGCCTCGCGATCGTAGGCCTCGACGATGCGCGCCACCAGTTCGTGCCGGACGACGTCCTTCGCCGTCAGCTGCTCGAGCGCCACGCCGGCCACGCCGTTGAGAATGCCGATGGCGTGAGCAAGGCCCGAGCCTGTCCGCTCCGGCAGGTCGGTCTGTGATGGGTCGCCGGTGACGATCATGCGCGAGCCGCGACCGAGACGCGTCAGCACCATCTTCATCTGCGGAATGGTGGCGTTCTGCGCCTCATCGATGATGACGAAGGCGTTCTTCAGGGTGCGTCCGCGCATGAAAGCGAGTGGCGCGACCTCGATCTCCTTGCGTTCTTTGCGGCGCTCGACTTCCTGGGCGCCAAGGCATTCGTTGAGCGCATCCCAGATCGGCAACATGTAGGGATCGACCTTCTCCTCCATGTCGCCGGGGAGAAAGCCAAGCTTCTCGCCAGCCTCGACGGCCGGCCGCGCTACGATCAGCCGCTCGCGTTTGCCGGCCTTGAGTTCGGCGGCGCCGACTGCAACCGCAAGGAATGTCTTGCCCGTCCCGGCGGGACCGACGCCGAAGACCAGTCCGAATTCATCATTGCGCAGCGTGTCGAGATAGGCGCGCTGGCCCGGCGTCTGCGCCATCACCGGCTTGCGCAGGCCGGTGATCACTTCACCTGGCGTTCCGGCTGGACCATTGGCCTGGGTCAGACGAATGGCCGAGGCGAGTTCTTCGGCGCTGGCTTCGGCCCCCGCCGCGATGCGCTGGAGGAAGGCCTCGAGTGCATCCGCCGCGCGGCGACAGGCGTCGTTCTGGCCGGTGATGACGATCTCGCCGCCCTGGCTTTCGGCGCGCAAGGCGTCATCGGCGAAGGCGCGTTCGAGTTGCTGGAGGTGGACATGCGCTGGGCCGCACACGTCACGCAGAAGCTGCGGCGTGGCGATCGCGACGCTCTGGCGACAGGTGCGGGCTTGCTTGGTGCGCTCGTTCACGCGATGGCCTCCCTGGCCCCGTCGGCCCCGTCTGCCCTGTCGGCCCCGTCTGCCCTGTCGGCCCCGTCTGCCCTGTCGGCCCCGTCGGCCAAGTCGTCCAAGTCGGCCCCGTCGTCCAAGTCGTCCAAGTCGGCCCCGTCGGCCAAGTTGGCCAAGACGCTGATCGCGCGCCCCGTGAGGCTGGTCATGGTGGCGTCGATGATTTCGACCTCCGCTATCTGGTTCATCAAGGATGCGCCGCCGGCGACGTGAACCGGCTGCATGTAAGAGGAATAACCCAGAACCTGGCCGTCATGCTTGCCCGTGCGGGTGAACAGCACCTTCACCTTCCGCCCGATGGTCGCGGTGTTGAACGCCTGCGACTGGCGCTGGAGCAAGGTCATGAGGCGGGCCAGCCGTTCGTCCTTCACACCCTCCGCGACCTGCAGATCCATCGACGCGGCCGGCGTGCCGGGGCGAGGCGAATACTTGAACGCATAGGCCTGGGCAAACCTGGCCTCGGCGACCAGATCGAGCGTCGCCTGAAAGTCCGCCTCGCTCTCTCCCGGGAAGCCGACAATGAAATCCGAGGCCAGCGCAATGTCCGGCCGCACCGCCCGCGCCTTCGCGATCAGGCGGAGGTACGATCCGACATCGTGGCCGCGGTTCATCGCCTTGAGTATGCGGTCCGAGCCCGACTGCACCGGCAGATGCAGGAAAGGCGCAAGCTGCTCGACCTCGCCATGGGCGACGAGCAACGCTTCGTCCATGTCGCGCGGATGCGACGTGGCGTATCGGATGCGCTGGACGCCGCCGATCTTGGCGAGGTGGCGGATCAGCCGGCCGAGACCCCACTCGCCCGCCTCCCCTGCGGGCGGCGCGCCGTGCCAGGCATTCACGTTCTGGCCGATCAGCACGATCTCCTTCACGCCCTGGTGCGCCAGTGCGCGCGCCTCAACCGTGATCGCATCAGCGCTGCGCGAGTACTCCGCGCCGCGTGTGTAAGGCACCACGCAGAACGTGCAGAACTTGTCGCAACCTTCCTGCACCGACAAGAAAGCCGAGGGGCCGTCGGCGACGCGCGCCGGCAGGGCGTCGAATTTTTCCTCGGCGGCGAAATCGGTCTCGAGCCGGTCGCCGGTCTGTCGCGCCAGTCGCGCGATCATCTCGGGGAGGCGATGATAGGCTTGCGGGCCAACGACGAAATCGACGGCGGGCTGTCGGCGCATGATTTCCTGGCCTTCCGCCTGGGCAACGCAGCCGGCGACGGCGATGCGCATGCGACCGCCGCTTCGCTCCTTGATCTTGTTGAGCTGGCCCAGTTCAGAGAAGACCTTCTCGGTCGCCTTCTCGCGAATGTGGCAGGTGTTGAGAATGACGAGGTCGGCAGCCTCAGCTGCGTCCACCGGCGCATAGCCAAGCGGGGCCAGAACGTCCCTCATCCTTTCGGAATCATAGACGTTCATCTGGCAGCCATAGGTCTTAATGAAGAGCCCCTTCATGCAGGCATGCCCGGCATGCGGAGCGTCTGGGTCGGTGCGGCCATGCGCCTTATTTCTTCTCTTCTTCGGTAAGCGGCACGCCGTAGAGTTCGAGGCGATGATCGACCAGGCGGTAGCCCAGCTTGCGCGCGATCTCGATCTGCAGCTTCTCGATCTCTTCCGATTTGAACTCCACCACCCGACCCGTCTTGGCGTCGATCAGGTGGTCATGATGCTCGTCGGGGGATTCTTCGTAGCGCGAGCGGCCGTCGCGAAAGTCATGGCGCTCGATGATACCGGAATCCTCGAACAATTTCACCGTGCGATAGACCGTCGCCAGAGAAATGTTGGCGTCCACCGCTGCGGCGCGGCGGTGCAGCTCTTCGGCGTCGGGATGATCGGCAGCCTCCGACAGCACGCGCGCAATGACGCGGCGCTGGTCAGTCATGCGCAGACCCTTGTCGATGCACCTTTGCTCGATCATCCAAACCTCCGTCCAGGGCGACCCGGCAAACCCGTTCCGGAACGTCGCGGGACATATGCGGTTCAAGCCAGCCCGTGTCCACCATCAGGCGAAACCGGCCACGCCAGCACGAGGGCGTCAACCAGCCCGTCCGCTTGCCGATAATAGCCCGTCCGCACGCCGATTTCCACGAATCCTTCGGCCGCGTAAAGCGCCCGCGCCGGATGGTTGTTGCGCGCGACTTCCAGCACCAGGCGCCCGACGTCGCGCCGCGCCGCCTCGCCCGCCAGCGCCCGCAGCGTCGCCCGGCCGGCGCCGCAGCGATGCATCTGCCAGGCGGTCGCGATCATCAGGATGTCGGCATCCTCTCCTGCTGCGAGGGCCAGGGCGAAGGACGCCGCGCCGCCTGCGCTATCGGCCACAACCGCGAAGGCGTCTGGTCGCGCCAGCCAGCTGGCGAAGTCCTGCGCACTCCAGCCCGGCGCGGCGACGCTTGCGTGGATCGCCGCCATCGCGTCGGCGTCGTCTGGACGCGCGGCCCGCACCCGCCAATTCATGATCGATCCGCTTGCCGGATCTGCGGTTTTGCGTCGGGTTCGCGAACATAGATCGGCTGCGGCGGCGGCAGGTCGCCATCGCCAAGGCCTGCCGCGAACCGCGCCGCTGCGCCGGCGGTCGGCTGGGCCTCGCGGATCGCTTGTCCGAGCGCTGCTTCTCCCAGTCCCCAGCCCCAGATCGCGCTCGCGCCAGGCGTCATCGCGCGCAATCCGGCCTCGTCCGCCTCGACCGGTTCGCTGGCGCCACGGCCCGCCTCAATCATCTGCGCCCACCAGGTGAGTTCGGGCGGCCGGCGTTTCGCCGGCAGCGCCGCCAGCACCCGTTCGTGCGATCCGAACGCCAGCGCCTCGAGCGAGGTGACGCCCACCGCCGGCTTATCCAGCGCCAACGCCAGGCCGCGCGCAAAAGCGACGCCGACGCGAACCCCGGTGAAGGAGCCCGGCCCAACGATGACGGCGATGCGATCCAGACGGGCGAAACCGACGCCGGCCTCGCGCATCAGCTCCTCGACCAGCGGGGCGAGGCGCGCATCATGGCCCTTGCCCATCACCTCCGAGCGCTCGAGCGCCAGGCCCGAGCCCTGCGCCAGCGCCGCTTCGCAGACATCCGATACAGTATTGATCCCGAGCACCAGCATGGCGCGCCTCATACGCGGTTCGGGGTGGCGGCGTCAAAACTCAGGCGAACCTCAGATAATTCCAGCCGCGTCATCGAAATCCAGACGCTCGCCGCGGGGGAAGAGCCGGGCGTCGCCGCCATGACCCAGATTGCAGACAAAATTGACCCGCCAGCCCTTCATCTTGGGATCGCCGAGGAAGAATTCCCGGTTGATGCCGTCGCGATCAAAGCCGTTCATTGGGCCGGCATCGAGGCCGAGCGCGCGCGCCGCCATGATCAGATAGGCGCCGCCGAGCGAACCGTTCTGGATCGCCAGCCACTCGGTTTCCTTGGCGTCGGCGAAGGCCTTGGCGACATCCTTGATGAAGGGGGCAAGCCTGGGAACGAATTTCGGGAAATCGAGATCATAAGCGACGATGCAGGTCCACGGTGCCTTCATCGTCTGCTCGCGATTGCCCGCGGCCATCAGGGGGTCGAGGCGCAGTTTTGCCGCCTGGGAGTGCACGAACAGGAAACGGCCGGGGCAGATATTGCCGCTGGTCGGCGCCCATTTCTGCAGGTCATAGACCGCCCGGATCAGGACTTCCGGCACCTCCTCGTCGGTCCATGAGCGGCGCGTGCGCGCGCTGCGCCAGAGTTGATCGAGGGCTGCATCCGGCAGCGGCTTGGCCATCATCCCCTCCCCTGATCGATCAGGCCGCCGCTTCGACCGCGGTCACTTCGGGCACATAGTGCCGGAGCAGGTTTTCGACGCCCTGCTTCAGCGTCGCCGTCGAGGACGGGCAGCCCGAGCAGGCGCCGTGCATGGTGAGATGGACAACCCCGGTCTCGACATCAAAGCGCTTGAAGACGATGTCGCCGCCGTCCTGGGCCACCGCCGGGCGGACGCGCGTGGCGATCAGTTCCTTGATCTCGGCGACAATCTCTGCGGTCTCGCCTTCATAGATTACGTCATCCTCCGCCGCTGCCTCGTGCGCGGCCGGCCCGGCGCCCAGCATCACGGGTCCGCCGCCGACGAAATGATCCATGATCGCCGCCAGCGCCTGCGGCTTCAGTGGCGCCCAGTCGGCCTCAACGTCCTTGGTGATCGAGACGAAATCATCGCCGAGAAAGACGCCGCGTACGCCGCGGATGGCGAAGAGCGCTCCGGCCAGCGGCGAGGCGGCCGCTTCCTGGAGCGTGGTGAACTCATAGGGCGCGCCGGGCGAAACATCCCTTCCCGGCAGGAATTTCAAGGTTTCGGGGTTGGGCGTCGACTGCGTCTGGATGAACATGGCCGGTCTTTCGAGCGTTCAGTCGTGCGGGAGCGAGATGGATTCAGGCTTGCTCAACATGGGACCGCCGCTGGGTCGGCGCAATGCGGCAGACGCAATGCGGCAGGCGGCGGGCGCGAAGGCGATCAACCCGGCATTCCGCCCATTTCATCGATCTGGCTGTCGCTGAGATCGCCCGGCACGACGGTTACCGCCAGTGGACGCTCGGCCAGCGTCCGACCCTTGCCGAGGCGGGAGACCAGCGGCCCTGGCCCGAAACGGCCCGAACCGGTCGCCAGCACCAGCTGCCGGATGGTTGGGTCCTGCTCGACCACTTTGCGAATGGCGTCCAGCGGCTCTTCATCGCTGACGACGATTTCCGGGACCGTGCCGGTGCGCTCCTCGATCATCCGCGCGTGCTCGGCGGCGATAAGCCGCGCGGCATCGATCGCGTCCTGGTTGATGTCCTTGTCGAGACCGATCCAGCCGCCGACGCCCGGGGCGCGGGCGCAGCGCAGCATGACCAGCCCGGCGCGAACCGCCTTGGCGCGGCGGCCGGCATAGATCAGCGCAACCCGGCATTCCTCGGTCTCGTCGGACATCGCCAGAAATTTTCGTGAAAAATCGGTCATGCCGATATCAGGCCTCCGCCGATCGCGGGGGTCAAGGCGCAAACCCGATTCGGCGGCTCGGTGGCAGGGTCAGCGGATGGTCGAGGGCGCCGCCGCGTTGGCGATGGCGACCGGCGCTGCCGGCGGGGTGGCGGGCGCCGCCTGGATCGCGGCGAGATAATCGGCCGTCGCCTTGCGCGCCTGCGCAATCAGGAAGCCCATCGAGGCCGCGTGATTGCCGAGCAGCGATCCATCCGGCGAACCGTTGAGCACGACCAGCGGATGGAATTCCGCAGCCGCCCTCCAGGCGCCGAGCGCTGCATTGCGGGCGGCGACCGATTTTGCATCCTCCGGCCAATGCATCGTCTCGATGAAGACGTAAGCGGCTTGCGCCCTGCCCTTGGCCGCGTAGACCGCCTGGGTGGCGCTGCGATCGAGCAGGCTGGCGCCGGTCATCGACGAGACGCGGGCGATGTCGGCCTGGCTGCCTGCGCCCCACGTGTCGACCAGTTGAAGCTGGGCGGCGAGTTTCGTCGGGGTCGAATCATCGATGGCGCCGCGACGCCGCTCGCGACGATCGAAATTGACCAGCGCATCGCGGGTGGCATGCATCTGGATGCCGGTTGAGTTGAGGTTGACGAGCCGTGCGGCGGCGGAAAGATCGGCGTCGGGGCGGCCGGCGGCGGTCGCGTCCTGCGACATCATGTTGATGTACTCGCCAAGCGATTCGGCGAGCGCTTGCTGCAGCGCCGGCTTGGCCGACAGCCGCGCCATCGGCGTCCAGTTGGCGGCGTCGGAGGCCCAGCCCAAATGCGCATAATGACGCTCCATCAGCGCGGCTGCGCCGCCGGCCCAGGGCGCCGTCCATTGCGCGCGATCAACCAGGCCCGCCAGCTTGTGGTCGCCAACCCCGCTCGCCATCACGACCAGGGCCGGATAGGCGCCGAGCACGGTCAGGGCCGCGATCAGCCTCAGCCAGCCGCGCACCCGCGCCCCGAAGGATTTGCGCGGATGCTCTTCGAGAAAGTCGATTTCCTCGACCGCGTCGGGCGTTACATTGATGGTGCGCAGCGGAAATGGCGCATCGATGGTGACCAGCACCGAATTATCGGGCGCGGGCGGGTCAGCCACGACCATGTCGCGGCGGAGTTGCAACACTGACATGGCCCAGCCCCAGCTAATGGGTCGATTAGGAGTGTGGTGACGCTCGGCGTTAACCTCAACCCAATTTTCCCTTACGCTTGGTTAATTGGGTTGGTTCCCGATCTTCGGGGCCCTGAATTCGACCGTCTGTTTGAGCCCGGATTGAAGCTCAATTGTGATCGGAATTGTGGCGCCGGGGGCTGTTTCAGCGGGTGAGAACACCATGAGATGGAGGCCTCCAGGCTTGAATTCTATGGTTTTTCCGGCTGGCAGGTCAACGCTTTCGCGGCGCGGCATCGACATCACCGGGCCGGCCATCGTCATTTCGTGGATTTCCACAGTTTTGGCCGCTGTCGAGGAGACTTTGACGATGCGGTCGGTCTTATTCGAGCGAATCGCGAAATAGCCGACGCCCACCCCGCTGCCGCCGAAGGGCGGTTGGAACTGCGCGTCCGCGATGGTGAAACCAGCCGCTCGTTCGCAGCCGGCCAACGGGCTCGCCAGGATCAAAGTCGTCGTCGCAGCCCAGGCGAAGGCGACACTTGCGATTCGACGCATCAACCCATCTCCCCAGGTATCTTCGCCGGTCCGATACAGCGGTCCGATACAGCGGTCCGATTCACCCGTCCGGCGGCCCAAGGTTAGAGCCTTCGGAGGCAGCGGCCCATGCGCGAATTGCGCGCGCTCTAGCCTCGCCAGAAGCCGACGATGCGGCGGACATCATCCATCACCGGCGCGGCGATCGCCGCGGCCCGGCCCGCGCCATCGCGGAGGACACGGTCGACCTCGCCAGGATCAGCCATCAGCCGCCGCATGGCGTCGGCGACCGGCCCGAGCTTCGCGACCGCCAAGTCCGCCAGCGCCGGCTTGAACACGCCAAATCCCTTGCCGCCGAACTCGGCCAGCACCGCAGCTTCGGAGATTTCCGCCAGGGTCGCATAGATGCCGACAAGGTTGGCGGCTTCGGCGCGACCTTCGAGGCCTTTGACGTCCGAGGGCAGCGCATCGGAATCGCTGGTCGCGCGCTTGATCTTCTTGGCGATGTCGTCGGGCGCATCCAGAAGGTTGATCCGGCTCGCGTCGGACGGGTCCGACTTCGACATCTTCTTCGAGCCGTCCTTGAGCGACATGATGCGGGCGCCCGGCCCCGTGGTCAGCGCCTCGGGGATCGGGAAGAAATCCGGCGCGTTGAAGTCTCGGTTGAACTTGCCGGCGATGTCGCGCGCCAGCTCAAGATGTTGCTTCTGGTCATCGCCGGTCGGAACATGGGTGGCCTTGTAGGCGAGAATGTCAGCGGCCTGCAGCACCGGATAGTCGAACAGGCCAACCGAGATGTTCTCAGCGTCCTTGCCGGCGGACTTGTCCTTGTACTGGGTCATGCGTTCGACCCAGCCCATGCGCGCCACGCAATTGAAGATCCAGCCGAGCTCGGTGTGGGCCAGCACCGCCGATTGCGGGAAAATGATCGAGCGTTTGGGATCGACGCCGGAGGCGATATAGGCCGCAGCGATCTCGCGTGTCTGCGCGGCAAGCAGCTTCGGGTCCTGCGGGACCGTGATGGCGTGGAGGTCGACGACGCAGAAGAGGCAGTCGTGCGACTTCTGCATGGCGACGAACTTCACCAGCGCGCCGAGATAATTGCCCAGGTGAAGACTGCCCGAAGGCTGCACGCCGGAGAAGACGCGGGCTGGTCCTGCATAGGCGGGCTTGGCTTCGGTCATCCTAGGCTCCGGCGCGACAACAGGCGCGAGCGCGCCCTTACCAGTCCCTGCCCCCGCCGGGCAAGGCTGGCGAGCGCCCAGCGCTCCGGACCACAAGCGCCCCGGACCACAAGCGCCCCGCACAGACAAAGGGAGCGGCGCCTGAGACGCCGCTCCCTGCCTTGGTCCAATCAGCCTGTGAGGATCAGGCAAGCGCTTTCTGGAACAGGGCGAGCTGGCGGGCCCAGGCCTTTTCGGCGCCGACCTTCTCGTAGACCTGGCTGTCGGGCGGGCACCAGCCATGCTGGTCGCCGGTATAGACCTCGATCTCGGCTGACAGTTTGGCCGCATCGAACGCCGCGCGCAGGCGGTTCTTTGATTCCGGGTCGGTCTTGTCGTCATTGTCGGCGATACAGCAGAGGAAGCTTGCCTTCATCTGCGGGATCAGAAGGTGCGGACTGGTGGGGTCCTTGGTGCCAATGCCGCCGCCATGGAAGGTCCCGGCCGCGCCGATCCGGTTCGGCACATAGGCGGCGGTGCGGAAGACCAGGGGGCCGCCCATGCAATAGCCGGTGGTGCCAATTTTCTTCTTGGTGTCGACCTGCTTCTGCTTGTCGAGCCATCCAGTGAAGGCGATGGCGTCGACCTTGTTGGTGTCGGCGGTCAGCGACTGCATCAGCGGAATCAGGCGGGCCCGCACCGGCGCATCGGAGAATTTCTCCGTCGCAGCGTCAAACACCACACCCTTCTGCTTGCGGTAGAACGGGTTGATGGTGAGGACGGCATAACCAGATTCAGCCAGCCGCTTGCCCATCACCTTGAACGCGGGACGCAGGCCCATGATGTCGGGCCAGACCAGGACGGCGGCATGCTTGCCCGAGGTCGGGGCGGCGAAGTGCGCGTCGCAATCGCCATCGGGCGTCTTGATCACCACGTCCTGCTCGGCGACGGTCTTGGCATCGGCGGCGGGCGTGGCGCAGGCGGCCATCGCCGCGGCCGACATCATCGCAAAACCGCGACGCGAGAGTTCGCCAACGCCGGTCTTGAGGAAATATTCCTTGTTATCCTCTTCGGTATGTTCGTCGCACATGTCGGATCCACCCTGTTCTGACTGCTCCCATCGCGAACCGGACGGGGCGGCTAAGCCTAGCACGGGTTTTTTCGCGTTGGAAAAGCAGAACTTGGCCCCCCGGCGCTCTGCCGGACACGAGATCGAGATCAGCCAAGGCCGAAATTCGGCTCAGATTTCAGGCGTAGACGCGACGCTCGGCGCGCCGCGTTCGCGGCGGAAGGCGCCCTTGATCTCCGAGACCGTGACGGCGCGTAGCGCCAGTGCAGCAATGGCATAGAGCGCGAAACCGGCGAGGACGACGACCAGCACCGCAACCTCCTTGCGCCAGAACAGGTGCGACAGCAGCGGATACTGCCATTCGCAGGCGGCGACGAAGATCCCCATGACGAGCGAGGCGAGCAACAGCCGGGAGAGCCGCCCCCAAGCCCTGGCGCTGATCTTGTAGACGCCCTCGCGCGCCAGCGTGCCCGAGAGGAGCGCGACGTTAAGCCAACCGCCGACGCTGGTTGCGATCCCGAGGCCGATCGTGCCGTCGACCCCGGCAACCGGCAACAGAAACCACAGCGTGGCGCCCAAGCCGGTGTTGAGGATGACGGCGGCGATCGAGTACTGCATCGGCTGCTTGGTGTTCTGTCGGGCGAAGAAGGGCGGGGTGAACACCTTGGCGAGGACGAAGGCTGGAACGCCCCAGGCGAACTGGCGCAACACCTCCGCGGTGCGATGCGCATCTTCCGACGTGAAATGCCCGCGGGTCTGGGTGGCGTCGATGATGAAGAATGGCATGAGCAGGAGGGCGACGGTGCCAGGCAAGGTGAAGGCCATGGACAGGCCGACGCCGTCATCCATGATCTCGCTTGCCGCCTTGTGGTCTGACTTGGCGAAATGGACCGACAGTCTCGGCACCAGCGCCAGGCCAACCGCGACGCCGATCAGGCTCAAGGGCAACTGGTAAAGCCGGTCGGAGTTGTAGAGCACCGCCCTCGCCCCGGCGTTGGAACCGGCCAGCATCTGGCTCACCAGGGTATTGAGCTGGATCGAGCCGCCAGCGATCACCCCGGGGATCGCCAGCGCCACGACGCGCGCAACGATCGCGGTGATCCGCGGCAGGCGGAGCTCGATCTTCACCCCCATCCGCCGAACCCCCCAGCCGAGCAGCCCGGCCTGGAGCAGGCCCGACAGGGCGGTCGCCGCCGCCGCCGCAACCGCCGCTGTCGGCTGGTCCTGGATAAGCACCACCGGGATCAGCGTGCAGATGTTCAGCAGGATCGGCGCACCGGCCGACAGCGCGAACCGTCCCAGCGTGTTGAGGACGCCAGAAAACAGCGAGGCCAGCGTCATGCAGATGAGGTACGGCATGGCGAGCTGCGCCATCAGCGTCGCGGTCGCCAGCTTGTCGGGTTGGTTGATGTAGGCCGAAAGCAGGTAGGGCATCAGCCAGGGCAGCGCGACCTCGATGACGATCGAGACGCCGGCGACCACGGCGACCATGAAGGCGAGCACCTGGGACGCCATCTCGGCGGCGGCGGCATCCCCCTCCACGGTTCGCGTCTTGCCATAGACCGGGACAAAAGCCTGCGCGAAGGCCCCCTCGGCAAAGAGGCGGCGGAAGAAATTCGGCATCATCTGGGCCGTCGCCCAGGCGTCCATGAAGGCGCCCTGCCCGCCGAAGCGGTAGTTGAGCGCAAGGTCGCGGGCAAACCCCAGCACCTTGCTGGAGAGCGAGAAGAAGGTTTGCACAAAGACATTGCGCGCGAGCGACATCGGTTATCCGTCTCAGCGATCGTTGGAAGAAGGCGCGCGCGCCAGCGTGTGCGCAGGAATGCGCACGGCGGTCGGAGCATTGACCCGGAGCACGCTGACCAGGCGCGCCGACAGCGTCTCGTCGAGATCGGCCTTCATCTCACCGCCATCGAGCGGCGTGACGTAGAAGACGTCGTGCACCCGCTCGCCATAGGCGCCGACATGCGCCGAACGGATCGACAGGCCGGCGCCCACCAGCTCGCGTGCGATGTCGTAAAGCAGACCTGGACGATCCCGGCCGGAAACCTCGATCAGCGTGCGACCGGCGGAGACGGAGCGGTCGATCTCGACGGTGGGCGCAATGATGAAGGCGGCGTGGCGGCGGCTGGGCGCCTGGGGCTTCGAGGGCTTCTTGACCTGTTCTCCGCCGGCGGCGGCCGCTCGGAGATCGTCGACCAGACGCTGCAGGGCCTGGGGATGGTCGGTGCCGAGCGGCGCTCCCTTGGCGTCCTGAACGTCGAACACATCAAGGACGCGCGTTTCGCCGCTCTCATAGAGGTGGGCCGCCGCGACATTGGCGCCGGCAGCGCTGAGTGCGCCGCAAAGGTCGGCGAACAGGCCGGCGCGATCCGGCGCCGAGATCAGGATTTCCGTCGCCGAGCGCGTCGGATCGGCGCTGGCGGAGATGATGATCGACTGCGCGCCGCTGGCCTTGAGGGCTGCAGCGTGGCGCGCATGCGCTTCGTCGGTGAAACTGATCCAATATGCATCCTCAACGCTGGTCAGGCTCGGACAATCGCCGCTGCGCGCCTGCAGCGCCGCCCGCGCCGCCGCCGCCCGGTCGGCGAGCTGGCTACGGACGCTGGCTTCATCGGTCCGGCCGCCGCGCAGCGCCGCTTCGGTGGCATAGTAGAGATCGCGCAGAAGCTGACCTTTCCAGCCATTCCACACGCCCGGCCCGACGGCCCGGATGTCGGCGACGGTGAGCACCAATAGCAAGCGCAGCCGCTCGAGATTGCCGACCTTCTCGGCGAAGCGTGAAATGGTCTGCGGATCGGAAATGTCGCGCCGCTGCGCCGTGTCGCTCATTTCGAGATGGTTGCCGACCAGCCAGGAGACGAGTTCGGCTTCATCTTCCGGCAGGCCAAGACGGATCGCGGCGTTGCGCGCCACTTTCGCACCTTCGACCTGCTGGTCGCCAATCCCCTTGCCGGTGTCATGCAACAGCATGGCGAGATAGAGCGCGCGCCGATTCTGGATTTTCGGAAACAACTCGGTCGAAAGTGGGTGGGCGTCCGTGAACTTGCCCGCCTCGATGTCGTGGATCGTCTCAACCGCCTTCAGCGTGTGCTCGTCGACGGTGAAGTGGTGGTACATGTTGAACTGAGTCTGGCCGACGATGCGGCCGAACTCCGGCACGAAACGGCCAAGCACGCCGGCCTCATTCATCAGCCCGAGCACGCGGCCGGGGTGAAATTTTCCGGCGATGACGTCGAAGAACATGGCGCGCGACTGGGCGTCGTAGCGCATCTCGCGCGTCAGCACCCCAAGCGAGCGCCGCGCCGCCGTCATCGCTTCGGGGTGGATGTCGACATCGCGTTCAACCGCGAGCGCGAACAGCCGCAGCAGGCTGCGCGGGTCCTTCTCGAACATCGACGTATCGGTGACCGTGAGCCGGCCCTGGTCAAGGGCAAAGCCGGCTTCCTTGAGCGGCTTGGCTGCGGGCTGAGGGAAGAACGGCGTGCGGCCGCCGGGGCGTTTCTTTTCCTCGGCTTCGAGCTTGGCGCACAGAATTCGCGTCAGCGCGCCGACCTCTTTGGCGGCGAGGAAGTAGCGTTTCATGAAGCGCTCGACCGAGGTAACGTTGCCGCGCGCCGTATAGCCCATGCGCGCCGCCATTTCCGGTTGCAGGTCGAACGACAGGCGCTCCTCCGGCCGCCCGGTGAGGAAGTGGAGGTGAAAGCGCACGGTCCACAAGAAGCGCGCCTCGCGCATGTAGACGGCCTTGTCGGCCGGCGTGAACGCCGAGTTGTCCAGCACCTCCGCGAGGGTGTCGCCGCCGTGGATGTACTTGGCGAGCCAATACAGCGTCTGCAGGTCGCGCAGCCCGCCCTTGCCGTCCTTGACGTTGGGCTCGACCCGGTAGCGCGAGCCGCCTTCGCGCTCGTGGCGCGCGTCGCGTTCGGCCAGCTTGGCGGCGACGAATTCCGCGCCCTTGCCGACGACCACGTCTTTCTGGAAACGCTCGGAGAGTTTCTCCGCCAGCCCTTTGTCGCCGAACAACAGCCGGCGATCGAGGATGGCGGTGCGGATGGTGACGTCTTCCTTCGAGAGCTTGACGCACTCATCGATGGTGCGGAAGGAATGGCCGACCTTGAGGCCCATGTCCCATAGCGCATAGAGCATGTACTCAATGACGCTCTCGGCCCAGGCAGTCTGTTTGTAGTTGCGGACGAACAGGAGATCGACGTCCGAGGAGGGCGCCAGCACGCCGCGGCCATAGCCGCCGACCGCCATCACCGCCATGCGCTCAGCCTCGGTCGGATTGTGAGCCCGGAATATGTGGACGACGGTGAAATCGTAAAGCGCGGCCAGCGCTTCATCCATGACAGCCGAAAGCAACCGCGCCGTGTCGAGACCATCGGCGCCCTCCTCAAGCCGGTCCTGGGCGATCATCCGGCCGCGGAACAGGGCGGCATGGATCAAGTCGAGCGCACGGGCGCGCTGGGCGACCGGGTCGGAGCCATTGTCGAGTGCGGCGGCGGTGAGCTGAACCCGGAGCTTGCGCCCGTCGACAATGTCGGCGACGCGCCACGGACCGGGTTTCGCCGACGCGTGCCCGGGGATTGCTGGACCCTGAGCCGGGCTGTGGGGAGCGGGCGATGTGTCGGCCATGGGCGTTGTCTAGACCAATTCCTGGCCTTAGGGGATGCCCAGGAAGACTGAAGAAACAGCAATCATGCGGTGGCCGGATCGCGCGGATATTGTGGCTGAATTCGTGCGGCAGAATCAGTGTGGCTCAGTCTGGCGCACCGAGGCCGACACCGATGGTGCAAGCCATGCCCCCGCCGACGGCCTTCGCCTGCCCGGCGTCCTTGCCTTTAACGGCTCACTGACCTGGCCGATTTCAAGCCCAGCAACGGCCCTAGCAACGGCCCTAGCAACGGTGATTTTTCTTCGCGACCTGCCGACCGGTCAACACGCCGGCCAGGCCGCCGACGGCCGCGCCTTCGGTCTTGGCGCCATGTCCTGCGACCGCGCTTCCCAGCACCGCCCCGCCGACCCCGCCGATCACCGCGCCCTTGTTCGACGCGTTCTGCCGGGCTCGCTCGCAGCGCTCCTTTGCGGCTTCCTGCCGGTAGGAATGCCAGTGGTGATGGCTGTCGTAATAGCCGGTCCGCTCGCGGGCAAAACTTGGTCCGGCTATCGCCAAACACGCCAAGGCACCCGCCGCTATGAGAGATTTACGCATCGCAAGGTCTCCATTCTAGAGACAGAATGGCTGGCCGCAGAATCAGTTCCCCGCTCTTCGCGCCGCCCAAGCGGTGTCGCGGCCCACGCTGACCCTGCCCGACCGGCGCTAACCCTGCCTTAGTCGCGGACGATTAGCCTCCGTCCCATCCTTGGCGCCGGACTGGGTGGCTGGGACTGGGTCGCTGAGACTGGGTCGCTGAGACTGGCCAGCTGAGACTGGCCAGCTGGGATGGAGACGCACGTGGACATCAATCCCCTGGAGCTGGCCGCGACGCTGGTGACGCTCGCCTGCGTCATCCTCGGCGTGAAGCGCAGTCTGTGGCAGTTCCCCGTCGGCATCGTCGGCACGGCGCTGTTCTTCATCGTCGTCTGGCAGCGACACATCTACGCCAACGCGGCGCTGCAGGTCTTCTTCGTCGGCGTGCAGGTCTACGGCTGGTGGTACTGGCTCAAGGGGACAAAGGGCCATCGTCCGCCGATCCGCGCGACGCCGCGATGGATCTGGCTCGGCGCCTGCGCCGCCGCCGTCGCAACTGCCGCCGCCCTCGTCCCGGTGCTGAAGGCCTTTACGCCGACGACGACGCCGATGATCGACGGCCTCACCTTCACACTCTCGGTCGTCGCCCAGTTCCTGCTCGACCGTAAACGGCTCGAGACCTGGATCGTCTGGACGGCCGTCAACATCGCGTCGGTCATTCTGTACGCGACGCAGGGCCTTTGGATATTCACGGCGCTCTATGTCTTCTTCTTCTTCAACGCCTTCTGGGGCTGGTGGGAGTGGCGCAAGGCGATGCGTGCTGAGACGGTCCAGCGGGCCGCTGCATGAGCTACCTGGACAAACCGCGGCGCGGCTTCGTGCTCGGCAAATTCATGCCGCCGCACCTCGGCCATGTCTATCTGTGCGACTTCGCCCAGCACTATGTCGACACCCTCACGATCCTGGTCTGCAGCCTTCCCGGTGATCCGGTCCCGGGCGCTCTGCGCCTTGCCTGGATGCGCGAGATGTTTCCGCACGCCCGCGTCCTTCACTGCGAGGAGAACCTGCCGCAAGCGCCGGAAGATGATCCCGAAAACTTCTGGGCGATCTGGCGCGATGTCATGAAACGCCACCATCCCGAGCCTCTCGACATCGTGTTCGGATCCGAAACCTATGGCCACCGTCTCGCCGCCGAGGCGGGCGCGCGCTTTGTGCCGGTGGACATTGGCCGCACGACCTTTCCCGTCTCGGGCACAGCCGTGCGCGCCAATCCCTATGGCCACTGGGCGCTCCTGCCCGCGCCGGTGCGGCGACACTATCTCAAGCGCGTGACGCTGTTCGGCGCCGAATCGACAGGCAAGACGACGCTCGCGACGCTTCTGGCGAAACGCTTCGACACGGTCGTCGCGCCTGAATTCGGCCGCTTCCACACCGAAGCCTTTGGCTCCGGCGCGACGTCAGCGGAGGACATCCGACAGATCGTCGCCGGCCACCTCGCCGGCGTCGAAGCGGTGCGCCCTTACGCCAATCGCGTGTTGATCGAAGACACCGATCCGGTGCTGACGGCGATCTGGTCGGATGCGCTCTGCGGATCGCGCGATCCCTGGTTCGCCGCCTATCGTGACTATCCTGATCTCTACCTGCTCTGCGACGTCGACATGCCGTGGGTCAACGACGGCACGCGCTATTTCGCCGATACCGAGGTTCGTCGGCGATTTCAGCAGGCGTGCGAGCGCGAGCTGGTCGCGCGGGGCGTGCGGATCGTCCGGATCGGAGGATCGAATGAACAGAGGCTGGCTGACGCGATCGCGGCGATCGAGGCCCTGCTCCACGCCGAGGCGTGACCCGCCCGAGCCGTGACCCGCCCGAGCCGTGACCCACCCAAGGCGTGACCTGAATGCGAGGCGGCCGGCGGGGGGAGCCGCCGGCCGTTTCGGGTCACAGAATGTCGAGAGAGGGGGGGAAGGGTCGGCCGGGTCGAAGCGAGCGGCGGCCGGACCGGAGGAGGGTCTAGACGATGGCCGAAAAGCCGGTGGCGAGCACGTAGAGCATCGCCGAGGCGACCGCTAGGACGACGGTCAAGCTGGCGGCGAAATCGACGTCGGCCGCATTGGGGAAATTGATCAGGCCCTTCATGGGAGTTCTCCTTGTCGTTCGGTCTGGACCGTCTGCATTCAGATCGATCCGCCGACAAAGAGCTTATTTGCAACCCTCATGCCAGTTTTTGTTTACCAATTACTGCTTTGTTTAAGCAAGTTATTTTTAGAAATCGCCACAAACCGGTTTACCAATTGAGGCGAGCGCCGCCGCAAATGTGGCGATAATTACCAGTGCTTGGATTTTTCCACCACACCCCGGCGATCGCTGAAGCAAACGGTTGTCAGCTCCGGCGCGCCGCCTCTTTCAGGCGATAGATCAGCTCCAGCGCCTCCTTCGGCGTCAGCGCATCCGGGTCGAGCGCGGCCAGCATCCGGTCGGCCTCGCTGGGTTCGTAGATCGACGCTGCGGCTTCGGCGAAACCGGCGAACAGCGGGAGGTCTTCGAGCCGCTTTCCCGAGAGGTCCTTTGCCTCCAGACGCTTCAGCACGGCCTCGGCGCGCTTCACTGCGGCGGCCGGCAAGCCGGCCAGCTTCGCCACCTGGACGCCATAGGAACGGTCGGCCGGACCGGGCTTCACTTCATGGAGAAACACAAGATCGCCGCCCCATTCCTGAGCGCGCAGGCTGGCGTTGGCGCAATGGCCCAGCGTCTCGGCGAGCCCGGTCAACTCGTGATAGTGTGTCGCAAACAGCGCCCGGCACTGGTTGACTTCGTGCAGGTGCTCGACCGTCGCCCAGGCAATCGCGAGGCCATCCCACGTCGAGGTTCCCCTGCCCACCTCGTCGAGGATGACGATCGAGTTCGCCGTCGCCTGATTGAGGATCGCCGCCGTCTCGATCATCTCGACCATAAAGGTCGAGCGTCCGCGCGCCAGATCGTCAGAGGCGCCGACGCGCGAATAGATCCGGTCGGCGAGGCCAAGCTGGAACGACCGCGCCGGCACAAAGCACCCCGCCTGCGCCAACACGGTGAGCAGCATGTTCTGGCGGAGATAGGTCGACTTGCCGGCCATGTTGGGACCGGTGATCAATTGCAGCCGCGGGCCGTCCTCGCCGCGCGCGTCCAGCCGGCAGTCATTGGCGGTAAACCCTTCACCGGTTCGACGCAGCGCCGCCTCGACCACCGGATGGCGGGCGCCCTCGACCGCAAACACCGGGACATCGGCAAGCTCCGGCCGCACGCAGAAGGCCTCGGCCGACCACTCGGCATTGCCGGTCGCCACGTCCAGGCGCGCCAGCGCGTCGGCGGCGAGAGCCAGCTCTGGCCCGAGCGCGTCAGCCTCGGCGACCAGGCGATTGAAGATCTCGAGTTCGCGAGCCACCGCTTCGCCCTCGGCGCGGGAAATCCGGGCTTCGAGTTCGGATAGCTCCGGGGTGGCGAAGCGCGCGGCATTGGCCATGGTCTGGCGATGAATGAAGGTCGCAGCGTAGGGCGGTTTCATCAGCGTCTCGCCGTGCTTGGCCGCCACCTCGATGAAATAGCCCAGGACATTGTTGTGCTTGATCCGCAGGCCGGCAATCTCGGTCTGCGCTGCATAGTGCGCCTGCAGTCGCGCAATCACGCCGCGCGCATCCTCGCGCAGCGTCCGCACCTCATCGAGCGCGGGATCGAAGCCCGCGGCAATGAAGCCGCCCTCGCGCGGCGTGACCGGAGGCTCGGGCGCGAGCGCGCGCGCGACATCGGCCGAAAAAGCCGCGAGGCGCGGCTTGCCGGCAAGCGCCAGGAGCGCGCAGGCGGCGGCGATTTCCGACGGCAGGCCACCGCGCTCGGGCGACAGAGCCAAGGCCAGCTGTTCGCCAACCGCAAGACATCCCGCCAGCGCCGCAAGGTCGCGTGGGCCGCCGCGGCGAAGCGTGAGCCGCATCCGGGCGCGCTCAAGGTCGCCTGCCCGCTTGAGCGTGTCGCGCACGAGATCGCGGCGATCTGCGGCGTCGAGAAAATAAGCGACGGCGTCGAGCCGGCGTTCAATTTCTGGCCGGTCGCGCAAAGGGCGGCCGATCCGCGCCGCCAGCAGGCGGGCGCCCGCCGCTGTGATCGTCCGGTCAACCGTGGCGACCAGCGACCCCTGCCGCTGGCCGCGCGAAGACCGCTCGATCTCGAGGCTCGCACGGGTCGCGGGGTCGATCGACAAGAAGGCGTCCGGCGCCGTGCGCGTCGGCGGATCGAGCCGGGCTGCGCCGCCTGCCTGGGTCAGGGCAAGATAGTCGAACAACAGCGCACAGGCGATCAGCTCGGCGCGATCGAACGACCCGAAGCCGTCGAGGGTCGAAACGCCGTAAGCTGCCTTCATCAGCCTTTCGCCGGCGCGTGCGTCCGCCCGCGCATCGGGACGCGAGGTGACCGTAAGGCCGACCAGCGCCTGTGCGACCTCGGCCTGCGTCGAGGCGCTCTCGGCGACGAGGACCTCGCCGGGCAGGACGGCGCCGAGCGCCTCGGCAAGGTCGCTGGTCGCCACCGCGAACACTTCCAGGCGCCCGGTCGAGACGTCGGCCAGCGCCACCCCTGCCTCGCGCCCGCCCGCAGCGATCCCGATGGCGGCAAGGCAATTGGCGAGGCGAGGCTCCAGCAGCGCCTCCTCGGTGATCGTGCCCGGCGTCACCACCCGCACGATCTCGCGCCGGACAACCGCCTTGGCGCCGCGCTTCCTCGCCTCGGCGGGGTCTTCGACCTGTTCGCACACCGCGACGCGATGGCCTTTGCGGATCAGGCGGGCGAGATAGGTCTCCGCCGAATGGGCCGGAACCCCGGCCATCGGGATGGGTTGGCCATTGTGAACGCCGCGATGGGTCTGGGCGATATCGAGCGATTGGGCCGCCTTGATCGCATCCTCGAAGAACAATTCGTAGAAGTCGCCCATCCGGAAGAACAAGAGGGCGTCGGGATGGCGCGCCTTCATTTCGAGGTACTGGGCCATGAAGGGCGTCGCGCCAGCGACCGATCGCGCAAGGATTGCATCGCCCGAGGCAGTGTCCTGAGCAGAATCCGGGCGTTGCGCCAAAAGCGCGTCCTCGTCTGGTTTCTGGGTCCCACCCTGCTTCATGCTTGATTCGATCATCGTTTGCGGCTGAATGCGCGCCAGCCTAACGTCATCCGATATGCGACGCCCTGACTAGCCGGCCCCTGACTAGCCGGCCAATGCCCTGTCGACGAGTCCGCCCGACCTCAAGCCTGTTGAGACCATGACAAACAAACGTCCGAACTTCACTGACGAGGAGGCGCTGGCCTTCCATCGCCTGCCTCAGCCGGGCAAGATTTCGATCACCCCGACCAAACCGATGGCGACCCAGCGCGACCTGTCGCTGGCCTATTCGCCGGGCGTCGCCATACCGGTTCTGGCGATCGCAAAGGATCCCGACCTCGCCTACGATTATACCTCCAAGGGCAATCTGGTGGCGGTGATCACCAACGGGACGGCGATCCTCGGGCTGGGCGATCTCGGTCCGCTGGCGTCCAAGCCGGTGATGGAAGGCAAATCGGTGCTGTTCAAGCGCTTCGCCGACGTCGATTCCATCGACATCGAGGTCGACGAGAAGGATCCGCAGAAATTCATCGACTGCGTGCGCGCCATCGGCGCCACCTTCGGCGGGATAAATCTCGAGGACATCAAGGCCCCCGAGTGCTTCATCATCGAAAGCGAGCTGCGCGGGAAGCTGGACATTCCGGTCTTCCACGATGACCAGCACGGCACCGCGATCATCGCTGCGGCGGGGCTGATCAACTCCTGCGAAATCACCGGCCGCAAACTCTCTGATGTGAAAGTGGTCATCTCTGGCGCCGGCGCCGCCGGGCTCTCGGTCGCCGGGTTGATCCGGCACCTTGGGGTCAAGCGCGACAACATCTTGGTGTGCGACCGCAAGGGCGTGATCTACGAGGGCCGCACCGAGGGCATGGACCAGTTCAAGTCGGCCTTCACGGTCAAGACCAAGAAACGCACCTTGGCCGAAGCCTTCGTCGGGGCTGACGTGTTCATGGGCTTGTCGGTCAAGGGCATGGTGACCAAGGAGATGGTCAAATCCATGGCCAAGAACCCGATGATCTTCCCGATGGCCAACCCGGACCCGGAGATCACCCCGGAGGAGATCAAGGAAGTCCGCGATGATGCGATCATCGCCACCGGCCGGTCGGACTATCCCAATCAGATCAACAATGTCCTGGGCTTCCCCTACATCTTCCGCGGCGCGCTCGACGTGCGCGCCCGCACCATCAACGAGGAGATGAAGGTCGCCGCCGCCCAGGCTCTCGCCCAACTCGCACGCGAAGATGTGCCCGATGAAGTTGCTGCAGCCTATGCCGGCGCGCGGCCGAGCTTCGGGCCCGACTATATCATTCCCGCCCCGTTCGATCCGCGGCTGATCTGGTACATCCCCCCCTTCATCGCCCAAGCGGCGATGGATACAGGCGTCGCCCGCAAGCCGATCGCCGATATGGCCGCCTATCGCGATCGGCTGGCCCAGCGGCTCGATCCGGCGGCGTCCTTCCTCCAGCGCATCCATGGCAGCGTGCGGCGCGAACCGAAGCGCAAGCGCATCGTGTTTGCCGAGGGCGAAGAACCATCGGTGATCCGCGCCGCCTGGTCGTTCAAGACCCAGGAACTCGGCGAACCGATCCTGGTGGGCCGCGAAGAACAGGTGAAGCGCAACATGGCGCTGGTCGGCGTGCCGACCAACGAGCTCTTGATCATCAACGCCCGGATGTCGGAGCGAATCCAGGAATATTCGGACTTCCTGTACAAGCGCCTGCAGCGCCACGGTTATCTGCAGCGTGACGTCCAACGTCTGATCAACCAGGACCGCAACGTTTTTGCAGCCTGCACCGTGGCGCTCGGCTATGCCGACGGCATGATCACCGGCGTCACCCGCAATTACGCGACATCGCTGCAGGACATCTCGCTGGCGATCGACCGGCGCGAGGATGTACGCTCGATCGGCGTCTCCATCGTCATCGGCAAGGCTGGCCCGATGCTGATCGCCGACACCAGCGTCACCGAAATGCCGACCGCCAATGACCTCGCCGAGATCGCCATCTCGGCCGCCAAGACGGCGCAACGCCTTGGCTTCACGGTGCGCCTTGCCTTCCTCTCCTACTCAACCTTCGGCAACCCGCCGGGCGAGCGCATGGCGCGGGTGCGCGATGCGGTGGCGATCCTCGATGGCATGGGCGATGTCGGCTTCGAATACGATGGCGAGATGGCGGTCGATGTGGCGCTGAACCCCGAAGCGCGGCGGCTCTATCCGTTCTGCCGCCTGAGCGGACCTGCCAATGTTCTGGTGATGCCCGCCGTCCACTCGGCTGCGATCTCGACCAAGATGGCGGCGGCGCTCGGCGGCGCGACGGTCATCGGACCGATCCTGGTTGGCCTCAAATCCTCGGTGCAGATCGCCCAGCTCGATGCGACGGCGGCCGACATCGTCAACCTCGCCGCGTTCGCCGCGTATAACCCCAACGCCTGAAGCGCCTACTCTGCCGCTGTCGGCTCGGCCTCGAGCGGTGCGTCGGGCTTGGGCAGGCGCGCATTGCGGATCCATTCGCCGATCGAGAGGATCACGGGAACCACGCCCAGCGAGGCGGCGAACAAGAAGGCCGGCGTGAAGCCCTGCTCGTCGATCAGCGCGCCCAGCGCCGGCCGACCGAGCTGGCCCACCAGCATGGTGAGCGATCCCAGCAACGCATACTGAACCGCCGCGTATTTCGGGTTCACGATCGACGTCAGGAAGGCGACGTAAACCACGCCAGCGGCGCCCACCGTCATGTTCTCGAGCGTGATCGCCGTGCACAGCCGCGCCATGGACTGATTGAGCCCCACCAGGCGGAAGAGATCGCCGAGATGGGTGAAATTCAAGAAGCCATCGATCACCGGTGCGCCCGACGCCAGATCGGCGAACAAGAGACAGGCCAGCGCCGTGCCGGCCGCGCCGACCACCAGCGCGAGATTGCGCCCCAGCACTTTGAGCACCACGCCGCCGCCGGCGACGCCGGCGATGGTGGCGAGAACGCCGATGATCTTGGAGGCCAGCGCGACCTCGGTCGCGGTGTGACCGAGCGCGCCGCCCTTGTCGCCCATGTAGAACGGATAGGCGAAGGACGCCCAGATCGAGACCGGGAACATGAAGGAAAGAATCAACCCCAGCGCCAGCAGCGCCGACCAGCGCTTGCGGCTGATCAGCTCAGTCAACGGTTCGACCACGGCCCCGAACAGCGTGTTGGCGATCGCCTGGGCTTTTGCCGGCAGCGCGGGCAAGCCGAGAGCGATCGGTTTTGCCCGCATCCGCAACAACCAGATCGACCCCAGCGCCGGAAGCAGCACGGTGACGAACACGATCCAGGGGCCATACGCCTTGGTGAATGCGCCGGCCTTGGCGGTTTCGGGGTGCTGGATCGCATCGATCATGAACGAGCCGAGCGTCCAGAACGCCCACGCCCAGCCGATCAGCACGATGACGACAATCAGGTTGCGCCATTCGGTCGAGAAGGTCGCCGCCATCTTGTCGGCTTCGCCCTTGATCGCCTTGGCTTCAGCCGCATCCGGGCGCGGCGGTTCGGGGGCGATGACCGAGCCGCCGATGGTGCACAGCATGACCAGAGCGAGCACGACAAGCGTGAAGGGCCAGCCGATGTGATCAGAGGCGATCAGCGCCCCTGCTCCGCCGATAAAGGCCGACGAGCGATAGCCCGCCTGATAAAGCGTCGACAGCGCATTGACGTCATCGCCGTTCTTCGCCGTCTCGATCCTCCAGGCGTTGACGACAATGTCGAACGTCGCCGACAGGAAGGATGCCGCCACCGCCAGCGCCGCAATACCAAGCAGGCCGGTCTTCGGATCGAGCGTCGAGAAGCCAAGCATGCAGAGCGAGATCAGCGCCTGCAGCGGCACGAACCAGCCGCGTCGCAGCCCCATGCGTCCGAACACCGGAGCGATGGTGCGATGCATGACCGGCGACCAGAGGAAGTTGAACGAGTAAGACAGCGCAGACCAGGACAAGACGCCGATCGTGGTGGTCGAGATGTGCGCTGCGGTGAACCAGGCCGCCAGCGTGCCGACCACGACAGTGAAAGGCAAGCCCGAGGAAATGCCGAGCAGCAGCATCGACAGCCGGCGTCGGTCATTGAAGATCGACGGCTTGGCGCCGCCCTTCGGCCTCGAGTTGGCCGCCGCTGCATCCGCCGTCTTGTCCGGCGTCATTTCACGCCCGCCTGACGACCCGTCGCCCAGGTCTCGGCCAGCTGGCGCAGGCGCGGCGGATCGATCGGTTTGGCCGCCATGGCGGTGACGCCGGCCGCGCGGGCGCGATCCTCGAGCGCCAGATCGATGTCAGCCGTCAGCGCGATGATCGGGGTTGCCGCCGCAGCGCCGCCAAGGCGGCGAATGCGCCGCGTCGCTTCGAGACCATCCATCACCGGCATGCGGATATCCATGAAGATCACAGAGTAGAGTGTTTCCCCGGCGCGTTCCAGCGCCTCGGCGCCGGTGGCGGCGCAATCCACCCGGAAACCAGCGGCGGTGAGCGCCCGCGTCGCCAAAAGCGCATTCACGGCGTTATCGTCGGCGATCAGGACATGACCGGCGTCTCCAGGCGCTTTGGTCTCGACCGGCGCGACCTGCACGTCGCCCGCCATCGCCAGCCGGGCCCGTTCCAGGATCGAGGCGGCCCGCAGCGGGCGAATCAGATAGCCCGCGCAACCAATGTCGCGGAACTGGGCGATGCGCGATCGGTCTTCCGGGCGCAGAACGACCAGCGTCGGCCTGCGCCGCGCCAGCGCTTCGATGCGCGCCGGCGGCAATGCCGCATCGACGATGACCAGATCGGCCCTGGCAGCCCCCGCCTCCGTCGCAGCCAGAATATGCGCGCCATCCTCGGCCAGGGCGGCAAAGCAGGCGAGTGCGGAGGCAGGCGGCAGATCGAACGCGATCGCCGGTGGTTTCGGGCGGCGCGGATGCGACCCCGTCATCCGCGGCGCCATCGGCGAGAGGACGTCATCCGCGAGGGGAAGCTCGACCCGGAACAGCGCCCCGCCACCCGGCGCAGAGACAAAGTCGACCTCGCCCTTCATCGTCGCAACCAGGCGCGCCACGATCGCGAGGCCAAGACCGACGCCGCCATCGCGGCGTGCGTCCGAAGCGTTGGCTTGACCAAAAGCGTCGAACAGGCGCGCGCGCGCATGGTCGGGAATGCCCGCGCCGGTGTCCCGCACGATCAGCGAGAGGCCCTTGCCTGCAGGTCCGCGTCGCGCCTCGATCAGCACCCCGCCGGTCGACGTGAACTTCACGGCGTTGCCGGCGAGATTGAACAACACCTGTCGCAACCGTCCTTCATCGCCGATCATCCGGGACGGCAGTTCGGGATCGACGATGGCGGCTATGTCGAGGCCCGACGCATGGGCGCGGGTGGAGAGAAGCTCTGCGACGTCCTGCACCAGGTCGGCCGGATCGAAAGGCGCCGATTCGAGGGGAATGTCGCCAGCTTCGAGACGTGAATAGTCCAGCACGTTGTTGAGCAGGTCGAGGAGGCGTGCGCCGCTTTTGCGAATGGCGAGGGCATATTCGCGCTCGGCCGGCGCAAGCTCGCTTTCCTCAAGCAGCGCCGCCATGCCGAGAATGCCGTTGAGTGGCGTTCGGATCTCGTGGCTGACCGCAGCGGTGAAGCGGTCGGCGGCATCGGGTTCGCGCTTAACGTCCATCACGGCGAAGCGCTGGTCGCCGACCGGGGCGGAGACGCGCCAGGTTCGCCCAGCTGCATCCGCAAGCTGGGCGGCCGCATCATTGCCCGGCAGCGTGAACGGCGCCCGCATACCCTCGCAAAAGCCCGACATTGAACTTGCCGCCGCGACCAGACCATCGGCGCCGACCACCAGCGCCGCGCCGGGCCAGCCGCGCGCCAGCGGCGCCAGACCAGCGGTCGGCGTGGAGACGGCGACAGTGTGCGAAAAGGTCGATCGGGATCGGGTCATCTCCGCGACCCTGCAACAGGCCGCTGACCAGACGATTAACGCGCCAGCGGTCTTGGCCATCTTGATCGAGGGAATGATTGCCAGACTAATCAATGCGAGACTCGCGCATCGCCGATTTTCCGGGCCGGATGACGCCCCTCCCCCGCCTCGCCTCGTCCAGGCTCAGCGCATCAGCCGTCGCCAAACGACGCCGGTCACCCTTCGGCCAGGCGAATATCCATAACTGCGCGGCGTTTGACGTTTCCCGGCCTCATCCGCCGGACCTAGCGTGCGGCCTTGGTCTCGATGACGTCCCACATCTTGGCGACGGCGTCGGCGCCGGAGAGCCGCTTCACGGCGCGGGCCCCGGTCGGCGAGGTGACGTTGATCTCGGTCATCATCCCGCCGATCACGTCGATGCCGACAAACAGTAAGCCGCGCTTGCGCAGTTCCGGACCGATCGCCGCGCAGATCTCGCGATCGCGCGAGGTGAGCTCGGTCGCTTCGGCGGCGCCGCCGACGACCAGGTTGGACCGGATGGCGCCCGCCGGTGGCCGGCGGTTGATGCCGCCTACCGCTTCGCCGTCGACCAGCAGGATGCGCTTGTCGCCCTTGGACACCGCCGGCAAAAAGGCCTGCGCGATGAATGGTTCGGGCCACATGCGCTGGAAAAGATCGACCACGGCTTCGAGATTGCTGTCGTCGCGCGACAGCTTGAGCACGCCTGATCCGCCGTGGCCGTGCAGCGGTTTGAGAACGATGTCGCCATGCTTCTCACGGAAGGCGCGCACCGGTTCAACGTTGCGGGCGATGAGGGTGGGCGGCTGCAGCTCGGGAAACATCAGCGGCAGGACTTTTTCCGGACTGGAGCGCACGCCAGCCGGATCATTCACCACCAGCGTGTCGGGCTGAACCAGCTCGAGCAGGTGAGCGGCCGTGATGTAGCCCATGTGGAAGGGCGGATCTTGGCGCATCAGGATGACGTCGACATCCTTGCGCAGGTCAAGGTTCGCAGGCGCCCCGAACTCGGCGTGCGGCGTGTGCGGCGGGGCGAACACTCTCGCGGGCCGCACCAGGGCGCGCACCTGGCCGGCTTCATAGACGAGATCGCCCGCGCCGTAGACGCTGACGCGATGACCACGCGTCTGGGCCTCCTCGATCATCATGAAGGTCGTGTCGCCCGCCGGCTTGACGGTCTCCAACGGGTCCATCTGAACGGCGATACGCAAGCTCATGGTCGAACCCCGGACATGTCGCATCCGACATAGGGGCTGGAACCGTGCGAAGCAATCGACCCGACCAACGCTTCACCTTGTCTTCGGACACCGCTCCAGCTGAGCGTGTCGAGACAACGCCATCGCGTCGATCGCCAGGACGACCAGGACGACCAGCGCCGCTGTCCCGCCTCTCGCTAACCCCCACACGCGCATGGCAAGCGAACGACGCCCTAGGGCACCGGCGCCAGCGGCTGGCTGGTCAGCGAATTGCTGGAATTGCGGCCGGGCGGCGGGGTGGCGCCCGGCGCATAAGGATCGGAATAGCCTTGCCGCGTCGTCGGCGGGCGATCCGGCGGTACGATCGGCGCCGCCGTCTCGGCGGGAGGCGCGATCTGGACAGGCCCGGATCTGGACCCCTGGGTCTGATAAGGCTGAGTGACGGGCGCCTGGCCCTCGCGGGGGCGAGCGGCAGGTCCGCGGACCTTCACATAGGACACCACCTTGTTGACGCCCTTGACCACGCTGGCCTCTTCGGCCGCCGCCTTCAGCTCTTCTTCGCTGCGGGCCTGGCCGAGAAGGTAGACGACGCCATCATAGACCTGGACGTTGTAGTTGATGCTGTTGACCTTGCGCGCCACGAGCAGACGTCCGCGCACCTGTTGGCCGATCCAGATGTCGTTCACGTCGCGCTTCACGCTGCGCTGTTCGACGACCAACTCGTCGGCGACCTCGTCGATGATGTTGACGCTCCAGGCGATGCGTTCGGCCTCCGTGCGGTCGGCTTCGCTGGGCACGCGCCCGGAGAGTAGGACGAAACGATCCTCGACCTCGACGTCGACTTCGCCGAAATGATTGGGGCCGCCGGAGGCAAGAAGCCGGGTGCGGATCTGGGTGGCGGCGCTGGTCTCATCGATGCTTTGTCCCAGCGTCTTGTCCTGGAACGCCGCGCAAGCGCCCAGGGCGGCGACGGCAAGGACCAAGACGGCGGACAGGCGGACGATCGACCCCCCGGGAGCGCGGGTGGCGGGGCGGGCGGGCGGACGGACAGTCTGGCGGGCGGACATGGAAAATCTCCAGCAGGTCAGGCAGTTGGGAGCCAGTTTACCCAATCATGCGGCGATTTGGAGGCGCTTGCGATGCGGTTTCCCGCCGGTTGGCGATGGTTAGGTCAAATCAGGCGCTCCGGGAGCAATTCGCGCGCCCGATCGTGCTGAGCTTTGTTAATCGCTGTCCTCGCCCCTGTCCTCGCCCCTGTCTGGGCCCCTGTCTGGGCCCCTGTCTGGCTCGTCCAGCGTCCCCGATGCACGCAAAGCCAGCGATCGCTCATAGACATCCCGGCGCTTCAGCCCAAGGCGCGCAGCGATCTCGGCCGAAATCTCCTTGATCGGACGGGTCGGGTCTGCGGCGCGGATGGCGGCGTCGAGGACTTCCTCATCGGCCTCCGCCTCGTCCGCTGGCGGACCGACGAGGACGACGATTTCGCCGCGTGGCGGGCCTTCGCGTGCATAATGCTCCGCAAGGTCACTCAGCGTCCCGCGTCGCGCCTCCTCGAACAGCTTGGTCAACTCGCGGGCGACGACGGCCGGACGCGGGCCGAAGGCGTGGGCCATGTCGGCAAGGCTTTCGACCAGACGCGACGGTCCTTCGAAGAACACCAGGGTGGCGCGCAGGGGCTTGAGATCGGCGAAGCTCTTGAGCCGGGCGGCCGAGCGCGGCGGCGGGAAGCCGGCGAACAAGAAGCGGTCGGTCGGCAGGCCGGCCACCGCCAAGGCTGCAAGCGTCGCCGAGGCCCCCGGAACCGCAACCACGCTGAGCCCCCGCTCCACCGCTTCGCGCACCAGCTTGAAGCCCGGATCGGAGACCAGGGGCGTGCCGGCGTCAGAGACCAGCGCCACCCGCCTGCCCGCTTCCAGGTCGGCAAGGATGCCCGGTCGCGCCTCGGCCCCGTTGTGGTCATTATATGGCCGCAGCCGTGCCGACACTCCGTAGGCGGACAGGAGCTTTGCCGTCACCCGCGTGTCTTCGGCCCAGACGGCGTCAACCGACGCCAGCACGTCGAGGGCGCGCAGGGTGATGTCGCGAAGGTTCCCGATCGGGGTCGAGACGATGTAAAGACCCGGCTTGAGTTGCGGATCGACTCGAAAGAGACGGGGCGGAGATGAACGGTCGTCAACTTGTGCCGATTCACCGCTAAGCCTAGCATCCTCCTCGCCCGGGGGCGGGAGCGACGACGGATCCTCAGGAGGGGTCGCGCATGCCATCTGAACCTCGAGCTCGCGGCTCATTGCGATTTCTTGCCGCCGCTGGCGTGGCGATCGCCGCCCTGTCAGCGTGCGTCGATGGCCCCTCGCGTCCGACCACGCCAACCTATAGCGGCAACCAGCGCCCCGATCCAACCCGCCCGCCGCGGCCAGGGGAGCCCATCCCATCCGCGCCGGTCTCGACCAAGTTCGCCGACAGCCGCAACGCCTATATGCCGCGTCACATCCCAAACAGCGAGCGGCGCGAACTGAAGCGCATCGCGGTGCTGCTGCCTTTCTCCTCGCCTGACGCCGATGTGCGCAGGCTGGCCAATGCGCTGTTCAACGCCATCCAGATGTCGCTGTTCGAGGTCGGCGCACAGGACGTCGTGCTGATGCCGCGCGATTCGGGAACCGACGCCCAGTCCAGCGGCCGGGTTGCGGACGAAGCGATCAAGGACGGCGCCATTGCGGTGGTCGGGCCGCTCTTCGCCCAGCAGATTCCCTCCGTCGCCCAAGCGGCCGCCCGGGTCGGTGCGCCGGTTTTCTCGTTTTCGACCGACACCTCGGCCATCGGCGGCGGCGCCTATCTGATGTCGCTGACGCCGCAAACCGAGATCGATCGCATCGTCGACTGGGCCTCGAGCCAGGGCGTCACGCGCTTCGCCATGTTCGGACCTGACACCGAGTACGGCCACATCGCCGAAACCGCACTGAGTAGCGCGGTCGCCCGGCATGGCGCGGTGATGATCCCCGCCGAATACTATAAACCGGGAGACGCCTCGCCTCAGTCGCCCGCCAAGCGCCTGTCAGACCGGGTCAAGGCGGAAGACAAGGCGTCCCCCGGCAAGGTCGCGGTGCTGATCCCCGAGCGCGGCGTGCAGCTGCGCACGGTTGCATCCCTCCTGCCCTATTTCGACGTCAATGTGCGGCAGGTGAAGTTCCTTGGAACGGGCATGTGGAACGATCCTGCCGTCTGGCGTGAGCCCGCCCTGTTCGGCGGCGCCTTCCCGGCGCCAGACCCGAACCTGACCGCCGACTTCGACCGGCGCTATCAGGCAAGCTTCGGGGAAGCGGCGCCCAAGCTCGCCAGCTTCGGCTATGACGCCGGCGCGCTGGCGGAGGCCCTGGCGAAGGGCGACCGGCTCGATGCCGCGATGGTCCAGCGCCAAGAAGGCTTTACCGGCGTCAACGGCCTCTTCCGCTTCCTCGGCGATGGCTCGATCCAGCGGGCGCTGACCGTGCGACAGATCGGACCCGGCGGCGACGCCAAGATCATTTCACCGGCGGTGGTGGCGTTCTCGCCAGGCTCGTGATCCTCACGGGGCAATCATCTGAACGATGCGGTCGGCGGCAAGACGGCCTCTCGGGGTGAGTGCGATGCCTCGCGCGTGACGCTTGAGGAGGCCCAGCGCGGCGAGTTCATCGAGTGTCGTTGCGCTGAGCTCAAAGCCCAGCGTCGTCACGTCGGCCAGCTCGATCCCCTCGACCAGCCTCAGGCCCATCGACAACCGCTCGCGCGCCTGATCGAGCGGCGAGAGCGTCTCGACCAGCGACCAGCCAGCGCTGGTCTCGCGCACCGCCTTGAGATAGGCGCCGGGCTTTTCCGCCGCCTCGATCGCCAGACGATGGCCTTCGACGGTCAGACGTCCGTGCGCGCCGGGACCGACGCCGACCCAGTCGCCCGAGCGCCAGTAGATCGCATTGTGCCGCGAGCGATGCGCCTCGCCCCGCGCATGGTTCGAGATTTCGTAGGCCGGGTAGCCCGCGGCGTCGCACGCCGCCTGCGTCGCTTCATAAAGATCGGCCGCCGCATCGTCTCCAAGCGGCGCCCAGTCCTCGCGGTCGACCGCTCGCGCGAAGGCGGCGCCGGGTTCGATGGTCAGCTCGTAGAGCGACAGGTGATCGGCGCCGAGCTCCAGGGCCTTTTCAAGTTCGCCACGCCAGTCTGCAAGGTCCTGGCCGGGGAGCGCATAGATCAGGTCGAGCGAAACGGAGCGGAACCTGCCTTGCGCCAGCTGCAACGCCGCAACCGCCTCCGCCGCTGAATGCGTCCGGCCGAGGAATTTGAGCGCGGTGTCGTGCAGTGACTGGACGCCGAGCGAAAGCCGATCGACGCCTGCTGCGGCGAAGTCGGCAAAACCCGCCGCATCATCGGGATTGGCTTCAAGCGTGATCTCGGCGCCCGGCCTGATCCCCCAGGCGCGATCGATGCGCTCGATCAGCCGCGCGATATCCGCGCCCGCCATGAGTGAGGGCGAGCCGCCGCCGAAAAACACCGCATCGACTGTGCGAGGACCGGATCGGGCGCGCCAGCTGTCGAGATCGGCGAGCATCGCCTCGATCAGCGGCGCGGTGTCCCGCGCCTTCGCCGCATAGACGTTGAAATCGCAATAGGGACAGATGCGGGCGCAATAGGGCCAATGCAGGTAGACGCCGAAACCCCGAGCCGGTTCAAAAGCGCCAGCGATCATCGCCTGTCGCCGGAAGGTCTGTCGCCGGAAGGCCTGTCGCCGGAAGGTCTGTCGCCGGAAGGTCTGTCGCCGGAAGCTTCGGGGGTCGCTTCGATCGCAGCCGCGATGGCGGGTGCATTGGTGAAATAATGATCGAAATCGATCGCGCCGAGCGGGCGATAGCCCATGTCTCGAAGCAGACCCGAGACATGCGCCAGACCGTCCGACAGGATTTCGACCTGCAGCACGCAGCGATTGGCGGTGAGGAAGTCGCGCATGCCGGCCAGGGTCGAGGCCTCATGACCTTCAACATCGATCTTGACCGCCGCGCAGCCGCCGCGCAGGGGCGCCAGATCATCCATCCGGCGCGCATCGACCTCGATGACCTGGTCGGCCGGCGTCGCGGACAGCGAGCCGGTCGAGAGGCCGTCGAGCGCATGGGCCGTGCCGCGATTGCTGGGCGGGCCGGCGGCGAACCGCAGCGTCCCCGCCTTGTCGCTTGCCGCCGCTGCGTGGACGGTGACCGAACCCACCAGGTCGTTGAGCAACAGATTGGCTTGCAACTGAGCAAGGTGCGCTGGCAGCGGCTCGCAGGCGACGACCTCAGAGAAGAGACCGGTCTTCGCCATCAGAACCGCGTAGAAGCCGGCGTGCGAGCCGATGTCGAGAAAGATCGGCCGCCCGCAATCAACCCCCAGCTTGCGCGCGAGGTCGGTCAATCGCGCGACCTGCGCTTCTTCCCACACGCCGACACAGAAGAGGTAGCGATCGATGATGTTGTGCTGTTCGAACAGCCAAAGGGCGCCCATGCGTCGTTCGACGAACCAGGGGCCTTTGAAGGTGCGGGCATAGCGCTTCCAGACGCTGCGCGCCAAGCGGGTCAGAAATTTATGCCGGAAGAAGAAGCGTGGGGCGGGGAACATGGCGAGGCTCTTATCCTTCGCCGGGCGCTTGATCCAGTCACGCCTGATCCTCCACCCAATTCAACCTTTCGCCGCAACCTCTGGGAGCGGCTTGGCCGGCAGCGTGAATTCGACGCGCGCGCCGTCGCGGAAGGTCGGATCTACGCGGATTTCACCGCCATGGCTCTGAACGATGGTTCTGCAGGTGGCGAGGCCGATGCCCGCGCCTGGGCCGGCCCGCGTCACCCCCCGCGCCAACGGATTGAAGGCGACGCCGCTGAACTCCGGATCGAAGCCGACGCCATTGTCCTCGACCGAGACCTCCCAGACTGCTTCGTCCCGTTCAGCGTCAATCCGGATCGTCAGCTGACGATCCTTGCGCCGGCTGTTGAGCGAGTTGGCGATCAGGTTCTGGAACACTACGGTCATCAGCTGGCGGTCACACGGCAGCAGCGCTTCGTGCACCACGACAACCCTTGCGCCTGCCGCTTTCAAGTCCTCGACCTGCAGCGCGCCAGCCGACTGAACCAGTTCGCCCAGCATGGTTTCACCAAGATTGAGTTCGGCGTGGCCCGAGCGGGAAAAATCCAGCATGCCTTCGATCATCACGGGCAACGCGACGACGCTGTCGCGGATCGAGCGGGCGTGCCGACGCGCCGCCTCAACATCCCCCTGATTGAGCGCGTCCTCCAGGAGTTCGCCATAAAGCATGATGTGGCGCGCCGGGGCCTTGAGGTCGTGGGCGGCTGAGGAGGCATATTGCTCCAGCGCTTCGTTGGCGCGCGAGAGGCGGCCAGCGCGCTCATTGGCGTCGGCCTGCCAATCGGCGATGATCATCGACAGGCGCCAGATCAGCGTCGCGCCGAGGATCACGCTGATCGAGGCGTTGACCGCAAACAGAGCCTCATCCTGCCAGTGGAAAACGCGCGACATCACCAAGCTGAGGACAGCCACCATCACTGGAACGCCGATTGCGAACGGCAAGGCGATGCGCAGGACGCGTCCGCGCAGACTGGCCTCGAACATGCCCCGCGAATAGGCGAGCCGCGGATGCATGAGAATGCACGCGATCATGAACCAGAGGATCAGGAGAGCCGTGTGCAGCGCCATCGAGGAAAGCGGCGAGCCCGGATCGCTCGGCGATCCCCAGAACAGGATCAGGCTGAGAATGCGATAGAGCGCCGGAACCGACGCCAGCCACACCATGATCGCCGCCGCCGCTTGCGCTCGGGGCGCGAGATTGACCACCAGCATGGCAAGCCCGCCGAGGGCCAGCGATGCGATCGTCGTCTGGACCGGCAGCAACGCTGGCGTCTCGCCATTGCTGCGGTCCCAGTAGGCGATGAGCAGCCAGCCCATCCAGGCGAAGACCATGGCCGCCACCAGCGATGAGCTGATCTGCGAGCGGCGCGAGGGCCGCAGCGACAGCATGGCGCTTAGCGACAGAGCCATGAAAGCCGTCGCGGTACGCGGTTTCATGGTCGGGAAGCCGGGCAGAAGGCTCTGGATGAGCTCGATCTTGAAGCCCCAGCCAAGGATCAGCACCGTGGCGGCGAGGCTGCCGATGGCGGCCGCATGCAGGTCGAGCGCCGAGAACGGCCGCCGACGCGGCAACTCGATGAAGCTGTCGGCCGCCCGGTGCATGGCGCGTGCTCCCCCCCACCTTCAGTGCGCCGGCCTTCAGTGCGTCGGCCTTCAGTGCGTCGGCAATTCGCTGCGGCCCCAATAATTCATGATCGCGCCCGCCATGGCGCGATAATCCTCGAGCGAGGTCGGCTTTTCGACATAGGCATTGCAGCCGGACGCGTAGGCGCGATCGACATCCTGCTGGCGGGCTGAACCCGAACACATCACCACCGGAACCAGGTTGCCCTCCCCGCGGAGGAGAGCGAGCACGCTGAAGCCGTCGAGTTCCGGCATCTTCACGTCGAGCATGATGAGATCAGGTTTCTCGATGCGGATGCGGGCGAGCGCTGCGATCGCGCGGGTTTCGGTCAGCACATCGAAGCCGCCATGGCCGAGAAAAGCCAGAGACATGAACTCCAGGCAGCGCGCGTTGTCGTCGACGATCAGGACGCTTCCGAGCTTGGCCATTCAGCCCCCTGTCTGGCGCCTCGCGTACCGAAGCCTACGCCCGCAAGCATGGATGGCAAGCGAAGTTGCGGCAGGCGCTCACGGACCTCGGGGGCTTCCCCGATCGACCCCTGATCGAATTCAGCTCCTAGATTTCAAATCGCGCCTTGAATTTTGCGAAGGCGACGGCGCGATGGCTCATCGTGTGTTTACGCGCCGGGTCCATCTCGCCAAAGGTTTCGGTCTCGCCTTCGGGCACGAAGATCGGATCATAACCGAAGCCCCGGTCGCCGCGCGGCGGCCAGACCAGCTGGCCGCGGACGACGCCCTCGAAGCTTTCAACATGACCATCAGGCCAGGCCAGCGAGAGGACGCTGATGAAACTGGCGCGCCGATCGACTTCGCCGTCGGCAGTGGTTTCGGCGGCAAGACCATCCTCCACCTTCTGTATGGCCGCCGCGAAGTCCTTGCCCGGACCCGCCCAGCGCGCCGAATAGATGCCAGGCGCGCCCGCCAGGCCATCGGCCGCCAGTCCTGAATCATCGGCGAGCGCAGGTTCTCCAGCCGTCCGCGCGGCGGTGAGCGCCTTGAGCTCGGCATTGCCCTGGAAGGTCTGCGCGGTCTCTTCAGGCTCAGCCAGACCGAGCTCGGCGGCGGACACCGTTTGGAAGCCAAGCGGAGCCAGCAGCTCGTTGAACTCCTTCACTTTTCCTGGGTTGTGGGTGGCCGCCAGAAGACGTCCGGCGGGCAGCTTTCGGGGCTCATTCATGGCAGTTGCATCCTTTCGTCCGACTGCATGGACGTCCATATTGATTTTCGATATGGTCCAAATCCCTGCCGCCAGCCAAGCTCAATCCTCGCCAGCGGGCAGACCATATGGCAATCGGGCCAACCCGGGGCCAACCCGGGGGCAAGGCGGGCGCGCGATCCGGCCGGGACAGTTATCTGGGACGCTTATGAGCCGGACGATTTCGGGATGCAACGGAGCCAGACCCTGATGCGGATCAGCGCCATTGGTCGCGGATCGATCTCGTCGTTCCTCAAGGTCGCCGTCGACATCGCATGGGTGCTGGCGTGCGCCGCCCTCGGTTTCATCTGGATCGTCACCGCCGTCGCCGTCTTCAGCATGATCACCGGCGGGCACATAGCGATGTTCGCGCACATCGACATATCGCGCCCCGGCGGCATCGTCCGCTGGACGTTGCAATGGTCGATCGCCTGCATCGGCGCAATGATCGTCTGCGCCCACCTGCGCGGCGTGTTCGAGACGCTGATCAATGGCGACCCGTTCGTTCCGGACAATGCGCGGCGCCTGCGCGCCATCGCCATCGTGCTGGCGGTGCTGGAACTGGTGCGCATGACCATCAGCCTGATCGTGCAAATCGTGCTCGGAGCCTTTGGCGTTGCGACCACCGATGGCGCGGCGCCAATCGCAGTCTCGCTCAACCTGTCCGTCTGGTTCTCGGTTCTGACGCTGGTCGTCCTCGCCCAGGTGTTCAGCGAAGGCGCCGCGCTGCGCGAGGAACAGAAGATGACGATCTAGGCCTCGCCGCGCGTCAGGGCGCGACGGCGATCGACGTAAACAGCACCGGACCGCGCGGACGACCAGCGGACACGAAGGACGACACGAGCCGAATGGCGATACGCGTTACTCTCGACAGGGTTCTCTTGGACCGGCGAATGTCGCTCACCGAGCTGGGCGACAAGGTGGGCATCACGCTAGCCAACTTGTCGATTCTGAAAACCGGCAAGGCCAAGGCGATCCGCTTTTCAACGCTCGAGGCGCTCTGCCGGGAGCTTGGCTGTCAGCCAGGCGATATTCTCGTCTGGGATCCGGACGAAGCAGCGGCCAGCGACGAGGACGAGAACGAGGAGCCTGGAGCCGCCAAGGCCGTCGCCGCTGAATAACCGGCCACGGACGAAACTGCCGCCTCAGCGCTTCGCAGGCTTGCCATTGCGGGGCTGGGTCTTCAGCCATAGGCCGGCGACCATGATCTTGGCGTCCTGGAAGTCGCCATATTCAAGCTTGCTGAGAAAGTCCTCGCGGTCGAACTCGACCCGTTTCACGTCTTCCTTTTCGGCTGCGAGACCCGAGGCGCCAGGATCGACGAGGTCTTCAGGCTTGACCGGCGCATAGTAAATAAAGATCCGCTCCGAGCTCGAGCCCGGCGAGACGTAGTAGGCGCCGATGCGGGTCAGCGTGGTCGCGCGATAGCCGGTCTCCTCCATCAGTTCGCGCTTGATGCAGTCGGCAGGATCCTCGCCGTCCTCGATCGACCCTGCGGCGACCTCGAGCAGATAGCCTGGGCCCTTCTTGAAGGTCGGATAGCGAAACTGTTCGGTCAGGACAATCACGTCGCGGACGACGTCGTGGAGCAGCGCGGCTGCGCTGTCGCCGCGCTCGAACACTTCACGGGTTGCGTGCTCAATCCGCCCAGGGCCTGCCGCCCGATCGAAGGAAAAGTCCGCCTCCTCGATTGTGTAGCGGCCCTTGTAGGCGGTGCGGGTGGAATGAACCGTCACAGCGCGCTTGTCGTCAGCCATCGCTTGTCTCCTAGCCCCAGGCTTGGGCGATCAATCGTCCGATTTCAGCTTGCAACGCCTCGCGCGTCTCGGGGCCGGCGGCGCCGCCGCTGATATAGCTGGCGATGACGATCGGCTGGCGTGGCGATCCGTGTCGCGCTGGCGGCCAGACGATGACGCAGTCATTGAGCGCGCCATTGGCGCCGCTGCCAGTCTTGTCCCCCGCGCGCCATCCTGATGGAAAGCCCGCACGCAGGCGCTTGAGCCCGGTCGAGGACTTTTCCATCCAGCCGATCAGGCGTTGGCGCGAAGCCAGGCTGAGAACGTCCCCGCCCGCCGGGCGACCCTCGCCGGCCAGGATGTGTTTCAGCGTCTGGGCCATAGCGGCGGGCGTCGTCGTGTCGCGTGGATCATCCGGTGCGTTCTGGTTGAGCGTAGGTTCGGTGCGATCCAGACGGGTGACGCCATCGCCATTGGCCCGGAGGAAGCGGGTGAGCCCCTCAGGGCCCAAGACGCCGGGCAGCAAGAGGTTCGCCGCCGTATTGTCGCTGACGGTGATGATCGCCTCGAGCAGCTCCTCGACACTCATGGCGCCGGCGGCGAGATGCGCCGTGGCGACGGGTGCATAATCGAGAATGTCAGCTGCACTGTAGAGGACGCGCTGGTCGAGGCGCACGGCGCCGGCGTCGACCTGGTTCAGCACCGCCGCGGCGAGCAACCATTTGAACGTCGAAGCCATGGCGAAGCGTTCATCGCCGCGGTGGACCAGGCGAGCGCCTGATCCTGTATCGATCGCGCAAACCCCCAGCCGTCCGCCGTCCAGCGTCGCCTCGAGGGCGGTGAAACGCGTTTCGAGAGGGACAGCTGGTTTCGGTGGCGGCGCACATGCGCCGGCGAGCGCCGCCGACCCGCCGAGCAGCACGTCGCGCCGCGTCGCCATGCTCAGCCCAGCGCCTTGATCTGCGCGGCGAACAGTTCGCCACATCCTTTTTCCGCTAGATCCATCAGCGCGTTGAACTCGGCCCGCGAGAAGGCGCGCTGCTCGCCCGTCCCCTGGATCTCGATCAGCTTGCCGCCCGAGGCCATGACGAAATTCGCATCGACCTGCGCAGCTGAATCTTCGGGATAGTCGAGGTCGAGCACCGGCTCGTTCTCGAAGATGCCGCACGAGATCGCGGCGACCTGGGCCGACAGGGGGCTCGCCTTGATGATCCCTTCCTCCTGGAGATAGCGGCAGGCAAGCGCCAGCGCGACATAACCGCCGGTGATCGCCGCGGTGCGGGTGCCGCCGTCGGCCTGCAGCACATCGCAATCAAGGGTGATGGTGTTCTCCCCGAGCGCCTTCATGTCGGTGACCGAACGCAGGGCGCGACCGATCAGGCGCTGGATCTCCTGGGTGCGGCCGGACTGCTTGCCCTCCGCCGCCTCGCGGCGACCGCGGGTATGGGTGGCGCGCGGCAACATGCCATATTCTCCGGTCACCCAGCCCTCGCCGCGGCCCTTCTTCCAGCGCGGAACTTCGCCGGCCCAGCTCGCCGTACACAGGACATGGGTATGGCCGAATTTCACCAGGCAAGAGCCCTCCGCATAGCGCGTCGGCGCGGGTTCCAGGCTGATGGCGCGCAGCTGGTCGGGCTTTCGGCCGGAAGGTCTCATGAAATCAGGTCTTTCGCTTGGGCCGGGCCGCTCATTGGCCGTTGAATCATTGGCGCGCCACCCATACCTTCCTCCGGCAATGACCGCCACCCCGCGACCTCCTCCCGGCGCCTCGCGCGCGCCGTCTGCTTTCGCGGCCATGGACAAGCGCAGCCGCGACATTTTTCGTGAGATCGTGCAGGCCTATCTCGACACCGGCGAGCCGGTGGGTTCACGCACCATCTCTCGCCGCGGCGTCTCCTTGTCGCCGGCCTCGATCCGGAATGTCATGTCGGATCTTGCCGAGCTCGGCCTGATCGGCTCGCCGCACACCTCGGCCGGGCGCATCCCGACCCATGCCGGCCTCCGGATCTTCGTCGACTCGCTCCTGCAGATCGGCGAGCCGGCCGCAGCCGACAAGCTGCAGATCGAGAGCCGGCTTGCCGGTAATGGCGCGCGCCGTATCGAGAACGTGCTGGCCGAGGCGTCCGAGCTTCTCTCCGGCCTGGTCGGCGGCGCAGGCCTGGTCGCGACCCCTGCAGCGGATGCGCCGATCCGTCATATCGAGTTCGTTCGGGTGTCCGCCGAACAGGCGCTGGCGGTCATCGTCGCCGAATCAGGTGAGGTCGAAAACCGACTCCTCGCCCTGCCGCCGGGACTTCCGGCCTCGGCGCTGATCGAGGCCGGCAATTTTCTCAACGCCCGAATGAAGGGCCGCACCCTCGCCGAAGCGCGCGAGACGGTGATCTCGGAAGTTCGCTCGCGCCGCGCCGCCCTGGACACGGTGACGGCGCAACTGGTCGAGGACGGCCTTGCCCAATGGGGCGGCGAGGATCCGAGCCGCGGCCGGTCGCTGATCGTGCGCGGCCGCGCCAACCTGCTCGAGGACGGCGGGGCGCCGGATGATCTTGACCGCGTCCGGGATCTTTTCGTCGAACTGGAACGCTCTGAGAACCTGCTCAATGTGCTCGACACCGCCCGTGACGGCGAAGGCGTTCGGTTGTTTATCGGCGCGGAGAACCCGCTGTTTTCATTGTCGGGTTCCGCAATGATTGTGGCGCCCTATATGAACGCCGAGCGAAAGATCGTAGGGGCTCTGGGCGTGATCGGGCCGACCCGGCTTAACTATGCCCGGGTCATCCCGATGGTGGACTATACGGCGCAGGTGGTCGGACGGTTGCTCGGCGACCGGACGACAAGACGAGACTAGCGAGAGAGTAGAGGCGAATGGCTGACGACACCCGTAGGCAGGGCTCCGGTAACGGATCGGGCAATGGCGACCCCGCCGCCGTCAAGGACGACATCCTGCGCGCCGAGAACGAAGGCATGGGCGAAGCCCCGGGCGCGACCGCTCACGAGAACCCGCTGACCGACCGGCTCGCAGCGGTGGAGCGCGAGCGCGACGAGCTCAAAGACGCGATGCTGCGGGCGCTGGCTGAAACCGAGAATGTCCGCAAACGCTCGAACCGCCAGATTGACGATGCGCGCATCTATGGCGTCGAGAAGTTCAGCCGCGACCTGCTCAGCGTCGCCGACAATCTCACCCGCGCGCTCGACCAGCTTGCGCCTGAGGCGCGCACGGGCCTGCCGGAAGCGGCCCGCTCGCTGATCGAAGGCGTTGATCTCACCCAGAAGGAGTTGGTGACGGTGCTGGCGCGCCACGGCGTAACCGCCATCGCCGCCCAGCCTGGCGATCCTTTCGACCCGGCCCACCACCAGGCGGTGACGCAGATCCCCTCGCCCCATCCGGCCGGCACGGTGGCTGAGCTTTTCCAGAGCGGCTGGAAGATCGGCGACCGCACCTTGCGCGCAGCGATGGTGGCGGTGAGCGCCGGCGGCAGCGGCGGCGGCGGCGGCGGCGGCAACGCCTAACCCTGACCCTGACTGACGCCCATCTTCTCCGCCAGCATTTTCAGCATCGGACCGGCGATGGCGCGAGCGTCGAGCGGCGGCTGAAGCAGGCCGGCGAGCTCGAGCATCACCGGGCCGTGCATCGCCGACCAGAAGATGTGGGCGGTCTGCTCGACATCGCCCCTGAACCGGCCTTGTTCAGAGAGCAGCCGCAGGCCGTCGCCCATCGTGGCGCGGGCGCGGTCCATCGCCGCGACGAGCGCGGGATATTTCTCCGCCGTCGGCTGGTCGACATCGAACATCATGCGATAGGCGGCGCGGTTCGACAGGGCGAAGTCGAGATAGGCATTGCCGGCGCCATCTGCGGCGAGCGCGCCGCGTTGGGTCAGGCTGATGGCCGGCTTGGCCTCGGCATCGGTTGAACCGGCGGCCGCGATCGCTCGCGCCATCTCTGCTTCCATCGCCGCTGCGAAGCGGTTGAAGGCGGCGGTGCGCACCGCCGCCAGGATCGCGTCCTTGTCCTCGAAATAGCGGTAGGTCGTCATCGAGGAGACGCCCATCGCATCGGCAAGCTGGCGCATGGTGACGCCGTCTGGTCCGTGCGCCGCGAACAGCCCTTCGGCGAGGTTGCAGAGGCGCGCTCGGAAGGCCTCGATATCGGCCGGAGACAGGGTTTTTGGCACGCCGGACGAATCCTTTTTGGCAGCTCTTGACGCCAGTCTAGTTTACAGTATAAATTTACGCCATAAATAAAACGGAGGCGACTATGGCTGATACCGTGACGACCGAACCCCTGACCACCAACCCGCACCTTGAAGGCAATCTCGCGCCGATCCGCAGCGAGGATGATTTCGAGCTGAAAGTTCGCGGCCGCATCCCCGACGGCCTGCGCGGCGCGCTCTATCGGAATGGACCCAACCCGCAATTCGACCCGGGCCCGAAATATCACGCCTTCATCGGCGATGGCATGATCCACGGCTTCTGGATCGGCGATAACCAGCGCGCGCATTATCGCAACCGCTATGTCCGCACCGACCGCTGGGTGGCTGAGAACAAGGCCGGCCGAAACCTGTTCGGCGGCATGGGCCGCCCGTCCGATCCGTCGGTCGAAAACATCCACGGCGGCGGCGCCAACACCAATATCGTCCACCACGCCGGCAAGCTGACGGCGCTGCAGGAAGGCTCCAACCCCTTCCAGCTCGACAAGACCACGCTTGATTCAATCGGCTGGGTCGAGACAGGCGGTCGCTTCACCGCCCACCCCAAGATGGATCCCGAAACCGGCGAGATGGTGTGGTTCGCCTACTCCAGCGGCGAAGGCCCGCTCAACCCTTATCTCGACTATGGCGTCAGCGATGCAACCGGCAAGGTCGTGCGCCGCGACCGCTTCAAGGCGCCCTATTGCTCGATGGTTCACGACTTCTTCGTGACGCGGAATTACGCGCTCTTCCCGATCCTGCCGCTCACCGGGGACATGGACCGGGCCCAACGTGGCGGGCCCGCCTTCGCCTGGGAGCCTGAGAAGGGCGCATTTGTCGGCGTGATGAAGCGCAACGCATCGGTCGATACGGTGCGCTGGATCGAAGTTGATCCGGTCTACGTCTTCCATCCCATGAACGCCTGGGAGGATGGCGACCTGATCCATGTCGAGATGATGGAATATCCGACGGCGCCGCTCTTCCCCAACGCTGACGGCTCGCCCGGCGAAGACAGCCAGGCCCGCCTGGTGCGCTGGACCATCGACCTTGCCGATGCTGCGGCGCGGGTGAAACGCACGCCGCTCGACGATCTCGTCGGCGAATTCCCGCGCTTCGATGAACGCCTTGCCGGCCTGCCCTACCGCCATGGCTGGCATGCCGCCAACGCGGAGATGGACGAGACCTTGGTGTTCGATTCAATCGCCCATGTCGACCTCAAGACCGGCAAGCGGTCGCTGCAGCGCTTCGCCAAGGGCGACACGGTGGGCGAGCCGATCTTCGTGCCGCGCGCGCCTGACGCACCCGAGGGTGATGGCTTTGTTCTGGCGATCGTTCACCGCCCTGCGGAGGACCGCAGCGATCTGGTGATCCTGAATGCCCAGGACGTCGCAGGCGAGCCGGCGGCCGTGTTGGAAGTCCCGCGCCGCGTGCCGGCCGGCTTCCATGGCAACTGGGTCAATGCGGGTGGATGATTGGACCTGAGGATACGAGACGCGGACCTGCCGGCGACAGGCCAGGCCGCCACAGCGAGAACGAGAAGGGAGGCCTCGCCTCCCTTCTTGCGTTCGGCCTTCTTGCGTTCGGCCTTCTTGCTTTCGGCCTTCTTGCTTTCGGCTTGGCGCTAGCTGGCCCTCGGGCAGGCAAGCGGCTGGCTCGCGTCGGCGCCGTTGAGCTTGGTGATCCGCCAGCCGTCGGGAAATTTCTTCAGATCGTACTGGCTGGCGCGATCCTTCGGCGGCAGCGGCTCGCCGTCGGTTTTCAGCCGCGAGAAATGCATGCCGGCCCAGCCCGTATCCGGTCCGGTCGCACACGCCTTGATCTCGTGAATGGCCGACTTGTCGTAGCCTTGCGCAACGAGGCCATCGAACTGCCTCTTGAGGCGCGTCGTCTGATCCTCGAGGCTGGGGCCCATGCGGTAGAAATCGCGCGCGATGGCGGCGGCGTCATGGCGGTTCCAGGCGAGCGTATAGGCGGTCATGAAGGCCGTGAGCTGTTTGTCGGTCGTCTCAGCGGCGCGCTTGTCCGACGTCGCGCAGGCGGCAAGCGCGATGGCTGAAGCGAAGATCAACACGCGGGCGATCATGGGCGAGGCCTCCAGGCGGGTCAGACGGCGGATCAGATGGCGGATCAGATGGCGGATCAGCGGGGCGGATCAGCGGGGCGGATCATTGGGCGCAGGCGATGGACTGACCCGGCTTGAGATCATGGCTGCTCACAATGCGCCAGCCATCAATGCGCCAGCCATTCTTGGTTTCAGCCAGCGCAAACTCGGCCATCTGGTCGCCGGGCGGCATCTGGCCGCCATAGGTAAACTGGTATTCGAAACTGACCTGGACCCTCGCCTGCGCCGCGCCCTGCATGCAGGACGTCATCGAGAACAGGTTCATCTTGCCGAATTCATCGGCGCGCAGGGCGGCGAACTGCTTGGTCAGCGTCGCTTCGATTTCGCCCGGCGAAGCGCCTTGCGCCTCGTAGAACTGGCTCGCCAGCGCATGACTGTCGCCGGTGTTGAAAGCCTGCACATAGCTCAGGAAGAACGCCTTGATCCGGGCGTCCGGCGGCGTCTGCGCCGTCGCCGGGAGACCTGAAAGCCCCAGAAGGGCGGCGATCGCGTATCTCATCCCGAGCGCTCCGGCGAAGCTGCCTCGATCAAACCGTGACGTGCGGGAATCGCAAGGCGGTGCGCCAGGGCGGCCACGCAAATGTGAGCGATCAGCCCTCAGCCGCCGCGTCCTTCGCCGCCAGCCTTTTCTCCAGCCGCTCGCTGGCCTTCTGCTTGACGCTCTCGGAGCGAAGCTGGCCGCAGGCGGCGAGAATGTCGCGGCCGCGCGGTGTGCGAATGGGCGAGGCGTAACCGGCGCGGTTCAGCACTTCGGCGAAGGCCTCGATCGTCTCCCAGTCGGAGCAGAGGTACTTCGTCCCTGGCCAGGGGTTGAACGGGATCAGGTTGATCTTGGACGGCACGCCCTTGAGCAGCCGCACCAGGTCGCGCGCTTCGGCGAGGGTGTCATTGACGCCCTTCAGCATGACATATTCGAACGTCACCCGCTTCGAGTTCGACAGATCAGGATACTGCCGGATCGCGTCGAACAACTCCTTCAAATTGTACTTCTTGTTGATCGGCACGAGTTGGTTGCGTAGGTCGTCATTGGTCGCATGCAGGCTGATCGCCAGCATCGCCCCGGTGCGCTGGCCGAGCTCGGGGATTTTCGGCGCCACGCCTGCGGTCGAGACCGTGATGCGGCGCTTGGAGATCGAGATGCCGTCGCCGTCGGTGATCGTCTCGATCGCCTCGACGACATTGTCGAGATTGTAGAGTGGCTCGCCCATGCCCATGAAGACGATGTTGGTGAGGAGGCGATCCTCATTCGACGTCGGCCATTCACTCAGCGCATCGCGGGCGATCATCACCTGGCCGACGATCTCGGCAGCCGAAAGATTGCGCACCAGGGTCTGCGTGCCGGTGTGGCAGAAGGTGCAGGTGAGCGTGCAGCCGACCTGGCTGGAAACGCACAACGCCCCGGCTTTGCCGACGTCGGGAATGTAGACGCACTCAGCCTCGACATTGGGGCCATAGCCGACCAGCCATTTGCGGGTGCCGTCGACCGAGGCCTGAGCCAGGCGAATGTCGGGCCGGGCAAGATAAAATTGTTCGCCGAGCTTGGCGCGAAGCTCCTTCGCCACGTCGGTCATGCCGGCGAAGTCGGCAACGCCGTAGTGATAGATCCAGCGCCACAGCTGGCCGGCGCGCATCCGGGCCTTCTTCTCCTCGACGCCCGCGGCGACCATCGCGCCGCGCAGGCGCTCGCGGCCGAGGCCCACGAGATTGACGGGGCTCGCCAGCGCAGGAGCGGGCGTACGGTGCGAAAGGTCGAGCTCGACGGGCATGCTGCGCCCCAGATAGCGGCTCCCTGTGGAGAAATCGAGAGCGACGCCGGCTTTCTTCCGGGTTGGGCGTGGCCGCTTGCCTCGCCTTGCGCCAGCCCCTATCCGTCCAGCCCGTTGCGGCGCTAACGCCCGAAAATTATAGGGGAAAACTGTTGTGAAACATATGATTGAGGTTGGCGCACATCCCCTGTCGCTCGAGGATCTCTGGGCGCTCTCCCAGGCGCCTGAAACCAGTCGCCTCGCCCCTGGGCCCGCCGTGCGGGCGCGCCTGGCGAGGTCTGCGGGCCTGGTCGATGAGGTGCTGGCGCGCGAGGGCGTGATCTACGGCGTCACCACCGGCTATGGCGACAGCTGCACCACCGAGGTCCGCGACCAGCTGATCCGCCAGCTGCCGCTCAATCTCACCCGCTTCCATGGATGCGGCCTCGGCCGCTTCCTCGATCCTGAGGAAACCCGCGCCGTGATGGCCGTCCGCCTCGCCTCCCTGACGCATGGCTGGTCAGGCGTCTCGATCGAACTCGCCCAGCTGCTCGGCGACATGCTGGCCAACGACATCCTGCCGCTGATCCCGGCCGAAGGCTCGGTCGGCGCCTCCGGCGACCTGACGCCTTTGAGCTACATCGCCGGCGCGCTGGCGGGCGAACGCGATGTCTTGTTCCGCGGCGAGACGATGCTCAGCGCCAGGGCCTTCGCTGCGCTCAAGCTCAAGCCGATCGTGCTGCGTCCCAAGGAAGGCCTTGCGATCATGAACGGCACGGCGGTGATGACCGGCCTCGGCGCGCTCGCATGGATGCGCGCTGACCAGGTCTCGAAGCTGGCCTCGCGCCTGACCGCCATGTCGCTGATCGCTCTGCAGGGCAATCCGCGCCACTTCGACGAGCGCTTGTTCATCGCCAAGCCGCACCCGGGGCAGACTGAAATCGCGCGCCGCATCCGGAGCGATCTTGCCGCGTTCGACCGCGCACATGCGCCGACCCGGCTGCAGGATCGCTATTCAATCCGCTGCGCCCCGCACGTCATCGGCGTGCTTGAAGACATGCTGCCGACCTTCCGCACCCTGATCGAGACCGAGGTCAACTCGGCGAACGACAATCCGCTGATCGATCCGGTTACCGGCGAGGTGCTGCACGGCGGCCATTTCTATGGCGGTCATATCTGCTTCGCCATGGACGGGCTCAAAACGCTGGTCGCCAACGTCGCCGACCTCTGCGACCGGCAGCTGGCCCTGCTCGTGGACGGCAAGTTCAACAATGGTCTGCCCGCCAATCTCACCGGCGCGACGGGCGATCGGGCCGCGATCAATCACGGCTTCAAGGCGGTGCAGATCGCCGTTTCAGCGTGGACGGCCGAGGCGCTCAAGCTGACCATGCCGGCATCGGTCTTCTCGCGCTCGACCGAGTGTCACAACCAGGACAAGGTCTCGATGGGGACGATCGCGGCGCGCGATGCCTTGCGCGTGCTGGAGTTGACCGAACAGGCGCTGGCTGCCCATACCCTCGCCTGCGTTCAGGCGATCCGGTTGCGGGTGCGCGATGGCCAGCTATCGCGCGAACAGATCGGCGAGCCGATCACCCGCTTCATCGACGGCCTGGGAGAGGCCGCCCCGATGCTGACCGAAGATACACCGATGGACCGGACGCTTGCAGCGCTGTGCGGCAAGCTCAAGCGCCGCGAACTTGTGATCGAGACGATCCCCTAGCGACAGAGCGCCTTAGCCTTGTCCATCGCTTCGGCCGCGCCCTTGAGCGAGAAATGATAGGCGGTGCGCGTCGATTTGGTCGACACCGCCTCGATGCGCAGGTCGCTCCCTTTTTTTACCGCGGCAAGCAGCGGTTTTTCCTGATCGTCCGGGAAGAAGGCCTCTGGGCCGGAGGCGTACATGCGAAAGCGCGTGCGCCCGACAATCGCCTGCGGAGCGAGGTCGGCCCGCAGATCATAACCCACTTTCAGGCTGGGCTGGTTCGAGGCCGATCCGGATTTCCAGGTCGCGACGTAGAAATTGACATCGCCATGCTCGATCGACCGTGGCGCGGCGTCATCCGCCGAGGTCGCTGCAAAACAGATCAGGCTCTTGCCTGAGCCTTCGGTGTAGACGCGCCATTCCTTGTAGCGGCCGATCGCGTTCACCTGGGCCGAGGCGGAGCTCGCAAGCAGCAGCCCGGCCAGCAGCGGGGCGAGCGTCAGGCAGATCGAGGAGGCGCGCGCCATGGAATGCTCCCGGTCAGGATTTGATCCTACTGGAATACGGGCGAAATTTGACCCCCGGGTTAAGATGGCCGCGAAGCGTCGATTGACTGGGCCAAATTGACCGGACCCGACCAGAGGCGATGCGGGGCTGTTGTTGGGCTGATCCTGGGCTGATCCGGGGCTGATCCGGGGCGAGCCTCAGACCGGTCTTGGCAATTGAAGCGGCGCGCCCACATCCGCCTGGTATCGCCAAGCCAAGGTTCGCCAAGCGAAGGTTCGCCAAGCGAAGGATTGAGGGTCTCCAATGATCAAGTGACGGTGCTCTATCCGAACATCCCGGGGAGCCATTTCGACCATGACTACTATCTTGGCGTGCACATGCCGATGTCGATCCGGCTGCTCGGCGCAGCGATGACGGCGATCAGCGTCGATCGCGGAGCGGGGGGGGGGGGCCGCCATGGCCGGCGCCATCCTTCCACGCCATCTGCACCTTCACCTGCCCGTCGCGCGAGGCGTATGAGCAGGCGCTCTTCCCGCACATGGCGGAGCTGCAGGGCGACATCCCGAAATTCACCGACGCCGCGGCGATCATCCAGCTGGGCGAGGTCGCGCTGGAGTGGACGCCGCAGCCAGCCGCCTAGCGCGGCGCCCGCTTGGCGAGAATCCTCTGCAGGGTGCGCCGGTGCATATTCAGCCGCCGCGCCGTTTCCGAGACATTGTGGTTGCAGAGTTCATAAACGCGCTGGATGTGCTCCCAACGCACCCGGTCGGCGGACATCGGATTTTCCGGTGGGTCGGGCCGGTTCTCACGCGCCGCCAGCAACGAGTTGACGATGTCGTCGATGTCCGCGGGCTTGGCGAGATAATCGATCGCGCCCGCCTTCACGGCAGCCACCGCGGTGGCGATGGCGCCATAACCGGTCAGGACCACCGCATGACTGTCCTCACGGATCTCGTGCAGGGTTTCGACGACATCAAGACCGGTGCCATCCTCGAGCCGGAGATCCACCACGGCGAAGTGCGGCTGGCTGCGCTTGAAATGATCGCGGGCTTCGGCGACCGACCCCACGGCGACGACCTCGAAGCCGCGCTGCTGCAGCGCGCGGGCCAGACGCGCCCGGAAAGGCGCGTCGTCGTCAAGGACCATGAGGGTGCGGTCTTCAAGCGCCGCAACCCGCGGATCCGATTCAGAAGCTTCGTCCAACCTGATCTCCTGTTGGTACATTTTGTCGCAGTATAGGGCGGCTTCGCAGCAAGGCCAACGGTTTAGGCCGATTACTCCCCAAGCTAGGCCCCGGCCAGAGAGATCAAATCAGGGGTTTTAGGTTTCTTCCCAGCCCGGAGGCGCCTCGATCGCCCGGCGCGGCCAGACGATGCGAACCACGGCGCCCTTTGCCGGCGTCTGACGGTTATACGGCGTCACGCGAGCGCCGGTTCGCTCCAGCAGGGTGCAGGCGATGAAAAAGCCGAGACCGAGCCCCCCGCCCCGCTGCTCGACCGTGCGCTCGCTGAAATAGGGTTCGCCGAGCTTGGCGAGGACGGAGGGGGCAAAGCCCGGCCCGTCGTCAGTGACATAGATCCGGATCTCGCTGTCGGACCAACGGGCGTTGACGCTGACTTCCTTTGAAGCGAACGAGACGGCGTTCTCGATGAAGGCGCCGAGGGCGTGGATGATTTCCGGCTTGCGAACAACGATCGGCGCGCGGTCCTCGGCTCGCGCCTCGCCGCTGACGCCGGTGTCGTCTGCACCGGTGAGGCGCGAGCAGGCGCAGCTGACATGGACGCCCGATCCGCTGTGCGGCTCGGCGCATTCCTCGATCAGAGACGGCAAGGGCGTGCGCGCCATCGCCGCATCGGTCGCCTGCCGGCGCTGCGAGATCTGCTTGAGAATGGCGCGGCAGCGATCCGACTGCTCAATGATCAGATCGACATCCTCGCGCGCCGGCTGGTCGGGCTTGATCGAGCGCGCCAGTTCCTTGGCGGCAAGGTGGATGGTGGCCAGCGGCGTGCCGAGTTCGTGGGCCGTCGCGGCCGCCAGTGCGCCCAGCGCCGACAGCTGCTGCTCGCGCGACAAGACCGCCTGCACCGCATCGAGCGCCGACACCAGCCGCGCCTCGTCGCGTCCGGTGCGCCAAGAGGAGACGGCGAAGAAGACCAGCCCGATCGCCACCGCCGCCAGCTGGCCGGCCTGATAGAGCATGGGCAATTGCAGCTTCTGCCCGTCGCGCCAGGGCAGATCGAGACCCCAGATCGACATCGCCGCGCAGCAGATCAGCGCCAGCAGCGACAACAGCCAGGCGAACGCCGGCAGAAGGCGCGAGGCGCCGACCGTGACCGGCGCAAGGATCATCAGCAGGAACGGGTTCTGCAGTCCGCCGGTAAGACCGATGATCACCGACAGCTGGACGATGTCGAAGGCGAGCTGGCCGGCCGTCTCGGCTGCCGAGCACAAGTGCTGGGAGGGAAACACCGCCATCAGCGCGACATTGAGCCAGGCGGATGCGCCAATCGCGGCAAAGCAGGCGGCCAGCGGCAGGTGGAAGCCAAGCCCGAAATGCACGAACAGGACCGACGCCGCCTGCCCGCCGATCGCCATCCAGCGCAGCGACACCAGCGTCCGCAGCCGGGTGCGGCCGAAGGCCGAGCCGACGCTCTTCAGCGCCTCGCGCGAGCCTTCGGGGCCAGCAACCGGCTGGAGTGGCGCAAGCGCAGTTGAAGGGGGTGACGTGGTTGTCATCTCAGCCGCTTTGACTCAGGCGCCGCGTGCGGCCATATCGGGCGATGCGATTTTTGCTGGTTATCGCCGCCCTGCTTGCGCTGCCCGCCTGTTCGGCCGGCGACCCGGCCTCGCGAATTCCAGGCTGCAGCACCAGGGCGACCGACAAGATCGGCGGCCCGTTCACGCTGACCTCCAACCGCGGCGAGCGAATGACCGAAGCGTCGTTCAAGGGTCGCAAGACGCTGGTCTTCTTCGGCTACACCTACTGTCCGGACTATTGTCCGCGAACCCTGTCGGCCGTCGGAACCGCGATGAATCTCCTGCCGAAAGGCGTCAAGCGCCCGATGACGGCTTTCATCTCGGTTGATCCGGCGCGCGATACGCCGGCGGCCCTGACCACCTACATCGCCAGCAATGGCTTTCCGTCCGACATGGTCGGCCTCACCGGCACCACCGATGAGCTCGAAGCGGTCGCCAAAGGTTTCGCCACATCGTTTCAGCGGGAAGATGATCCGGGCAGCGCATCGGGCTATGTCATGAGCCATGGCGCCATCCTCTACCTGATGGATGAGAACTGGAAGCTGCAGACATTCTTCACCGACGGAACCCGTCCGTCGGACATGGCAAAGTGCATCGCCGCCCTGACGCGCTGATCGTCCCGGCTGACGGGACGCAAGACCAGACCCCAGATCCACGACCAGACCCAACCCGGGAGATCGGCCAGCGAAGCGTCGCGCCCGCGGCCTCCGTCTATTTGGGCTTTGCAGGGGCGGGCGGAACCGGTGTCGCCGGTCCAGGCGTCGCCGTCGCCGAGAAGCCAAGGGTCGCCTTGGTCAGCTTGGCGTCCTTGGCGGCCAGCGCCACGGGCTGAGCCGGCTTCAGCTTGATGTTGAGCACGCCCGGTTGCTTGACGAAGCTGGCGACGGCTGCGGTCAGCTCATCGGAGACCGATTTGTCGACGCCAGCCTTGGTGAAATCGACGCCCATCGATTTGATCTGGGTGACGATATCATTGCGCAGCGTCTCCGGATCGCCACCGCCGAGGCCAAGCAGGTGGTTCACCAGCGATTTATCGGTCAGCGTCAGATCGAGATCGACGACCTTCAACTGCTCAAGACCGCTCATGTCCGGCTCGGCCGGCTTGGGCGCATCTGGCGTCGCGGGGCTCAGGGTCTGCGTTTCCATGGCGGTAAGCGAGGACATCAGCGAGGTGAGGGCCTTGAGAACGCCCTGGAAGCCGCCGGTGACCTGGAGGTCGAACCCATCGGTCATGCCAAAATCGTATTTCTTGATCCGCGCCGTCTCGCTCGCGGGGTCATAGGTCGCATCCGATTCGGCGTAGAGTTCGACCTTCTGGTAGCCGATGGCCGCCATGCCGGTGCTCGCCAGCGCGCCGAGCTGTCCATCGGCGGCGTTGGCCGCGAAGGTGATGGTCGTGCGCGGCGAAGCGAAGGCCGTCACCACGCCGTTGGCGTTGCGCGTCGCCTTCTGGTCGACCTTGGTCGAGGTCAGCGTCACCCCGGACGCCTGGATATTGATGCCTGACCAGGTGAGCGCATCGTAGCCAGGATCGATCGGGCTGGTCATCTTGGCGAAGATGTTGGCCTGGGCCGATTGCTCGGCTGTTTTTGCGGCGGTCGCATCCCCACCGGTTTGCATGGCTGCGCCGGCCTTGAAGGCGTCGGCAAACAGGCCGGCCCGCAGGCCCTTCATGTCGGCCGTTCCAAAATCGAACTTACCGACCACAGGATAGCCGCCGGTCAGTTCCGGCGGGATATCGAAATCGCCCTTAAACCCCGACAGATGCGAGGCGCCGACGACGGTTTTCTTGAGGTCCGAGATCGACGCCTCGTCCAAGAACACGTTGAAGGCGCCCTTGCCCTGACCCATCTTCGCGAGATCGCCGTTCACCTTGAGGCCGTTGAAGGAGAGCTTGTCCAGCTCCCACTGCTCGAACGGGGGCGGGGTTCCGGGGCCTGCCTTGGTGAAGGCGCTGGCCATGAAAACCCCTGTGGATTCATTGGCATGCTTGACCGTTACGGTCGCGAGGGTGAGCGTCAGCCCGGGCTGGTCCTTTTCCGGGGTGATGCCGGAGAGGGTCATGTCGGAGAACCAGGGCTTGCCGTCCTTGGTCATCGCCAGACCGCCCAGCGTCATGGTTTTGGCCTTGAGGCCATTGCCGGTGGTCGCGCCCTGCTCCTCGATCACGACGTCCTTGAAAGTGACCTTGTCGCCCGAACCAGACTTGCTGGCGTAATGAACCATGCCCGACTTGCCGTCCGCGAGCTGCATCGCGGTCAAGGCTGCCGTAGCGTCTTTGCTGCTGCCGCAGGCAGCCGCGAGCACCAGCGCACCGGCGCAAGCGATCCAGATCTTCATTTTTGCCGTCCCTCGTTGTGTCGTGTTGCGTCGCGTGTCGCAGGACGATACGCCCATAACATGATCGCCTCGGAATCGCATCATCGCGTCTTTCTGGTCGCGAAATCGGGCGCGGCTGTGCCCGTGAGACTGCATGTCGACAGCCGAGCCCGGCGGGTTTCGGTCCGGATCGACGCCCACGCCCGCGAAGCGGTCGCCACCTCGCCCTCGCCAAAACACGCCCTGGACGCGATTTCCTTTGCTTCAGAACGGGTTGAGTGGATCGCCGAGCGTCTGGGCGCCCTTCCTCGACCGGTTCTGTTCCGACCGGGGGCCTATATCCCGCTGCGTGGCGTGATCCACCGGCTGCGACACGTCGAAACCGGCAGAACGGTGCGTCTCGACAAAGCCGGCCCGGTGCCAATCCTGCTGATCCCGGGCCCGCGCGAGGCGTTCGCCGACAAGACGCGCGGCTTTTTTCGGGCCGCCGCCCGAGCCGACTTCCAGGAGCGGGTCGCCGTCCATTCCGAGACGCTGAAGGTCAAGCCGAAGTCGATCTCGATCAAGGACACCAAGTCGCGCTGGGGATCGTGCAGCTCGGAAGGCCGACTGAACTTTTCGTGGCGATTGGTCTGCGCCCCGCCTTTCGCGCTCGACTACGTCGCGGCGCATGAAGTCGCGCACCTGAAGGAAATGAACCACTCCGCGCGCTTCTGGCGCCAGGTCGCCCGGACCCTGCCGGAGTGGCAAGAGGCGCGCCAGTGGCTGCAGGAGCGGGGCTCGGCCTTGCACTCGATCGGCGACGACTGATCGCGCCATCTCAGGCTGTGTGAACTTAGGCTTGGTGATCTCAGGCCGCGTGATCTCAGGCCGCGTGATCTCAGGCCGCGTGATCTCAGGCCGCGTGATCTCAGGCCTTCTGAGCGACGACACCAGGCGGCGGGCTCATGTCGAAGCCGATCTCGTGGCCGCCATATTCGCCTTCTTGGTATTGGCGGATCTGCTCGCCGAAGCCCTCCGCGAGGTGGCCGTAGAGCATGTCGAAGAAATCGCGGTTTTCGTTATCGCCGATCGGCAGGCTGAAAACATAGGACTTGCCGTCGGCGATCTCGACATTGAAGGCTTCGCCGGTCTTCGAACAGACCAGCGCAACGCGCACCCAATCGGGTATTGGCGAGACGCGTACAGCCAGCCCGAAGGTGATCGGTGAGATCGGCCGGAAGCCCTTCGGCGGCAGGCTGAAGGCTTCATCGCCATGCTCTTTCAGTTCGAACGGCCCGAACGGCGGGGCAAGATGCACGCACTCTCCGCCCGACGCATCGAGATAGGCGCAGAAGCCGGCGCGCACATGCTCGGCGATCGTGCGGATGCGCTCATAATTCTCGCTCGCCAGCCTCTGGTGAAGCGCCACGATGTCGAAAAGGGCTTCGAAGCGCGTCATCGATCGCGAACTTTCAAGAGCAGGCGGCGGGCCGTCGACCGGCATCGAAGTCAGGCGTCGAGGTTAGGCGTCGACTTCGGCCTCGAGCGCGTTTTCCTGGATGAACTCGCGCCGCGGCTCGACCACGTCGCCCATCAGCTTGGAGAACATCTCATCGGCGGTATCGGCGTGCTCGACATGCACCTGCAGCAAGGTCCGGGCGTTGGCGTCCAGCGTGGTTTCCCAGAGCTGGTTGGGGTTCATCTCGCCAAGACCCTTGTAGCGCTGGATCTTGACGCCCCGCGCGCCTGCCTCGAGCACGGCGGCGAGCAGCGAGACCGGGCCATGGACCGGCACGTCTCCGGTCTTCTCGTGGCGTAGAACGGCGCGCGAGGTGAACAGGTCGCCCAGCGCCTCGGTCCGTTCAGCCAGACGCCGCGCATCGGGCATGGCGAGAATGGAGCGATCGAGCGCTGCTTTTTCCTCGACGCCGCGCACGGTGCGATGGAAGACGGCGGCGTCGCCATCGAAATGACCCTGCCAGGTGTCCTCGCCTTCTTCAGCGAGCCGGTTGAGCAAGACTGCGGCGCGCGCCGTTTCCGCATCGCCCGCACCCGCTCGGAGCACGCCGCCGAGCGCCGCCTGTTCGATGACGACCGCCGGTGCACGCAGCACCAGGCGCGACATCGTGCTCTTGAACGCGGCCGCTTCCTTCACCCGGGCGCGCAGATCCTCGCCGGCGATCTGTTCGCCGCCCTCGAGCACCAGCGCCTGGCCCTTGACGCCCTCCTCGACCAGGAAGGCGTCCATTTCGATATCGTCCTTAAGATAGCGCTCCGACTTGCCGCGTTCGGCCTTATAGAGCGGCGGCTGGGCGATATAGAGATAGCCCTTGTCGATCACCTCGCGCATCTGCCGATAGAAGAAGGTCAGCAGCAGCGTGCGGATGTGGGCGCCGTCGACGTCGGCGTCGGTCATGATGATGATGCGGTGATAGCGCAGCTTCTCGATATTGAAGTCGTCGCGGCCAATGCCGGCGCCGAGCGCCGTAATCAGCGTGCCGACCTGCTCTGAAGACAGCATCTTGTCGAAGCGCGCCCGCTCGACGTTGAGGATCTTTCCGCGCAGCGGCAGCACCGCTTGGTTCTCTCGGTTGCGGCCCTGCTTGGCTGATCCACCCGCAGAATCGCCCTCGACGATGAACAGTTCGGACTTGGCCGGATCCTTCTCCTGGCAGTCGGCGAGCTTCCCCGGCAGGGAGGTGATGTCGAGCGCCGATTTGCGCCGTGTGAGTTCACGCGCCTTGCGGGCGGCGTCCCGCGCCGCGGCGGCTTCGACGATCTTCTGCATCACCAGCTTGGCGGGCTGGGGGTTCTCCTCGAACCACCGGCTGAGGGCTTCGGTCATTAGGCTCTCGACGATCGGACGCACCTCGGAAGAGACCAGCTTGTCCTTGGTCTGCGAGGAGAATTTCGGATCTGGCACCTTCACAGAGAGGACGCAGGTGAGCCCTTCGCGGGCGTCGTCCCCGGAAATCTCGACCTTCTCCTTCTTTGCGAGGCCGGTTTCCTGCGCATACTTGTTGATCACCCGGGTCAGGGCGCCGCGGAAACCGGCAAGATGGGTGCCGCCATCGCGCTGGGGGATGTTGTTGGTGAAGCAGAGGACGTTTTCGTAATAGCCGTCATTCCACTGCAGCGCCGCCTCGACCACGATGCCGTCCTTGTTGGTGACGGTGTGGATCGGCTTTGGGATGATGGCGGTGCGCTGTTTGTCGATGTGCTTGACGAACTCTTCCGTGCCGCCCTCGTACTGCATGACGATTTCGACCGGCTCGGCCGGCCGCTCGTCGCGGAAGACGATCTTCACACCCGAGTTCAAGAACGCGAGCTCGCGCAAACGATGCTCCAGTGTCGTGCGGTTGAACTCGGTCATCGTGAAGGTGGCCGTCGAAGGCAGGAAGCGAATGATGGTTCCGGTCTGCGGCTTGCCGTCGGGCTTCTTCGGCGCATCGCCCGTGATCTTCAGCGGCGCCTCGGCGTCGCCCATGCGGAAACGCATCTCGTGGATCTTGCCATTGCGGTAGACCTTCAGATCAAGCGTCTCGGAGAGTGCGTTGACGACCGACACGCCGACGCCATGCAGACCGCCGGAGACCTTGTAGGAGCCGGCCTCCTCGGTGTTGTTGAACTTTCCGCCGGCGTGGAGCTGGGTCATCACCACTTCGGCGGCGCTGACGCCTTCTTCAGCATGGATATCGACCGGGATGCCGCGACCATTGTCGCTGATCTCGGCCGAGCCGTCGGGGTAAAGCGTCACGGTGACGAGATCGGCATGACCTGCGAGCGCTTCGTCGATGGCGTTGTCGACCACCTCGTAGACCATGTGATGCAGACCCGAGCCGTCGTCGGTGTCGCCGATATACATGCCTGGCCGCTTGCGCACGGCGTCAAGCCCGCGCAACACCTTGATCGAGTCGGCGTCATAGGACTTGACCGCGCCTTGTGGCTTGGCCGCCTCGCCGCCATCCGCTTCGATCGTCGCCGTCATTCAAACTCCTCCAGCCCGGCGCTCACAAAATCTGACCGTTGAGCCTCATCCGCGAGGCCGCTCAGTCTTCCCGAACTGTCCCCTCCGACACGACAAAGCGCTGGGCGCGTTCGCCGAAAGCGTCGAACAAAAGACGGTCTGTACCTGTGAGCCAGGCCTGGCCGCCGAGCGCGGCCAGTTCGTCGTAAAGCGCGGCCCGCCGATCCGAATCGAGATGGGCGGCCGCCTCGTCCAACAATAGCAGGGGATTGGGGGCAAAATCACGCTCGAAAAGCGCCTGCGCGTTGGCTAAAATCAGACCTATTAACAAGGCTTTCTGCTCACCCGTTGAGCACTCTGCTGCGGGCATGTTTTTTGGCCGGTGAACGACCTGCAAATCCGTCCGGTGGACGCCGTCCAGCGCCCGTCCGGCGGCCGCATCCCGGCCCCGTCCGGAGCGCAAGGCTGAGGCCAAAGACTGCTCGATCAGGTTGAGGTCGGAGGTCGCCGCCGCCATCCGTTCGAAAGGGCCGTCGAGGGCCAGATCGGCCTTGGGAAACTGCCCCTCGGAGCGCTCATCGATCGCCGTCTGCATGCGCGCGAGCGCCTGGGCGCGAAACACCGCCATGGCCGCGCCGGCCTCAGCCATCTTCTGCTCAAGCGCATCGAGCCAGGCTGGGTCGGGGCGGGGCTGTTCCAGCAGCGCATTGCGATTGCGCATCGCCTTCTCATAGGCGGCGGCGGCCGGACCATGGCCGGGAGAATGGGCCAGCACCTGCCGATCGAAGAAGCGGCGGCGATCGGAGGCGGCGCCTGCGAACACCCGGTCCATCGACGGCGTCAGCCAGATGATGCGGACGAGTTCGGCCAGATCGCCCTGCCCGGCGGCGGCCCCGTCGAGCTTGGCCACGCGCTTGGCGCGGCCCTCCTCATCGCGCTCCAGCGCGATGGAGATCTTTCGGTCGATCTCGCCGTCATGAAGATCAGCGGAGATGGCCCAGCGATCCGCCGGCGCTGGATCCGGCGCTGGATCCGGCGCTGGATCCGGTGAGCGACGGATAAGATCGGCGAGGCCTGCGGCGCGCAGACCCTTGCCGGGACCGAGCATCGAGACCGCTTCGAGGAGGTTGGTCTTGCCCGCGCCATTGGCGCCGTAAAGACAGACATGGCGGCCGTCGAGATGCAGGAAGGTTTCGGCATGGTTGCGGAAACCCGCGAGCGCGAGGCGCGTCAGCCGCACCCTGGGCAGCCCCGCCAGGCCAAGCGCTGCAGAGCTGGAGGCCCTCTCCGTCACACCCGCAGCGGCATCAGCACATACTGGGCGCCCGGATCCTTGGCGTCGAGCACCCGCGCCGGCGAGGCGCTGTCGTTGAACTCGATGCGGATCTCCTCGCCCTCGATCTGCTGGGTGACGTCGAGAAGATATTTTGCGTTGAAGCCGATCTCCATCGGCTCGGCCGAGTAGTCAGCCTCGACCTCCTCGGTGCCCTGCCCGGTCTCGGAATGGGTGACGGCCAGCGTGACTTTGCCTGCCGAGAGCGACAGCTTCACCGAGCGCGAGCGCTCCGCTGAAACGGTCGCGACCCGATCGACCGCATCGGCGAAGTCCTTGTTTTGAACGCACAGGATCCGGCCATTGTCCTTGGGAATGACGCGCTGGTATTCGGGGAAGGATCCGTCGATCAGCTTCGAGGTCAGCGTCGCATCGCCGATGTGAAAGGTGATTTTCGAATCCGACGCCTCGATCGATACGCTTTCGGGCGCATCCTCGAGCAAGCGGCGGGCCTCGGCCACCGCTTTGCGCGGAATGATGATGCCCTTGAGGCCGGCCGAGCCTTTCGGCGCCTTGGCGTCCGCCAGCGCCAGCCGGTGGCCATCCGTCGCCACCGCGCGCAGCACGGCGCCATCAGGTCCCTTGGCGTGGTGCAGGAAGATGCCGTTGAGATAATAGCGCGTCTCCTCCATCGAGATGGCGAAACGCGTCTTGTCGATCAACCGGCGAAGGTCGGCGGCATCAACCTCGAACTTCACCGGCGCATCCTCGCGCGCCATGGTCTGGAAATCCGCAGCCGGCAGCGTCGGAAGTGCGAATTTCGACCGGCCAGCGGTGATCGACAGCCGGTTGTCGTTGAGCTCGAGGGCGATTTCCGATCCCTCGGGGAGCTTGCGGACGACATCGAAGAAAGTCTGCGCTGGCGCGGTGATCTGGCCAGGCTTCTTGACCTTGGCCTCGGCCGAATCCGACGCCTCGATGTCGAGATCGGTCGCCGTCAGCCTGAGGGCGCCATCCTCCGCCTGCATCAGAATGTTGGCCAGGATCGGAATGGTGTTGCGCTTCTCGACCACCGCCTGGACGTGGGAGAGCGCGCGCATCAGTGCGTTGCGATCGATGGTCAGTTTCATTCGCCCGTAGCCTTCCGGGTGGGACGCCGGACCCTCCGGCGCTTCTTAGACAATTTGGCCCGCCGGTGAGGGCGGGCCGAGACATTAACCTGATTTAGCAGCCGCGAAAGAGGTCCTAGATCAGTCTTCGCGGTTGCTCGTCAGGCTCAGCTCAACGGCTGTTGCGCGGATCGGCGAGAATGCGCTGTTCAAGCTGGCGCAGCTCCTCGGCCAGCTGCTCGTTGACCGCCACAGCCCGCGAGATCTTGCGATAGGCAAACAGAACGGTGGTGTGGTCGCGGTCGCCAAACATCCGGCCAATCTGCGGATAAGAGCAGGTGGTGAGCTGCCGGCAGAGATACATGGCGTACTGGCGCGGCTGGGCAAACTGGCGCTTGCGGCAGCTGGATTCCAGATCCGCCTTGGTGACGCCATAGGCCTTGGCCGTCAGATCCTTGATCGTATCGATCTTCGGCGGACGAGCCGAAGCGCCCCCGACCTGAAGCTGGATCGCCTTCTCGACCGCCGCTCGGGTGAGCGGCTGGTCGGCCAGGACGGTGCCGACATAGACATTGCGCACGGCGCCGTAGAGGGCGCGGCCCGAAGCCGGCAGACGGTCGGCCAAAAGGTCGACCCACTCTTCGGGGAAGACGAAGTCCTTGTCGGTTGTGGTGACCGCATCGGCTTTCGCCCGAACGATCTCCCGGCGCAAGCTGCGCTCGGGCAGCTCCATGTGAGCGATGACCCCGCCCTGGATCTCGTCGCGCATGCGATCATCGAGCTGATCGAGCTGCGAAGGCGACTGGTCGCAGGCAAGCACCACCACGCCGCCATTGGCGACGATGGCGCGGAGGTGGCTGAAGAACTCGACCAGCGTGCCGGGTTTCGAGCAGATGAACTGGAAGTCGTCGAGCAGCACCACTTTCGCGCTGCGCACCATGGCGCGCAGGTCGGAGGTATCCTTGCGCTTGACGCCCTCGACGAAGGCGACGGTGAAATCTTCTGACGACAGGTAAAGCACGTTCGACTTGCCGCGCGCCGCGATCAGCGCCGCCTCGATGCCGCGCAGGAGATGGGATTTGCCAACGCCGTGGGGTCCAACCAGCGTCACCACCTGAGCCGACACGCTGGCGCCAACCGCCAGCCGACGGGCAAGCCCGAAGGCCACGCAGTTGGACTCGCCAACCAGGAAATTCTCGAGCGTCTGGCCGGATTCAGGCGTCGGCTCCTCGGACGCGTCCGCATCCGGCTGCGTCGGCTGAATCAGGGCCGGCTCCACGGCTGCCGGCGCGGCGAGCGCCAGCACTTCGGGCTCGATCCGGTCGCGGGCTTCGATCGCCACGACGCGGCGACGCGGATCGGCCTGCTTCCAGGCCTGCTGAATCAGGTGGCCAAAATTGCTGCGCACCCGATCGCGTTCGAGTTCACCAGGGGCGGCGACGAGGATTTCGCCGTTAACCTCAGCGACCAGCTCCAGCTTGGCGATCCAGTTGTCGAACCGGCTGTCGCCGAGCTGGCGACGCAGCGTTGCACGCACATTCGCCCAGATCGCGCCGACGCCCGGCTCATCACCGCCGCCGATCGGACCGCCGGCCCCAGGCGCAAATTCGCCGCCCAGGCCACCGAGACCGCCCAGAGCACGACGACTTGACGACGGCGCGTCACTGGGAACCGGGCGAATGGACATCGCCCCGCCAATCCCGGCCCCGCCAATCCCGCCCTGGGAGAATTTCGTGGTGTTCTGTTTGTTCATTATCAGCCCCTCATCAACCCACTCGGCGCTTGAGCCCCTCCCTTGTCGAATGAGGCGCAATGCCTCTCGCCGGCTCCAGCCCCGGAGCCGCCCGATTTCATCCGTACAGGGAGAATTTACTCGCTACAGAGGGGAGTTTTGTTCGAACAGCTTCTTAGGTCAACAGGGTCGCAAAGGTGTCGACCAGATTTTATCGTCACGTTTCCGAAACATTTCCCCTGAGTTCTGTATTGATTGAGGAAATTTGCTTAACCGCGTGAGTCAATGCGACGCTGAACACTCGGGATATTTTGCCGCGTACTGACGAATACTGGGCACGCACTGCCCCGACGCCGACCTATACATGATGGCGCAGAATTCATCTTGTGGGAAGTATCAAACCTAAGCCCGCCGACCCTAAAAAGGGCCGGACGCCCCTACGCCAGCTTCTTTACGCGCGCGGCCAGACGCGAGACTTTCCGCGAGCCGGTATTCTTGTGAATCACGCCCTTGGCGACGCCGCGAGCAATTTCAGGTTCGGCCGCCTTGAGAGCCGCCGTAGCCGCCTTTTTGTCGCCGGAGGCAAGCGCTTCCTCGACCTTCCGGACGAAGGTTCGGACGCGCGAGCGCCGCGACACGTTGACCTCGGTCCGCCGGGCGATCTTTCGCACCATTTTCTTGGCGGATTTCGTATTGGCCATGTGTCCGTCTCTCTCGCTTTCCGATATCCCCTGACCGCGCCCCGAAGGGTCCCGGGCATTTGGGGGAGCGGCGTCATAACAGCGTGCCGGTGAGTGGTCAATTCGCTCACAGGCGGATTTGATTGGCCCCTCGACCAACCCCCTGAATCAGGGGTCAGAATAATTTTCAGCCATTCGAAAATTTCGGCGGGCGCTTGTCGACGAAGGCGGCCATGCCTTCCTTCTGATCATCGGTCGAGAACATCGCGTGGAAGAGCCGGCGCTCGAACAAAACGCCCTGACGCAGTGTGGTTTCGTAGGCGACGTTGACGGCCTCCTTGGTCATCATCGCGATCGGCCGCGACTGCCCGGCGATCTTCTTCGCAGCGGCGACCGCCTCCGGCTTGAGCTTTTCGGCGGCGAGGACGCGGCTGACAAGGCCGGAGCGTTCGGCTTCCGCCGCATCCATCATGCGGCCGGTCAGGCACATGTCCATCGCCTTGGATTTGCCGACGAAGCGCGTCAGCCGCTGGGTTCCGCCGATGCCGGGCATGACGCCAAGATTGATCTCCGGCTGGCCAAACTTCGCCGCCTCGGACGCCAGAATAAAATCGCACATCATCGCTAGCTCGCAGCCGCCGCCGAGGGCAAAACCGTTGACTGCGGCGATGATCGGCTTGCGAAACGAAGAGACCGCGAGTTCAAACGCGGCGAACAGATCGCCCTTGTAGACGTCCATATAGGAGCGCGGCGCCATCTCCTTGATGTCGGCCCCGGCGGCGAAGGCGCGACCCGCGCCGGTGAGCACCACGCAGCCAATGCTAGCATCGGCCTCCCAGGCGCCGAGCTGGTCGGCGAGTTCGGCGCAGAGTTTGGCGTTGAGCGCGTTCAGCGCATCGGGCCGATTGAGCGTGATGATCCCCACCGGCCCGTCGGTTTCGATCAGCAGGGTTTCGTAAGCCATGCGCTATTCCTCTTTCCCGGCCAGGCCGCCGTCTGAAAAGTCGATCACGACTTCGCTAAAGCTTTTCTCGCCAGAAGGCGACGTCCCGCTCAACTGGTCTGCAAACAGATGAACCTGCCCGCCGCTCGTCTCAAGCAGGCAGGCAGGCAGGCGGGCGGGCGAGCTTGTTCAGAAGCACACCCATGCCGTCCGCATCGCAATGGATCCGGATCGCGGCGCCGTCCCGCCTCAGATTGAAACTCAGCATATGTCATTCTCCCCTCGCCGAGCGGCGCCCAACTATCGGTCTACCGCGCCGGGTCCGCAGAAGCGAGCGGCGCCTGGCTGCGACTGGCTGCGACCGGATTGCGCCCGTGGCGCGGAGAAGGCCTAGTGCGGACCGCCGAACCCGGGAGAGCTGCCATGTCCATTCTTGTCGAAAATGACGGGCCCGTCGCCATCATCACGATCAACCGGCCGCAGGCGCGCAACGCCGTCGACCCGCAAACCGCCGAGGCGCTGTTCGACGCGTTCGCTGACGCCGAGCGCGACGCGGCGGTTCTGGCGAGCGTGCTGACCGGCGCCGAGGGCGCATTCTGCGCCGGGGCCGACCTTAAGGCGGTCGCCCGGCGCGCCGAGTTCGCGCCTTCGAAAAAACACGCCCAGCAGGCGCCGATGGGACCGACGCGGCTGCTGGCCGATCGCGACGATGGCGAGCCGTTCGTCGCATTGTCGAAGCCGCTGATCGCTGCGATCGAAGGCCACGCTGTCGCTGGCGGGCTTGAGCTTGCGCTGATGGCTGACATCCGCGTCGCGTCGGAAACGGCGGTCTTCGGCGTCTATTGCCGGCGCTGGGGCGTGCCGCTGATCGACGGCGGCACGCTGCGCCTGCCGCGCATCATCGGCCAGGGTCGCGCGATGGACATGATCCTGACCGGCCGCGCCGTTGATGCGCAGGAGGCCTATGCGTGGGGGCTCGCCAATCGACTGGTCAAGCCGGGCGAAGCCCGCGCCGCCGCAATTGCGCTGGCAAAGGAAATCAGCCGTTTCCCGCAAGCCTGTCTGCGCGCCGACCGCGCCAGCGCTTATGCCGGCTGGAGCCAGGGTCTCGCCGAAGGTCTCAAGGCTGAAGCCCGGCGCGGGGCCCCGATCGTCGGCCGCGAAGGCCAGGCGGGCGCTGCGCGCTTTGCCGCGGGCAAGGGCCGCGGCGGTGATTTTAGCGAGATCTGAGCCTCGCCGGATCACCCGCGCTTCAAACCCCGGTAATGAAATCCGCCACGGCAAAATAAGCCTGGGATCCTGGCGTCACCGCCAGGATGTCCAGCGCGTATTGGCGCATGGTGGCGACGCCGGTCTTGGCGCGTCCGCCGAGTTCGGCCCAGGTGATCGGCCGCAGTCCGCGCGTCTCGTGGTAGATCACGAACGGCTGCTGCGCGAAGCCCCAGAAGCTCGAAGCGAACGCGTCGACAGTCTCCCCCGCGCCGAGCACGCCGTTCGGCCAGAATTCCAGAATATACGCGCTCTCCTTGGGGCGCGCGGAGAGGGCCGATGCGCCGCCGCGGAAGATTCGCGGTTCGTTGCCGCGCGTGTCCATCTTCGCAAACAGGGGAGGCAGGGGTCGATTGGAAAAATAGGCATCCAGCGTCGTAATCGGCGCCGAGGTCGACCGGCGCGCTGCCTCGCTTGCAAAAAGGCTATGCTCGCCAAATTCCATCGGCGAATGGAACAGGCGCGCCGAGCCCACCTCATCTGAGAGCGCAGCGCGCGTCAGGCGGGTTGTGACGCGGCGCTCGCCGGCGGCATTCAGTTTGAGCAGGCCGAAATTCTGCTGGTCGGGTTCGAATGCGTGAATTTCCGATCCCGCCTTCATCACCCGTTGCGCGATCGCCGTGTACCAGCCGACGCCGGCGGAGAGATCGAGAAACATGTCGAAGTGCGGCAGCAGGCGTTGGACCAGCGTCGTCTCGAACGGCTCGAAGGTCCCATCGCGCAGGACCGCACGGGTCAGGCGCGCTTCGGTCTCGGGCGGATGAACAAAGAAGGGAAAGGGGGCAAGGCCCTCAGGGCGCGCCTCGGCGCGAAACGCGCGCGGCCGAGCCTGAAAAAAATCGAGGAAACCCATTTTTCGTCCAGCTCAAGATGGGCCCCGCCAACCGCGTTAGTCGATCTCTGGCGGCGTGTCGAACCCGAAAGTCGGCGCGCGACGACAAAGCCGGATCATCGGGTTAGCGCTGACAGCGCGTGCAGTAGAACGTCGAGCGCCCCGACTGCACCAGCCGCTGGATTGGCCTGGCGCAGGTCGGGCATGCCTCGCCTTGCCGGCCGTAAACACGGAAGCGGTGTTGGAAATAGCCGAGCTCGCCGCCGGTTCCCGCAAAGTCGCTGATCGACGAGCCGCCGGCGATGATCGCTTCATCGATCACCTTGCGCACCTCCGCAGCGAGCTTCTCGAGCCGGTCGGGCTTGATCGATCCGGCCAGCCGCTTCGGCGAGATACCGGCCCGGAACAGCGCTTCGCTGACATAGATATTTCCCAGGCCCGCCACCACGCGCTGGTCGAGCAGCGCGGCCTTCACCGGGGCCTTCTTGCCGGCGAAAGCTGCACGCAGATAGGCGGCCGAGAAGGCGTTGGAGATCGGTTCCGGGCCGAGCCCCGCGAAGGCGGGGTAGACGTCAAGTTCGCCCAGCGGCCAGAGATCCATCGAGCCGAAGCGGCGCGGATCGTTGAAGGTGACGCTGGTCCCGCCTTCGAGTTCGAACACGACATGGTCGTGCGCAGGATCGACCCCGGTTTCGTGGTGGAAGTCGCCGGGGCGTCGCTTTTTCCTTTTTTCCGCGACGGTGAACCGCCCGGTCATGCCGAGGTGCATGATCAGGGCTTCGCCGGTCGAGAGTTCGCCAACCAGATATTTCGCCCGCCGGCCGAGCGCCATCAGCTTCGCGCCGGAGACGCGTCTCGCGAAATTCGGCGGAAACGGGAAACGCAGGTCCGGCCGGCGCGTTTCGGCGCGAATTATGCGCCGCCCCTCCATCGCGGGGGCAAGGCCGCGGCGAACCGTCTCGACTTCGGGGAGCTCTGGCATCGGTTCGCGTATAGCCGGGGTTGGAAGCTTCGCCTATGTTTGCGGCCTCATGGACGAAGACAGGGTCTCCTTCGGGTTCGAGGATGTGAGCCGGGACGAAAAGTCCCGCCGCGTCAAAGGCGTGTTTGCGTCCGTCGCCTCGAAATACGACGTGATGAACGATCTGATGTCGGCCGGCGTCCACCGCATCTGGAAAGCCAACCTGATCGCCAAGCTCAATCCGCAGCCAGGCGAGAGGCTGATTGATGTCGCAGGCGGCACCGGCGACGTGGCGCGGGCCTTCCACAAGCGCGCATCAGAGGTCGCCAAGCGGCGCGGCGGCGTCCACGATGGCTTGGCCATCGTCGCTGACATCAACGAGGCGATGCTGGTCGCTGGCCGCCGACCGGCCGAGGCGGACATGCCCCGCGTGGCGTGCGATGCCGCCCGCCTGCCCTTCCCCGATCGCTCGTGCGACGCCCTCACCATTTCCTTCGGCATCCGCAACGTCGTGGAGATCGACACGGCCTTGCGTGAGTTTCGCCGCGTGCTGAAACCGGGAGGGCGCTTCGCCTGCCTCGAATTCTCGCACATGACCCATCAGCTGCTGCAGGATCTTTATGATCGCTACTCCTTCAGCGTGATCCCGCGCGTCGGCGAGATCGTCACCGGCGACCGGGCCAGCTACCAGTATCTCGTCGAATCGATTCGCCGTTTTCCGGACCAGGACGCGCTCGCGACGCGCATCCGCGACGCCGGCTTCAACCAGGTTGGCTACGCCAATTATTCCGGAGGCGTCGCCGCCCTCCATATGGGATGGGCGGTGTAGGGACGATGTTCGACGCGCTCTCCGACTACATGCGCCTCGCCCGCGCCGGCGCCGTCATGGCGCGCCACGACGTGATCATTCCCGACGCCTACAAATCTCGCGCGCCGTGGTTCACCCGCGCCGCCGGAACGCTGCTCCGCCTGATCCCCGGCGGCGGCGGCCAGGGCAAGCGGCCCGGCCAGCGTTTCGCCAGCGCACTGGAGAAGTTGGGGCCGGCCTGGATCAAGCTGGGTCAGTTCATGGCGACCCGGCCCGACGTGATCGGCGTCGAGGCGGCCGCCGACCTGTCGCGCCTCAAGGATGCCCTGCCGCCCTTCTCCGACGCCCAGGCCGAACGCACGCTGCGCGAGGCGTTCGGCGAGGACGCGCCGCGCCTATTTCCGAAGCTCGGCCGCGCCGTGGCGGCCGCCTCGATCGCGCAGGTGCATCGCATCGAGACGCCGCAGGGACCAAGAGCCGTCAAGATCCTGCGCCCTGGCGTCGAGCGCCTTATCGAGCTGGAGCTGCGCGCCATGCGCCGCCTGGCGCGCGACGCCGAGAGGACCAACCAGCCTGAAGTAAAGCGGATGGAGCCGGTGGCCTTCGTCGAGACGATGGCGCGCTCCCTCACCCGCGAACTCGACCTGCGCTTCGAGGCGGGCGCCGCCTCCGAATTCGCCGAGATCGCTGCGATCGACGCCTATGTCTCGGCGCCGGAAGTCGACTGGGAGCGCTGCAGCCAGCGGGTGCTCACGACCGGCTGGGTCGAGGGCAAGAGCCTCACCGACCCGAATGTGCTTGACGGCGTCGACCGCGTCGACCTCGCCAACCGGATCACCCGCGGCTTCCTTGCGTGTGCGCTCGACCATGGCTTCTTCCATGCCGATCTCCACGAAGGAAACATGATCCTCGCGAATGACGGCAAGCTGGTGCTGGTCGACTTCGGCATCATGGGCCGCATCGGCCCGGACGAGCGGTTGTTCCTCGCCCAGATCCTCAAGGGATTTCTCGAGCGCGATTATACCCGCGTCGCCGAGGTCCATCTCGAAGCCGGCTATGTCCCGGCCAATCATTCGGCCGAGGATTTCGCCCAGGCGCTGCGCTCGGTCGGCGAGCCAATCTTCGGACGCGATGCGCAGAACCTCTCAATGGCGCGCGTGTTGCTGCAGCTGTTCGATATCACCCGACAGTTCGGCATGCACCTCCGGCCCGAACTGGTCCTGCTCCAGAAAACCATGGTGCAGGTCGAGGGCGTCTCGCGGTCGATCGACCCGACGCACAATATCTGGGAAGCAGCCAAGCCGGTGGTTGACCGCTGGACCAGACGCGAGTTCGGCGCTGAAGGCCTCGCCAAGCTGGCGATGACGACGGTGCGCGAGGCGGTCGCGCACCTGCGCAAACTGCCTGAGACGCTCGATCGGCTGGACGCGGCGATCGCCCGGGCGGCCGAGCCCGCGCCGCCCCCTGCTCCGCCGCAAGGCGCGCCGGCCTGGTCATGGTTTCTTCTCGGCGCCGTGATCGCCTCAGCTTCGGCTGCGGCGTTGTGGCGGACGTTGCGCTAGATGGCCTCGTCGAAGGCCGCGCCGCCACTCGGGCTCGAAGCCAGGAGCTGACCGTCGGTCGAGCCGGATTGCCGATCATCCGACGCCGCCGAAAATGCCCTTCAGCGTTGCAACTACCGCTTCAGGCCGCCCAGTATTCCCCGCAAGATGTAGGTGGTGACATCACGCGTCGCCGTGCGGACCAGCGTGTTGGTCGCCGCCTCCATCGGCGTCTGGCGCGTCGAGCGACGCGGCGCTGCAGATTTCTGCGCCCGTGCGGCGGCGGCGTCAGCGGTCGCTTGCTGGCGCGCCGCGGCGGCCTGCGCGGCAGCCGCTTGCCGGGCCTGCACGACCTCGGCGGCGGCCTGGTCTTTCTGGGTCTGGGCGGCGGCGGCGGCCTTAGCCGCATCTGTATCCTTGCGGTTGAGTATCTCGTAGGCCGACTCGCGATCGATCGTCGTGTCGTACTTGGCGGCGACCGGGCTCTTCGCCTGAACCGCGGCGCGCTCGGGATCGAGGGCGGGGCCCATGCGCGAACTCGGCGGGCGGATCAGCGTGCGCTCCACCATCGACGGCGCGCCCTTGAGGTCGAGCGTCGAGACCAGCGCCTCGCCGGTGCCAAGCTCGTTGATCACCGTCTCGGTGTCAAAGGCCGGATTGGGGCGGAAGCTTTCCGCCGCCGCCTTGACGGCCTTGCGCTCGGTCGGCGTGTAGGCGCGCAGCGCATGCTGGATGCGGCAACCGAGCTGGGCCAGCACGGTGTCCGGCAGGTCGCGCGGATTTTGGGTGACGAAGTAGATGCCGACGCCCTTTGACCGGATCAGCCGGACAACCTGCTCGATCTTGTCGGTGAGCGCCTTGGGCGCGTCGTTGAACAGGAGATGCGCCTCGTCGAAAAAGAACACGAGTTTCGGCTTGTCCGGATCGCCGACCTCGGGGAGTTGTTCGAACATCTCCGACAGGAGCCAGAGCAGGAAGGTCGAATAGAGCTTTGGACTGTTAATCAGCGTGGTGGCGTCGAGGATGTTGACATAGCCGCGCCCGTCGGCGGTCGTGCGCATGAAATCGTTGAGCTCAAGCGCCGGCTCGCCGAAGAATTGCGGCGCCCCTTCCCGCTCGAGCATCAACAGCTGGCGCTGCACTGCGCCGACCGAGGCGGCGGCGACATTGCCGTAGGTCTGCTGGATCGCCGCGGCGTTCTTCGAGACGGCGGCGAGAAGCGCGCGCAAATCCTTGAAATCGAGCAGCAGCAGCTTGTTATCGTCGGCATACTGGAAGGCGATCGTCAGCACGCCCTCCTGCGTATCATTGAGTTCGAGCAGGCGTGCGAGAAGCTGCGGTCCCATCTCGGAGACGGTGGCGCGGATGGGATGGCCCTTCTTGCCGAAGATGTCCCAGAAGATCGCCGGGGGCGCACCATAGGTCATCGCGCCCATGCCGATTTGCTTGGCCCGCTCCTCGAGCTTGGGAGCAAGCTTGCCGGCAGGGTCGCCCGGCAGGCACACGCCCGAGAGGTCACCCTTCACATCGGCGCAGAACACCGGAACGCCCGCCGCCGAAAATTGCTCGGTCAGGGTCTGCAGGGTGATGGTTTTGCCGGTGCCGGTCGCCCCCGCCACCAGCCCATGGCGGTTGGCGCGGGCAAGCAGCAGGGACTGCTGCAAGGAATGATCCGGGCCGCCGCCGCCGATCAGGATGCTGTCCGTCATTCGCGCACTCCAAAATCCCTCGGGCTCGAATATCCCTCAAGCTCGAATATCCCTCAAGGATGTCAGGCCGAGCGTCTCAGGCTAGCAGAGCCGCCCCGCCCGGCAAGCAAACCCCTAGACTGCCTGCTCTCCAACCGCCAGATCGCCGCCGGCGCCGGCGTCGGGATTCAGCTGGCTGGCCTGCTTTCGGCGCGCTCGCAGCCCGCCAGGCGAGACCGCTTTCCTTAATCCGCGCCGGGCCTTAAGTCTTGGCCATGGATCAGAGCGCTGGGCCCGACCCCACCCTTTCAACGCACGCGGACGCCGCGCGTGGCCGCACCTACATGACGGTTGGCGTGTGGATTATCGCGACCGCCGCGATCGGATTTGCCCTGCATGAAGGCGCAGACATCGTCGCCCCCTTTGCCCTCGCTATCTTCGTCTGGCTGGTGATGGAGGGGTTTGCGCGGGAGATCCGTCGACCGATCCCGAAATTGCCGGCCTGGGCGGCCCACCTGATCGCCGTGTCGGTGGTCGTCATCGCGATTGTCGTCTTTATCGGCGTGCTGCGTGGCGCGGTCATGGAGTTTGCATCCAAATCCGACGACTACGAGACGCGGATCAACGGCATCATTGTGCATGTCTATTCGATGATGGGACTCAGCGACGCGCCCAAGCTGTCGACCCTGATCTTCTCCAACGCCACGGTGCGCTTCGTCGAGCCGGCGCTGACTTCGGTCCGCGGCATGGCGTCCGACCTGGTCCTGGTGCTGATCTACGTTGCTTTCCTTTACGTCTCGTCAGCCCGCTATCCGCGCAAGATCGTGCAGATCTTCCCAAAACACGATGCGCGCGGTCACGCCATGGCGGTGATGAACGAAATCCGCCGCGCCATGGAGCAGTATCTCTGGGTGCAGACCGCGCTGTCGATCATCACCACCGCTCTGACCTATGTCACGCTCTTGGCCGTCGGGCTCGACAACGCCCTGTTCTGGGCCTTCGTGATCTTTGTCCTCAACTACATCCCGACGATCGGCTCGATCGTCGCCGCGATTCTGCCCGCTCTCTTCGCCATCGCACAGCCGACCTGGCCGAGCTGGATGCCGACCGATCCGATGTGGAGCGCGCTGATCGTCTTCCTGGCGGTCAGCGTCTGGCAGTTCGCGATCGGAAACTTCGTCGGCCCGCGGATGACCGGATCCAGTCTCAACATCTCGGCGCTGGTGGTGCTGCTATCGCTGGCGGTGTGGGGGGCGCTCTGGGGCCTCACCGGCATGTTCCTGTCGGCGCCGCTGACGGTGCTGATCATGATCGTGCTGGCGCAGATCCCCGGCGCCCGCTGGATCGCCATCCTGCTCTCGGAAGATGGCCGACCCGACTATCTTGCGCCGCCCGAGCGTAACGAGAACATGATCAACGACTGACACGTCCGGCTCTGACGACAGGCCAGCTCTGACGACAGGCCAGCTCTGGCGACAGGCCAGCTCTGGCGACAAGATTGTCCTCGCCTCAGCGGATGCCCACATCTTTATCCGCCTATAGACCGCTTGCGGCCCTCAAGGTCGGGAGCTAGCACTCGTGCACCCACGAGCGCCCGAGGCCGGGACCGGAGGTCCTTTGACGCGCACATTCGAACTCGCCTTCTCACAAGAAAGCTTTTCGGCGGCCGCCGAGGCGATTGCGAGTTCCCGCAAGAACCGCTCGGGGGGCAAGGTGGGCGGGGCCTATCTCGAACAATACCGGGCCGATGCATTCACCGAGGACTTTATTCAGCTGAGCGCCGAGGATGCCGCAGGTCTTGCGCTCGACCTGTGGGAGCTGAATTTCAAGAACCAGACGACGATCGCACGCGTCATCCGCACCCGGCGCCCGATCGATGCGAGCGGCCGCAAGCTGCCGCTCAGCGTGGCCGAGATTGTCGGACCCGACGTCGCCTTTCTGGTCGACAGCGCGATCATCGCCTGCCAGGACGCAAAACTTGAGGTGCGCGCCGTGCTGCATCCGGTGGTCGATGGCCCCGGCGGCCCGCGATCGCTGATCCAGATCCACCTGCCGCCGCTTGACGACGCGGAGCACGCCGACCTGCAGGCCCGGCTCGAAGAGACCTTCGCCGACGTCGCTGCGGTGAACGTCGATTATGCCGCGATGCGCGAGAAAATGAATGCGGCCGCGGCGAGCCTCGCCAGCCTGCCGGTGACCGGTGAGCGCACCGCCGAGGAAATCCGCGAAGCGGGCGACTTCCTGGGCTGGCTGGCCGACAATAATTTCACTTTCCTGGGCGCCCGCGACTACACCTTCGCCCGCAATGCTGATGGCGAGCTTGCGCATGAAGAGCCGCTTGTCGAAGCGGCGTCCGGTCTCGGTATCCTTGGCGACCCCTCGCGCAACGTGCTGTCACGCGCCGCCGAACCCACCATCGTGACGCCGGCGATTCGCGACTTCCTGAACGAGCCCTCACCGATCATTGTCGCCAAGGCGAGCTTCATCTCGCGCGTCCACCGCCGCGCCCATGCGGATTATGTCGGGGTCAAGCGCTATGATGCGCGCGGCGAGGTCCTCGGCGAGACGCGCTTCGTCGGGCTGTTCACCTCCTCCGCCTATATCCGACCAGCCGACGAGACGCCGCTCATCCGCGCCAAGCTGGCGCGCGTGAAGGAGGCCTATGCCGGCGCCTCGCGGTTTTCCCGAAAGCGGCTCGACGCCGTGCTGCAGAACTATCCACGTGACGAGCTGTTCCAGATTTCCGAGGCCGATCTCGCCCGCATCAGTTTTGGCGTGCTGCATCTTCAGATCCGACCGCACACCCAGCTGTTCATCCGCCGCGACCGCTTCGACCGCTATGTCTCCGCCCTCCTGTTCGTGCCGCGCGACAGCTACAATTCTGACCTCCGCACCCGCGCTCACAAACTGCTCGCCGACGCGTATGGCGGGCGCGCTTCGGCCTATTACCCCTCATTCAACGAAGGCCCGCTGGCGCGGGTTCATCTGATCATCGGCCTCAGCCGCGGCCATCCTGAACCCGACGAGGATGCGCTCGACCTGCAGATGCGCCAGCTGTTCGAGAGCTGGGAAGACGCGCTCGCCCGTTCGGCTCGTGCGGCAGGCGCCTGCGTCGCCCTCGCCTCGCAGGCCCGCTTTACGGCCGCCTACAAGGAGGCCTTCGACCCCGAGGAGGGTCTTGCCGATCTGATGGCGATCGACGTGACCGCGGCGGACCGGATTCTGAGGACCCGGGTCTGGGGTCCTGATTTCCAGGCCGGGGTCGCGCGCGTCAAGATCTACCATCGCGGCCATGCGCTCGACCTCGCCGAGATCGTGCCCGTGCTGGAGCGGATGGGCCTGCACGTGCGGGCCGAGTTCGGCCACCCGATAAGGTTTCATGCCGGGGTCAGTCAGCCTGAGAGCGTGGTCTACGTCCATGACCTGACGATTGGCCGTCCCCCGGGACAACGGCGCCTCGATGCGCACTTTGAAAAGGCGTTCGAGGCGATCTGGGCCCGCGAGACTGAGAATGACGGCTTCAACAAGCTCGTCGTTGCGCTCGACATCGACTGGCGCGCCGCCGCCTTGCTCCGCACGCTGGCGCGCTATCGCAGCCAGTCAGGGCTGGATCCCTCCGAGACGGTTCAGGTCGCCGCCCTGTGCGACTATCCGGCGCTGACCGCCAATCTCTTGAAGCTGTTCGCGATCAAGTTCGATCCTGGCCAGCCCGGCGACATCGCGGCGCGCCGCCGCGCCGCGGCGCCCGCGATCGCAAACCTTGAGCACCAGCTCGAGGCGGTCGCCACCCTGGACGCCGACCGGGTCCTGCGCCGGCTCGTGGCGCTGGTCCGCGCCTGTGTGCGGACGAATTTCTACCTGCGCGACGAGGCTGGGCATGCCTTTCGGCATATCGCCGTCAAGATCGTCAGCGCCGAGGCCGAGCCGCTGCCCCTGCCGAAACCCTATCGCGAGATCTTCGTCTGGTCGCCGGATGTCGAGGGCGTCCACCTGCGCTTCGGCCCGGTCGCGCGCGGCGGCCTGCGCTGGTCGGATCGCCGCGACGATTTCCGCACCGAAGTGCTGAGCCTGGTAAAGGCCCAGCAGGTCAAGAACGCGGTGATCGTGCCGGTGGGATCGAAGGGCGGCTTCTATCCGCGCAACCTGCCGGTCGGCGGATCGCGCGAAGCGGTGCAGGCGGCAGGCGTCGCCGCCTACAAGGTCTTCGTCGGCGCGCTGCTCCAGCTCACCGACAATCTGGTCGAGGGCAAGCTGGTGCGACCCGATCGTCTCATCGCCTGGGATGGCGACGATCCCTATCTGGTCGTCGCCGCCGACAAGGGCACCGCAACCTTCTCCGACATCGCCAACCAGCTTTCGGCCGACGCCGGCTACTGGCTGGGCGATGCATTCGCCTCGGGCGGATCGGTCGGCTACGATCACAAGAAGATGGGGATCACCGCGAGAGGCGCGTGGGAAGCCGTGAAGCGCCATTTCCGCGAGATGGGGCATGACACGCAGTCGCACCCCTTCCGCGTCATCGGCATCGGCGACATGTCCGGCGACGTGTTCGGCAATGGCATGTTGCTGTCGAAGGCGATCCGTCTGGTCGCGGCCTTCGACCACCGTCATGTCTTTCTTGACCCCGATCCGAACCATCTCGACACCGCCCTGGCCGAGCGCCAGCGCCTGTTCGATCTGCCGCGCTCGTCCTGGGCCGATTACAACAAGGCCCTGATCTCGAAGGGCGGCGGCGTTTTCGAGCGCGCGGCCAAGTCGATTCCGCTCACACCGGAGATCCGCGCCCTGACCGGTCTTGCCGGCGAGGCTGCTGCGCCGGATGCTCTGATCCGGGCGCTGCTGGTTGCGGAGACCGACCTGCTCTGGTTTGGCGGCATCGGCAACTACATCAAGGCGTCCACCCAGGCCAATGCCGATGTTGGCGACAAGACCAATGACGGGCTGCGCGTCGACGCCCGAGACGTAAAGGCAAGAGTGATCGGCGAAGGCGCCAATCTTGGCGTCACCCAGGCCGGTCGGATTGAATTTGCGCGCAAGGGCGGGCGCATCAATACCGACGCGATCGACAACTCGGCCGGCGTCGATACCTCGGACCATGAGGTCAATATCAAGATCCTGTTGACCGAGGCGATCAACCAGAAGGCGCTTCTGGCCAGCGAGCGCAACGCCCTACTCGGACGCATGACCGACGATGTCGGGCGGCTCGTGTTGCAGGACAATTACGACCAGACCGGCGCACTCTCGATCATGGAGGCGCACGCTGCCGCTGATCTCGACAGCCATGAAGGATTGATCGACCAGCTGGAGAGCCAGGGCAAGCTGGATCGCAGCGTCGAGGGCCTGCCCTCCGCCGACGGCTTCCAGGCGTTGCGCGATCGCGGTCTTGGCCTCACGCGCCCCGAACTGGCGGTGGTGATGGCCTACGCCAAGATCGACCTGTTCAACGGCCTGATCGAATCAAGAGCGCCGGACGATCCGACCTTCGACATCCTGCTCGAAGATTATTTTCCCGACGCAGTGCGCAGCTTCGAGACAGCGCGGAAACGGCACCGGCTGAAACGCGAAATCATCGCGACGCGTCTTTCCAACCGGATCGTCAACCTGACCGGGCCGACCTTTGCGGCGCAAAAGCGCGACGCCGAGGGCGCCGATGCGGGTCGCATCGCCCAGGCGATCGAAGCGGCTTTCGCTGTCTTTCACTTCGACGAGCTGTTCGATCGCATCAATGCGCTCGACGGCAAGGCGCCGGCTGTCGCCCAGATCACCATGGCGGCGGAAACCGCAGCCAACCTACGGGTGCTGGCCAGCGCCTTCCTCAGCGATGGGGCCTTGATGAACGATGACACCGCTGGAGCGACGATCGCGCGCTATCGCGACCGCGTCGGTCAGGTTCGCGGCCTTCTCTTGAGCGCCCTATCGCCCCTGGTTCGCTCGCGTTGCGAGGCGCGGGCCGCTCGTTACATCGCCTTGGGTGCGCCCGAGGCGATCGCCCGCGATGTCGGGCTGGTGCGGGCGCTGGCCTCGGCGCGTGAGACCGTGGACATCGCCGACCGGGTGAAATGGCCGCTGCGGGCCGTCGCCTTCGTCCAGCACGAGGTTGGCCGCCAGCTTGGGCTTGATCGCATGCGCGCCGCGGCCCGCGATCTTGAACCGCGCGATCACTGGGACCGGCTTGCCCTGCAGCGTGTGGCCGACGATCTGCCGCGCCAGCAGAGCGAACTTGCGGCCGCGGCCATCCTCGCCGCCCAGCGCAGCGGCGTCGCGCCGCAAGCCATCGACCGGCCGGCGACGGAACGGCTCGTCGGCAATTGGTTGGCGCCGCGAAGCGCGCTGGTCGATCGCCTGATCGGGCCGATGGCGACGTTTGATCGTTCAGGTGTCTGGTCGCTTGCCAAACTCGTTCTGCTGGGCGACGCAGTGCGCGAATTCGTCTATGCTTGTCGCGGCGATGCGAAGGCGGGTGGGTAAAGGGCAAGCGACGTGGTCGACCGTGAAATGACCTTTCGGGACGCCGTCGAGGCGGACGCGACCGACCTTTCGGAGATCGGCCGCGACACGTTTGTCGAGACCTTCGGCGGGCTCTATTCGCCATCCGACCTCAAGCGCTATCTCGATGAAACCTACTCGGTCGAGAACATGCTCGCCGACATCAGGGACCCGGAGGTCGAAGTCAGGGTTGCATTCGGCGGCCGGCGGATGGTCGCGTATTGCAAGATCGGCCCGTGCAAGCTGCCGATCGAGACCGGACCGGGAGCGGCGCTCGAACTGCACCGGGTTTATGTCTACCAGGCGCGCCAGGGCGTCGGGGTCGGCCGCATCCTGTTGACTTGGGCAATCGAGCGAGCGCGCCGGCGCGGGGCGGAGGATCTTTATCTCGGCGTCTGGCGCGCGAATGACCGGGCCATCGCGGTCTACAAGAGCCGGGGCTTTGAGACGGTGGGGGCCTACAAGTTCCGCGTCGGCGACACGCTCGACGATGAGGACATCATGCGGCTGAAACTGACTTAGGAAACGGACGAGGATCGCGCGCGGCCCCCCCTTAACGCCGGGCCCGGAACACCCTAGACAGTCGGTGTCTCGGGAGGACGGTTGTCGATGGACATCACAGGGTTGATCACGGATCCGGCCGCCTGGGCGGCGCTGATTTCCCTGATGGTGATGGAGATCGTGCTCGGCATCGACAATCTGATCTTCGTCTCGATTCTGACCAACAAGCTGCCGGAGGCCCAGCGCGCTACGGGCCGCACCATCGGCCTCAGCCTCGCCCTCATCCTGCGCCTGCTGTTGCTGACGGTGATCGCCTGGCTGGTCGGGCTGACCGCGCCGGTGATTGATCTTGGCCTGCAAGGACCGATCGGCGCGCATGGCGAACCCGAGTTTGAAACCGCCTTTTCCTGGCGCGACCTGATCCTGGTCGCCGGCGGCATCTTCCTGGTCTGGAAGGCGACCAGCGAGATTCACGAAACCATGGAGCCGCACGGGGACGAGACCCCGTCCGTCACTGGCAAGGCGATGATGAATTTCGGGGCGGCGATCGTGCAGATCCTGATCCTCGACATCGTCTTCTCGATCGACTCGATCCTGACCGCCGTCGGCATGACAGATCACCTGCCGATCATGTTCGCTGCGGTGATTGTCGCCGTTGGCGTCATGCTGCTCGCCTCGGGGCCGTTGGCGCGCTTCATCAACGCCAATCCAACCGTGGTGATGCTGGCGCTCGGCTTCCTCCTGATGATCGGGATGGTGCTGATCGCCGATGGCTTCGGCATCCATGTGCCAAAGGGCTATGTCTACACGGCGATGGCGTTCTCCGCCTTTGTCGAAATTCTCAACCTCGCGTCGCGCAAGAAAAAGCCGGCAAAGCCTAGCGCGCCGATCCCGCCCGTGGACAAACCCGAATGAGCGCCGCCATGTCCCGTTTCTTCCTCGCCTGCCTCGCCCTGTTGCTGTCCGCCCTGTTGCTGTCCGGCATGGCGGCGACCGCTCCGGCGTCAGCCCAGACACCCCCGCCGACAACCACCCCGACAACCCCACCGGCATCCACGCAGACATCCACGCAGACACCCCCGCAGACACCCCCGCAGACATCCGGCCCGGCGGCCAAAACGGCCCCTGCGCCGGTGAAGATCGGCGTCTATATCAACGACATCCAGGCGATCGATCTGCGCAACCACGCCTTCTCTGCCGACATCTATATCTGGCTCCGCAACAAGGACGCCGCGTTGCAGCCGGGTTCGACCTTCGAATTCATGAATGTGGTCAACGCCAACGACCACACCCAGACCGCCTTGCAAAAAGAGCCGACGCCGCAGCCGGATGGCTCGAAATACGAACTCTTCCGGCATCAGGGTCTGTTCTCGACCAAGTTCTCGGTGCGGACCTATCCTTTCGACCAACAGACGCTGAAGATCGAAGTCGAGGACCAGCAGTCGACCGCCGATCGTCAGGAATATGTCGTCGACGAGATCTCGATGAACCCCAATGTCCAGATCCCGGGCTACGCCATCGGCAAGCCGACGATAACAATCGTCAACAAGGCCTATCCCACCGCCTTCGGCGACCTCGCCAATCCAGGCGCGTTGCCCTATTCGCGCGCCATCGTCGCGATCCCGATCAGCCGGCCGGTGGTGTCGGGCGCAATCAAATCCTTCCTGCCGATCCTGATCATCCTGATGGTCGCCGCCGCCGCCCTGGTGCTGGATCCCAGCCATGTTGACGCGCGGGTTGGCCTCGCCATCACCGCACTCCTGACGCTGGTGGCGCTCCAGTTCACCGCCAGCCAGAACCTGCCGGAAGTGGGCTACCTGCTGATGCTGGATCAGGTCTACCTCGTCTCCTACGCCTTCATTCTCATGGTGGTGGCGATGCTGGTCCGGGCAAGCCGGGTCGACGACATCGGCCTGGTGCGCGGCCCGGCGAGCGCGCTGCAGAAACTGATGCGCGGCGGGCCGGCATTGGCCTTCCTCTCGATGCTTGGCTATCTGGTCGTGGTCGGGGTGATCTTGATCGTCAATCTTGCCTGAGCCGACCGCGGCCATGCGCGCTCGGCGCGCGAACGCGTTGCCAAGGGTTAATCCAGGGCTCCGCAAGCCTCGCGAGAAATCGCGGTTTCGCCCCAATTCAGCCCGCCAAGATGTCGCATTCGGCGGCGAAGGTCCGGCATGTCGGCGCCGCACTCCGCCCTCCGACACAGGGAGGGACTGCCCATGAAGACCAGCCTCCGGCTCGCTTTCTCCGCGCTCGCAGTCTCGCTGATCACGCTTGCGGCCGCTGGCGCGCCCTTTCCCTTCCTCACCAACCAAGCCTCCGGCGCGAAACCCGCGCCAACCCGCCTGATGCCGCCCGGAGCGGACGGCGAGGCGCATGCCCTCGCGATCGGCGCGCCGGTATCGTTCGGCGCGCAATAGGTCCGGATCGTCCGGCCGCATTCAATCTGGGGACCAACAGATGAAAACCACCCACACCGCCCTCATCGCCATCCTTGCCCTCGCTGCGCTGCCGTTTGGCGCTTCGGCGAAGACGCCGGTCTCTAATCGCGAGACGCCGCGCATTCATTCCTACGTCCTGCTCGACCGCACGGGATCGATGGAGAGCCGCTGGACCGAGGCGCTCTCCTCGGTCAACGCCTATGCCTCTGGCCTCGCCTCGCTCGATGGCGGACCCAGGGTCAACGCCGAGATCACCTTGGCGGTGTTCGACAGCCAGGATGGGTTGAAGTTCGAAGTCATCCGCGACGATGTCGAGGCGACGCACTGGAAGAAAGTGACCAATGCCGACGCCACGCCGCGCGGCATGACCCCGCTTTATGACGCCATCGGCCGGATGGTGTCATTGGCCGAACAGGACCATCCGGAAAAAGCCGTGCTGGTGATCATGACTGACGGCGAAGAGAACGCCTCGAAAGAACTCACCCGGGCTGGCGCCAAGGCGGCGCTTGATCGGGCTCGCGCCAGGGGCTGGGAGGTGGTCTTTCTCGGCGCCGAGTTCTCGAACTTCAACGACGCCGAAGGGGTTGGCCAGACCTCCTCGCGCAACATGGCCGTGACCAAGGACCAGTTGTCGGATTCGATGAACCGCCTGGCCCAGAAGTCGCGGAACTACGCTTCGGGCGCGGCGCCGACGGTCGAATGGAATGACGCCGACCGCAAAGCGGCCAAAGAAGACGAAGTCAAGAAACAGCAGGGTCAGCACTAAGCGCTCCGCGTCGAGGTCTGCCCATCGCGTGCTCCCGAATAGGGGCGCTGGGCAGGCCGAGGCTGCGCCGTGCACCTTTGTCTGGGTCTTGTGTCTGGGTCTTGTGTCTGGGTCTTGAGTTGCCTCCGCCTTCGGGCAAGGTCGCCGGCGCCGCAGCCTGCCGGCGGGGACACGCGATCATGAGATCCGCATTCACCTCCAGCATTCTGGCCAGCCTGCTGGCGCTGGGCCTGCTGGATGCGACGCTTGCCGGCTGCGGCCCAAAGCCTGGACTGACCTCTGGCCCGAGTTTTGGCCCGGCCGCTGGCGCACCCGCCTTGCCTGCGCCTCCCTCAGCAAGCGCGCCGAGCGCGCCGGTCGCGACTTCGAGTTGCGCGGCGCATGTTGAAGGCGCCTGGATCAACCAGGAGACGCCGCTACGTCGCTATACCGTCGAGGCCACGGCGACAGGATCGACCTGCGAGAACGCCGTCGCGGTCCTGGTCATCCGGGCGCGCGAGGGATCGCCGATCTACACCTGGTCAGGAGCGGCGCGCGACATCTTCGGCCTTAAGGAGGCCAGCGGCGCAGCAAGCATGAAGGCGGCCCTGGCTGACTGGATCGACCAGACGAACAGCATGGCGTCGACCAGCGACAAGCTGCCGCCATGGGAGAAAACCGACGGCCAGCCCGGCCGCGAGGAATTTCCCTTCCATCCCGCAGCCGACCTCGACAAGGCGGGCTGGAAGGCGCTGCGCCAGGCGCGGCTCGACGTCTTCTGCTTCCCGCAAGGCTCGGAAAGTCTCAACTGCGCCGCGCTACGCGAGGGTCGGATGGAAGAAATCGGGCTGCAACAGTTTCCGGGTTAGAAATCCGCGCAGACCCGCCGGTCGGTGCGCCCCACGGCATCCTGCGCGAACGTCTTGATGTAGGCGGCGCGGATCGCCTCGATGTCGGCGGACGCAGCCAGCGTGTCGTCATGGAGGCGCAACAGCACGCGGGACGATTCGCGCTCGGTGACTTTGCGGGCCTCGGACAGCCAGAGCCCCTGCGCATCGAGGAGGGTATAGCCCTCCTTCCAGCGCGGCGTGACTTCGGTCTCGACGAAAAGCTGGAAGGCGTCAGCGCTGACCGCTCCCTGCGGCGAGGAAAGGCCCATGAACAGCATGGTCTCGACCATTGGCTTGCCGACGCCGCAAGGCGGATCGCCGGCCGTGGCCGGATGGATCATGCCGGCGCAACCGCTCGCAGCGAGGCAGCCGAGGCTGAGCGCCGACCAGCCGAGGAGCGCGGCGCGCACCGGGCTAGCTCGCTGCCGGCGCGGGCGAAGCTTTGCCCTCGTCGGCCATCCGGGCCCCTTCGACGGCGGCGCGAAAGCGGCTCGGGTGGGCGATCGTCGGGAATTTGAGGTGGGTGTCGCCTCGCCCGCGCATGGTCAGCCGGCCATAGCCGAACAGGCGTCCGAGGAAGGACTGGTCGACTTCCGATCCTTCGATCGCGCTCAAGGTCAGCTCATTGACGTGGACCGCCAGAAACCCGTCCTTCAGCACCACCCGGCGGTTGGTAACCACGAATTCCGTGGTGCTGAGCCGGACCATTTCGCGAATCCAGATTGCGATCCCGATCAGGAAAATCCCCAGGAGCACGAGGATCGTCCAGGCGTAGATATGCTGCATCAGGTGGAAACGGCCCCGATAGACGACCGTTTCCCCCGGCGCGAGGCGCTTGTCGAGAAAGCTCATGGCGCGAAACCTAGGCCCTGCTGCGCTGGCAGCAAGCCGGTTCTAGCCGGGGCCGAACGGCCTGCGGCAGCCCTCCCCTCGCTTTTGCAGCAAAATCGCTGTAGACGGCCGGCAAAACCAGAGCCTCCCCAAGCCCGAAAAGCCCGTCCGCAACCCATGCAGCTGCGCAACATCGCCATCATCGCCCACGTCGACCACGGCAAAACCACGCTGGTCGACTGCCTGTTGAAACAATCGGGGCTCTTCCGCGAGAACGAGAAGACCTCTGAAAGGATGATGGATTCCAACGACCAGGAGCGGGAACGGGGCATCACCATCCTCGCCAAGGCCACCTCGGTTGTGTGGAACGACATCCGCATCAACATCGTCGACACGCCCGGCCACGCCGACTTCGGAGGCGAGGTCGAACGCATCCTCAACATGGTCGACGGCGCGATTGTGCTGGTCGATGCCGCCGAAGGCCCGATGCCGCAGACCAAGTTCGTGGTCTCAAAAGCCCTCAAGGTCGGCCTGCGCCCGATTGTCTGCATCAACAAGATCGACAAGCCCGAAGAGCGCCATGTCGAAGTGGTCAACGAGGTCTTCGACCTCTTCGCCAACCTCGACGCCACCGACGAACAGCTCGATTTCCCGATCATCTACGGCTCGGCCAAGAATGGCTGGATGAGCACGGATCCGGCGAAGAAGACCGACAACATGTCGGCGCTGTTCGAGACCGTGCTGGCCCACGTGCCGCCGCCGCGCGTCGACAACGGGCCATTCCGCATGCTCGGCACCACCATCTCGGCGGATCCCTTCCTCGGCCGCATCCTCACTGGCCGGGTGGATTCCGGCTCTGTGAAGCCAAACCAGACGGTGAAGGTGCTCTCGCGCACCGGCGAGGTCATCGAACAGGGCCGTGTCTCGAAAGTGCTGGCCTTCCGCGGTCTCACCCGTGCGCCGATCGATGAAGGCAGGGCTGGCGACATCGTCTCGATCTCGGGTTTAACCAAGGCGACGGTCGCCGACACGATTTGCGCGCCGGAAGTCACCGAGGCGATGCCGGCTCAACCGATCGATCCGCCGACACTGGCGATGACATTCCGCGTCAATGATTCTCCCCTTGCCGGCACCGAGGGCAAGAAGGTGACATCGCGCGTCATCTGGGACCGCTTGCTGCGCGAGGCCGAAGGCAATGTCGCGCTGCACATCACGCGCGCGCCTGACAGCGACGCCTTCGAAGTCGCCGGCCGCGGCGAGCTTCAGCTTGCGGTACTGATCGAAACCATGCGCCGCGAGGGCTTCGAGCTCGGCGTCTCGCGTCCCAAGGTGGTCATGAAGATCGACGAGACGACCGGCGAAAAGCTGGAGCCGATCGAGGAAGTCGTCATCGACGTCGACGATGAACACACCGGCGCCGTGGTCCAGAAACTTGCCGAACGGCGCGGCGAGATGGTGGACATGCGTCCCTCCGGCGTTGGCCGCACACGGCTGGTGTTCCACGCTCCGACGCGCGGCCTGATCGGCTATCAGGGCGAGTTGCTCTCCGATACGCGTGGCACGGCGGTGATGAACCGGTTGTTCCACGGCTATGCGCCGCACAAGGGCGAGATCAAGGGTCGCCATACCGGCGTCTTGATCTCCAACGCCTCAGGCGAAAGCGTCGCCTTCGCCATGTGGAACCTCGAAGACCGCGGGCCGATGATGATCGAGGTCGGCGTCAAGGTCTATGAAGGCATGATCATCGGCGAGCACACTCGCGGCAACGACCTCGAGGTCAACGTCCTCAAGGGCAAGAAGCTCACCAACATGCGCGCCTCCGGCACGGACGAGGCGGTGCGCCTCACCACGCCGATCCGGATGACGCTGGAAAAAGCCCTCGCCTATATCCAGGACGATGAGCTGGTCGAGGTGACGCCCTCGAACATCCGCCTGCGCAAGGTCTATCTTGACCCCAACGACCGCAAGCGCTTCGCCCGGGCCGCCGTCAGCGCCTGACCTCGGCGCCTGACCTCGGCGCATGCTGGCGGGTTCACGCCCGCGTGGTTTGACCCCAAGCCGTTTGACCCCAGGCCATGGTGCGCTATCCAGTCTCCCGAGCCTTGAGGAGATGAGCCATGCTACGCGCTGTCGGGATCGCTTTGCTGGCGCTGGCGGCGTGCGGCTGCAGCAAGTCCGCCGAGAGCCGCCCTGCCCCGCCGACCGCGACCGCGACCGCGACCGAAACATCCAAGGTCGCCCCTGGTGCAGGAGCGCCGCACCAAGCGGGCGCAGGCGGCGCCGCGCCGTCGACGCTTCCCAATGCGCCCCCCAACCCGCTCCCCAACCCGCTTGAGATCGGCTCCCAGGGCGCCAAGGACGATCTCTACTGCTCGGGCGTCATCTTCGATCGCTATGGCCCGACCTCCGACGCCTTGTCGCCAACCGAAGAAGCCATCCGCATGCGCAATGAGAGCATGGGCATGATCATCGCTCAGCATGGCGCGGACAAGCTGATGGCGGAGGGCGTCGCCCGCGTCACCCAGCTGGGCGAAATTTCCGACGCCTATGGCGATAAGACGGCCAAGGACATTCGCGCCGGCAAACCACGCATCGCGCTCGAGACCTGCATGAAGCGCGCTGCGGCCCTGCCCCAGCCGGGCCAATAAGCCCGCTAGCGTGTCGGTTTCGGCTTCGGCGCCCTGGCCGCCTCAGCCGCCTGGCGCTGGTCGGATGAGCGCGGATCGCAGGTGTGGTTCGCCGGGGCGACGTCGAGCTCATTCCAGACCATGGCTCCCTGGCCGATATAGGGCGCACAGCGCTGGGTCAGCGCCTGTGACAGGCGAGGATCCTTCAGTGCGGCGCTGCCCTCCTTCAGCGCCGCAGGAAAGCCGGTCGTGTAGATCGCATCCTGCAGGATCGCGCCGTTGGGCGCCGCGATGGTGAGCGTCAGCGTCTCGCCTGAGGTGATCGCCTTCATCAAGTTGGCCAGCTCCGCCTTGTCGTCGCGGAGATTGCGCGAGACGTAGAATGACCAGGGCTCAAACCCGCGTTTTGCGGCGTCCTCGTCCTTCACCTTGCCGCCCAGGGCAAGGCCGATCGAATAGCCGGTCAAAAGGACGCCGGCCTCGCCCCTGATCTCGACCATTGCGCCGGCCCTGTCATCACCGTCTGCGCCCTTGCCCCAGCTCAAGCCGGCGAGGTAATCGCCGGTCCGGTTGCTGATCGCGTCTTGCGTCTTCAGCGTTTCGACGCCGGGAACCTTGATGGCGATCTGGGCCGAGCGAAAGGCGAGGAAATAGGGCTCAGGCTCGCCCGAGGGCGCCCGATACTCGATCGATAACCAGGACTGGCGATTGCGTGGCCCGCGCAGATCGGATGCGGTCTCGTCCAGCGTCAACGGTCGGCCCGCCGCTCCGCCATCGCCTCGCGGGGCGATCATGCTGAGGGTGATGCGCCCGCCATAATCGCGCCCGCCCTCCTTCACGATGTCGGCAGACTCGACGAAATAATTGACCGCGCCGATGAAATTGGAAGCCTGGCCCGCGCCCTCGCTGAACTTGCTCATCGGATCGCAAGACGGGCTGCGCAGGCAGTGCTGCAACAGGATCGGCCAGAGGGCGCCGTGATCGGGATTGTCCTCGGCGACATGGCTTGCCTGCGCGACGCGCGGCAGCGACTTGTCTTCGCAGGCCCCCAGGAGCGCCAGCGCGCCCGCCGCAAGACCAAGCGCCAAGACCGACCTGATGCGCATGCAACCCTCACAAGGTCGGCCCGAATGCCTCAGCCTACCACGCTCGTTTGTCCCGTAACATCGTAGCCATAGATCCAGTCCTGCGCCGAGCAGATGATTGCTGGCCAGAGCCGATCCGCCAGCATCATCGGGCCATAGGTTGCCGCCTGGGTGAGTGGATTGGACGGGTGAAAGATGGCCATATTGGCGCGCGCGCTCGCCAGCATGCGATCGGTTCGCGGCCGGCGCAGGGTCTGGTAGCGCAAGAGCGCCGCTTCGGGCGCCCCCGCCCTCTCGTCCAGGCAGCGCGCCAGCATAAAGGCATCCTCGATCGCCATCGCCGCACCCTGGGCCTGGAAGGGCGCCAATGGGTGGCAGGCGTCGCCGAGCAGAACGACCCGGCCATCGACCCAGCGCGAGAGCGGGTCGCGATCGAACAGCGGCCAGCGACGACAGACGCCGCCGGAGGCGATGATCGCCGGCAGGGGATCAGCCCAGCCCGCGAACGCCTGGTGCAGCGTTTCGAGCTCCCCTTGCTCGTCCCAGCTTTCGGAACCAGAGGCCTGGCGCTCGCCGCTCTCCTCGATTACGCCGACGAAGTTGATCCATGCGTCGCCACGGATGCGATAGGTGACCGCGTGTCGCCTCGGCCCCGCCCAGACGATGGCTCCTCGGGGCAAGTCGGGCGCAGCGCTCGCCGGGGTCAGCAGCCGCCAGGCAACCGAGCCGGTAAATCGCGGGCTGTCCTTGCCGAGCATCTGCTCGCGGATGATCGAGCGTATGCCGTCGGCGCCGACCAGCAGGTCGGCCTCAATCCGGGCGCCGCCAGTGAGCGAGACAAAGACCTTATTTCCGCGGCCCTCATAGGCGGCGACCTCCGAGCCCAGCTTAAGCTGGACCCCCGCCCGCTCCGCGGCTTGACGGAGGATGTCCAAAAGGTCGGCGCGGTGGAGATGGAGATAGGGCGCGCCATAGCGCGCGACAGCGGCGGCGCCCATGGGAATCGAGAAAACGCGCCGCCCGGATCGACCAAGCCTGAGCTCCAGCGACGCGGGATGAGAGGCTGCCGCTTCGATCGGCTCGCCCACCCCAAGCTGGCGCAGCACTTTGACGGCGTTGGGGCTCAATTGCAGGCCGGCGCCCACCTCGCCTAGCGCAGGGGCGCGCTCGACCACGTCGACCGCGTGCCCGGTCCGCGCCAGGGCAAGCGCTGCGGCAAGACCGCCGATGCCGGCGCCAGCAACGACGATCTTCATCGCGTCTCACATGGCGGCGCACGCAGCTGCGTGATGCGAATGCGGATGCTTCGAGGGAAGAGCGCGAGCGGACGTCTCATGGTGCGCACACTTGAGCACACTCGTTGGCTGACACGAAGTGCTGCCTGCGCACTACAAAGCGTCACGCGAAAAAATCTGACTTGAAGCGAACGCAAATTCGCATTCTCTCGCGCGAGGCGCGCATTTGGAAACCTTGTCTTCAGCTTCGCGTCGCAGATTACATCATCATCAGACGCGTCGGCGAAAGAGCGCTCACCCATCGAACGTTGCTTCGATCGCCGCGCACCAGACAGGAGACCAACATGAAACGCACCACAAAATCGAAATCGAAAGCCAAATCGAAAAAACCGGCGATCAAGGCGCCCGCCATTGCTGCGAGCGTCAAGGCGCCCAAAGCGATGAAGAAGATGCCCGCGAAAAAGAAGGCGGCGCGCAAAGCCGTGAAGGCCGCTGCGATGTCGTCTCCGAAAATCCAGGCGAAAAAGAAGGCCGCGCCGCGCAAAGCCGCCAAGCGCTAGCGCCGGCCACCCCAGTTCAAGAAACCAAGCGCGCGGTCTGCCTGACGAGGCGGACCGCGCGATTTGATTCCGGGCCCGAGGTGAACGGCGCCGATATCAATCCCGGCGCCGGCGCTGCCGGTCGTCTGCGATCGGTTGCGTTTGGTGTCATGGAGCGGGCAGAGGGTTCGGGCCCCCGGGTCTAGCCAGGTTGGCAAAACAACTCTTGTCCGCGACCTGTTCAACTCCGGGCGCTTTATCACTCTGGACGACATGGCTGTCCTTCGGGCGCTCGAGGCGGATCCCGCCGGCCAGCTCGCAACCTTGGCTGCCGGCCTGGGCGACCAACCCCTGATCATCGACGAGGCCCAGCGATCGAAGATGCTGGCGCTGGCGATCAAAAGGATCGTCGACGTGAACCGGCGCAAGGGCCAGTTCGTCCTGACGGGCTCCTCGAACGTCTTCACGACGGCCGACGTGGCGGATTCCCTGGCCGGACGGATGCGGACCGTAAAGCTGTGGCCGCTCACCATGACGGAAGTCGAACGCAGGCCGGTCAGTCGACTGCTCGATTGGGCGGTTCAGCGAACGCCCAACCTCGATCAGCTCGGCGTTCCGGAAAGGTTGTCGAGAAACCAGTATATCGACGTGCTGCTGGCGGGCGGATTTCCCGAAGTGCGCAACCTCACTCTGGCGCCACGCCAAAAACAGTACCGCGATTATGTCGACGCCGTTGTTGACCGCGACGTGGCCGACATCCTGCGCGTGCGCAAGACCGATCGGCTGCGGCTGCTCATTGACCAGATGGCCACTCGGTCGGGCCAGGAGCTCAACATCACCAGCATCGCCAAGCTCCTCGGGATCAAACGCGAGACTGTCGATCAGTATCTCGACGTACTGATGCGACTGTCGCTGGTGCTCAAGCTGGGCGCGTGGGCGTCGCGCGAGGGCAGGCGGGAGGTCAAGAACGCGAAATTCCATTTCGTCGATACGGGAATCGTCTGCGCCTTGCGCCGGTTTAATGTTGCGTCATTCGATCCTGGCGCAAATTCCGTGGCGCTCGGCGGCCTGCTGGAGACCTTCATCCTGAACGAAATTCAACGCGCCGCGCCGCTGCAGGTGGCCGACTTCCGACTCT
>JANMWT010000370.1:0-4546 GCA_031394145.1 Alphaproteobacteria bacterium | reverse complement strand
GCCTGTGCGCGAGAGCGGCTTGGCGCCGGCGGCGACCAGGCGAGGAAAGATCGGCCTGGCGTCGGTGGACTGGTGACAGACATGGGTAATGCCGGGACCCTGGACGGGCATGATGGTGGTCTGCATTGCTTCGGCTGACTGTGTTGCGAACTTCATCAGGCGAATCTGGCCGCGATCACCGCGCAGAAGCCGCGTCTGCGCCTTCACGGCCGCGCCGCCATTGAGCTGATCAAGTGCGCTCACCCCGGCGAGGGCGTGGCGATCAACCTCGGTCAGGCCAAGGGCGTTCGTATAGAATGCGGCCGATTTCTCGATGTCGCTGACAGAAATACCGACATAGCTGACGCCTCGCACGAGCGGGCCTTTGGGAATCGGCTGCCCAGCGACTGGTTTTTCGGGTGCAGCACACGCCGCGAGCGCGGCGAGCATCGCGACGATCGCCCCTCTGCGATGAGCATACATCTTATGCCTCCTGATCGATATTCGGGTTGCAGCTAGTTTTGCAGCTTGAAGGCGAGAAGAACGTTGCCGGCTTTCTGACCGAACTTGTCATAGCCGGACGTCGCATAAAGAAAGTCGCCGGCCGCAACGGGCCCGCTTGAGTCAATTCCACCGCCGAAGGCTTTGACGCCGTTGACCGCGTCGAAGTTTCGATTGGTATCAAAACTCCAGAGAATGGCGCCGTCCTTCGCGGAAAAAGCGCGTAGCATGCCGTCAAGCGAGCCGCCGAAAATGACGCCCGGCGCAAAGGTCGCTGCAGCCGAAAGTCCAGGCGAGCAGCGCCAGGTTGTTTGTCCGCAATGGTCAGGCAGGACCTGGGCCCAGATCTCAGCACCGGTGGCTATCTCCAACGCGTGCAGGCCCGATTGCGCCGGCAGATGGGCATCCTTGGGATAGACTAAAAGATCAGAGACCGGTGCATAGAGAGTTGCGCCATCACTGGTCATTCCCCAGTGGACGCCGCCCATGATGCCGCCACGACCGGGCTTGGCTATCCACAGGACGGCGCCCGCCTTGTCGGGGTCGAGCGCGTAGACACGGCCTGACTTCTGCCCGGCCAGCACAAGGCTTCGGCCGTCCTTCATGGTCACCAGAAGCGACGGCGCTCCGAAATCATAATCAGGCCCGGTCGCAACCGGGCAGTTGGCGCCCGCGCTGCAGGCGGCGTTCCAGACGTCCTCCGCCAGCGCCTGCTGACGCCAGAGAACCTTCCCGGATGCCGTGTCGAGGGCGAGGATCGCATCGCTCATGTTGGAGGCTGGGTGGGAATAGTTCTCGCCGGTTCCCACATAAAGCGCTCCGCGCGCGACATCGATGGTTGGTGATGACCAGACCGGCGCGCCGGATGGGCCGAACGAGACTGCACCCTCTTTGTTGACGCCGCGAGCGGTTGCAGGTTCTTCAATCGTATAGGTTTTCCAGATCAATTTACCGCTTGCTGCATCGAGGGCGACAACGGCCCCGCGAAAGGTGCAGCACGGGTATTTGCCATCGATCGCAGCGATAACCTCGAGGGAGGAAATCGGCACAAAGAGCCTCCCTTCGAAAAGCCGAAGGGTGCCAGTTATGGTTGACTGCGGGTGGGTGTCCGGCTGGACGCTCCATAACAGCCTGCGGCTTGCGATATCGAATGCATGCACCCGTCCCGAGATGTCGCCGAAATAGAGTGTTTTCGCCGCGCCCGACGGCCCGGCCCCGATCACAAGCGCTGAACGAATTTCCTGGCCGGTCATGAAGCTCCAGCGGATACAGCCGCGCGTAGCGTCAAGCGCGTAGATCATCCCGGCCTGATCCGCTGTGAACAGCGTATCGCCAGCCAATGTCGGCTGGACGCGGGCGCGCGACCCATCGGGGTAGCCAAATACCCAAGCAAGCCTGAGACGATCTGCATTGCTGGCGTTGATCGAGGTCGACGACGCGCCTACGGCGCGGGTGTTGCCTGGATCCATTCCCCAATCGGCAATCCTGACAGGCGCGAGCTGGCCTCGATCAGTCGCAGCGCAGACGCCCTGGCGGCTTGGCGGCCCGTGCTCGGCGCGTGAGAGGAAGTGTGCAACGGCCACACGCTCCGGTCCGCTCAGCGTGGCGGCCTGAGCCTGCATGATTCCATTGTCGAGCGCCGCCTCGATGCGGGCGGCTGGCAGAAGAGCAAGGGCTTCGCGACGTGGGGCCTGGACAACGCCCCCGTCATGGCAAGAGGCGCAGGCGCGTGCATAAACGCCGGCGCCAGCATTCTCCGACTTTGCCTGATCGACCGCAGGTTCAATCGCTCTTGGGGCAACGCACGAACTCGCCAATAAGGCCAGAAAGAGCGCAGCCAGTCTGCGCGTTTTGCCATGTTTATTGAGCCTGCCGCCTCGAGCCTGGGGCATCAGCTGTCCTTATGTGATCATTCGGGGCGCACCCGAGTGTCTGACTTTGCCGGAGGGTCTGTCTTATTGTACTATTCGTCAATAGCTGGGCGAAGCATCATTGAGGGTGGCCGAATGGCGATCTCCATTTCAGATGGTTCGGGCGCGAGATTGGGTTGACGTTGCGTCGATCTAGGATTTGATGCGACCAGCGAGCGGCTCTGCCATCGCTGGTTACCCAACTGACGAGCAAACGACTTCATGCCAGCGCACGCCACAGTTTCACGCACGCGAACCCGCCTCGACCCTGAAGCGCGCCAGGCGCAGATCCTCGATCATGCGGCAAGGCTGATTGGCGCGGAGGGACTTGCCAGCGTAAGCATGGAGCGCATCGCGCGCGCGGCCGGCATCAGCAAGGCGCTGGTCTACAATTATTTTTCCAGCCAGACCGTTCTTCTGCGCGCCCTCCTCAAGCGCGACCTTGAGCGTGTACAACAAGAACAGATGCACGCTGCGACGTCCGCCACGACATTCCCGGAGCTGGTGCGCAACACGACCCACATTGCGCTCATTGAAGTCGAGAGGCGCGGAGCTTTTGTCCGTCGGCTTCTGAACGAGCCTTCCCTCGCGGACGCTGTCGGGACGGTCCGAACGCATGAACACGACACGAACGTGCGATACCTCGCCAAACGCATCGCCAAGGAGTTCAAGGTTTCGCTAGCCGATGCTCTGGCGCTGACGGAAGTCGGACTCGGCCTGACGATTGCCGCGGGCGACTACCTCCAAAAGTCGGGCGCGCCGCGTGCTGACGTCGAGGCAATGACGGTTGCTATGATCATCGGGGCCGTCAAGGCGGGCGCCGCTCAATGTCAAAAACGCTCGAGCAGCCTCAAGCGACGCTGAGGATGGTCAATCCGGCCGCTTTGTGAGTTCAGATCCGCTCGACGCGATCAAGATCCCTGCGCTTCCCCTGCCGGTGGACTGGCGTCGTCATCTACTATTGTATAAATCGTCAATACGTCGACGCGCATGCCTGAAACAGGGGCCGTCGCGGCGCAGTTGCAACGCACGCCGGATAGAAAGGGCGCACTATGGACCTGGGACTTGCCGGCAAACGGGTCATTGTCACCGGCGCAACGCGCGGCATTGGCCGCGCGATTGCAACGCGGCTTGCAACCGAAGGCGCCAGCATCGCGCTCTGCGCCAGAACGCAAAGCGCAGTGGATGAGGTCGTTGCGGACCTCAGGTCTCTTGGCGTGCACGCCATTGGTTCGGCGCTGGATGTTCGGGATGGCGGGGCTTTTGCGACGTGGTTTGGCGCCGCCGTCGGCGAGCTCGGCGGCCTCGACATCGTCATCAGCAATGTCTCGACCCGGCCGACCAAGCAGGGAGAGGCGGCCTGGCGTGAGGCGTTCGAAACAGACTTCCTGCAGCATGTCCGGATCGCAGACCTCGCTCTCCCCCAGCTGAAGCTTGGGAATGACCCCGCGCTCTTGTTTGTTTCTTCCATCGCTTCCATCCTGACGCTGCTCCCTCCCGGCGAGGACGGTTACGGCGCCATGAAGGCCGCCCTGATTGCGCTTACCGGTCAGCTTGCCGCGAGAAACGGCGCCAGGGGGATAAGGGTAAATGCCGTCTCTCCAGGACCAATCTTCTTTCCTGGCGGCGTGTGGGATCAAATCCGTACGGCGCAGCCGATGCTCTTCGAGCGCGCGGCTCAGTTGAGCGCACTTGGACGCCACGGAAAGCCCGAGGAAGTGGCCGATGCCGTGGCGTTTCTGGTGAGCCCGCGGGCGAGTTACATCACCGGCGCCAACCTCCGGATCGATGGCGCCGCGGTCAAGGCCGTGAACTACTAGGCGAGGATGACTTCAGGCGAGGGTAGCTTTTGGGCAACCGCTTCGGCTGACAATCCAAAGCTCCAGGAAAAGCCCGGTGCTAGCCGGCTCCAGACTTGTCGATTACGGTCCTCGATAGGGGATTTTGCGGGAGGCGAGAGACTTGCAGAACAGCGTCGTTCAGTGGTCGGTTTTCATCGGCCTCAGCATTGCCATGGCGATCGCGACGATCTGGCAGGTCCGGCGGATGGGCGGTCGATCAAGCGATTCGAACCGAGAGTATTTCCTGGCGGGCGGCAACCTCACCTGGCCGTTCATCGCCGGCTCGATCACGCTCACCAATCTGTCGACCGATCA
>JANMWT010000346.1:0-1727 GCA_031394145.1 Alphaproteobacteria bacterium | reverse complement strand
TGCTCGCGAACCGGCAGCGGCCACGCGCGACAAAGTCATGTCGGCGATCAACGTGCCGAAGTTGATGGGAAGGAGCAGCAGCTGGATCGACAACAGCAATGCCAGGATGAATCGGCCGAAAGCGACAGATTTCGGCAAGTCGGTACGCTTGAAAAGCCAGACGAGGATCGCGATAGGCAGCAGGCACGAGGCGACCAGAAGATCGAAATACACAAGCACAGTCATTTGGCTCGTGCCCATAAGCAGGGCAACCAGCCATGCCGGCTCACTTGGCAGTTGCGGGGCGAGCAGGAGATCGACGAGAAAGTAGGCCTGCTTCATGAAGCCCTGGATGGCGACCATTGACACCGCGATGCCCAGCAGCACGGCGGCGCCGGGGTTCAGCGCCATGTGGCCGAGCCTGCCGCGCAACGGTCTCGGCACCGCCCGACTGACCAACCAGGCGAGCCCAGCGGCGACCCCGCCGACCATCAGAATGGTTGGCAACGTCGAAACCAGATAGACGAGGAAGCGCGCGCCGGAGAAGAGGTAGCGCTCGTCGAGCACCGACAGGTCTGTCGCAATGCCGAACACGGCGAGGTGAAAACGCAGGGCCAGGTAGCCGGCAACATACAGCATGAAGCTGCCGATGGCCGCAAAGCCGGTCCACGCGCCAGCGGCGGCCTTGATCATCGCGCCGGTCTCGGCAGCAACTTCCTTGCTGGACGGCGGGTTCATCGGGGCTATCTCGCGACTAGAAGGAAGGGCGCCCAGAAGTAAGGGTGCCGCGTCGCGGGGTCCGCCCGCACACGGGCCGACGCGAGTTGAGCGGCCTCGCCAGGGGGCTTCGACACGGCTGCCGCGTAAAAGGTCTGCATCCATCGCGCCGTGGTGTCCGAATCGACCCGCCACTGCGACAACAGGAGCCCATTCGCGCCGGCGAAGAGCAGCGCCCGCAGCATCCCGAGCGTTTCGCCCGACGAGCCTGTGGCGCTGAGCCCGGTCTCGCAGCCCGACAACACGACCAGGGGCTTGCGCGTCAGGGGTAGGGCGAACATCTCCATAGCCGAAAGCTTTCCATCGTCGCCTGCGCTCCGGTCAAGAACGAGGAAAGACGACATCGGGTCCGCTTTGGAGAAGTCGCCGTGCACGGCGAGGTGAACAACATCGGCGTCGGCCGCCCAGCGCTTGAGGTCAGCCTTGCGAAGCCGGTGTGTTGCATCGAAAACACCGCGCCCGTCGAGCGCGCGTCGGATCGAATCGATTTCGGCGCGGCCGGGCGGAAGCTCCGGGTCAGCCAGCGCCAACGCCCGTGCCGCGAGCAAAGGTGTCGAGCGTTGCAAGCTGAGTAAGACCGTTCCGCTTGGCGCGTACGAGATTTGAAAATGCTCACCCAGAAACGTGCCGTCGCCAGGGTCGACGAGCGTCTCGAAAGGCAGGTTCGCCATATCGTCGTTGGGAATGATCACCAGGCGCTTGCCGGGCCCGATATGCGTCAGCACGGGCTCGACCAGAAAGAGAAAGAGCTCCCTCGCCGCCGCTTCGTTGAAGGGCTGTCGCGGATTGCGCAGACTGATCGTCAGCGCGTCGATGGCGGCAATTAACTCGGCTCGGCTCACCAGCACGCTGCGGGCGTACGACCCCGCTGCTGAGGTGTGCCAGACCACGAGGCCGCTGGAGGTCATCAGGTATTGGAGAGTCTCGAAGCCTTCTTCGCGCATCGCCCGCTGCAGATCGCCGAAATTGGC
>JANMWT010000319.1:0-5100 GCA_031394145.1 Alphaproteobacteria bacterium | reverse complement strand
CGATCGTCACTTTGCCTGCGTCATCGATCCACGCCAGCGTGTGCTTCATCCAATTGGCGTCATCGCGATTGGGGAAATCCTCGCGTGCATGGGCGCCGCGGCTTTCGGTGCGGTTGACCGCGGAGTTGGCGGTGACCGCCGCCTGATTGATCAGGTTGTCGAATTCCAGCGTCTCGATCAGGTCGGTGTTCCAGATCAGGCCGCGGTCCTTGACCGAAATGTCCGACGCTCCCTGGTGCACGGCGGCAATACGCTTGACCCCCTGATGTAGCGTTTCGCCGGTGCGGAACACCGCACAGTCTTCCTGCATCGCCTGCTGCATGCTGAGGCGCAGTTTGGCGGTCGATGTGCCGCCATCGGCGTTGCGGAATTTGTCGAAGCGCGCGAGGTGGTCCTCGCCGGCGCTCTTGGGAAGGTCGGGAAGCGACTTCTGTTTTTCCAGGGCCTCGCCGCAGGAGAGACCGGCCGCGCGGCCGAAGACGACGAGGTCGATCAGCGAGTTGGAGCCGAGGCGGTTGGCGCCGTGGACAGAGACGCACGCAGCTTCGCCTACGGCCATCAGGCCGGGAACCACCTTGTCCGGGTTGCCGGCATCGAGGGTGAGAACTTCGCCATGATAGTTCGTGGGAATGCCGCCCATGTTGTAATGCACGGTGGGCAGAACCGGGATCGGCTCTTTGGTGACGTCGACGCCTGCGAAGATCTTCGCGCTCTCCGAGATGCCGGGCAGACGCTGGTGAAGGATCTTGGGATCGAGATGATCCAGGTGAAGGTGGATGTGATCCTTCTTGTCGCCGACGCCGCGACCTTCGCGGATCTCGACGGTCATCGAGCGTGAGACGACATCGCGCGAGGCGAGGTCTTTGGCGCTCGGCGCATAGCGCTCCATGAAGCGCTCGCCCTTCGAGTTGGTGAGGTAGCCGCCTTCGCCGCGCGCGCCCTCGGTGATCAGGCAGCCCGAGCCATAGATGCCGGTCGGATGGAATTGCACGAATTCCATGTCCTGGAGCGGCAGCCCGGCGCGCAGAACCATGGCGTTGCCATCGCCTGTGCAGGTGTGGGCCGACGTCGCCATGAAATAGGCGCGGCCATAGCCGCCGGTCGCGAGAATCACGCGCTGCGCGCGGAAGCGATGCATCGCGCCATTGTCGAGTTGCCAGGATGTAACGCCCCGGCAGGCGCCGTCTTCCATGATCAGGTCGAGCGCGAAATGCTCGATGAAGAAGTCGACGTCGTATTTCAACGACTGGCCATAGAGCGTGTGCAGGATGGCATGGCCGGTGCGGTCGGCGGCTGCGCAGGTGCGCTGGATCGGCGCCTCGCCGAAATTCTTGGTCATGCCGCCGAAGGCCCGCTGATAGATCTTGCCTTCCTCGGTGCGGCTGAAGGGCACGCCCCAATGCTCGAGTTCGTAGACCGCTGCGGGCGCTGCGCGGACCATGTATTCGATGGCGTCCTGGTCGCCGAGCCAGTCGGCGCCCTTCACCGTGTCATACATGTGCCAGCGCCAGTCATCCTGGCTCATATTGCCGAGGCTGGCGGAGATGCCGCCCTGGGCCGCGACGGTGTGGCTGCGGGTGGGAAAGACCTTGGTGATGCACGCGGTCTTCAGGCCCGCCTGCGCACAGCCAAGCGCGGCGCGCAGGCCCGAGCCTCCGGCGCCGACGACGACCACGTCATAGGTATGATCGTTCCAGGTGTACGCGCTCATGGACCAGTCCCTAGTTCAGGCGACGAGAGAGTTCAGGCGACGACAGCGACGGCGACGACCGCATAGGCGGCGGCTGCGAACGCCGCGATGCACAAGAAGGAGCTCAGCATCAGAAGCAAGAGCCGCGTGCCCGTCTTTCCGATATAGTCCTCGATCACCACCTGCATGCCAATTCGCATGTGATAGATCGCGGCGCCGAGGGTCAGCAGGATGAGGACGGCGTTGACGGGTTGGGCGATGAAGTCCCGGGCATCGCCATAATCGCCGCGGATCGCAGCGAGCAGCGAAATCAGGAACCACGGAACCAAAAAGAGCAGCGCGATGGCCGAGGCGCGCTGGCCAATAAAATGGTGCGCGCCCTCCTTGGCTGAACCCAGCCCGCGAACATTTCCGAGCGGCGTACGAATTGGATCGCTCATGGGTAGGCTCCGTCAACCAGTCCGGGCAGACCCGGGACCAGTCCCGCCGCCCACCAGATGGCGAGGGCGGAGATCACGGAAGCGCCAATCACCAGCCAACCGGTCGCGCTCGCCAACTTCGGCGTGAAGCCGTGGCCGGCGTCCCAGACCAGGTGGCGAATGCCGTTGAGAGCATGGAAGAGGAAGCTCAGCACGAAACCGAAAAGCACAAGCTGACCGGGGATGGACGCGGCGATCATCGCATAGCCAGCATAGGCGTCGGGACCCGAGACAACTGCAAACAGCCAGCCTGCCGCCATGATCGCGCCGGCATAAAGCGCGCAGCCGGTGGCGCGGTGGAGGATCGATCCGAGCATCGTGACATGCCAGCGCCATATCTGGACGTGCGGCGACATCGGCCGCTTGTCGGTCCATCCAGTCTGCGACATGCACGCGAATCCCTGCCAGCCTCGGTCCCGCCGAGCTTGGAGGCCGTTCTAGACCCCGATACGGCGCTGTCAACGCAGCCCCAACCGCCCCTTGGCCGGAGACGCAAACCGCCGCATCTAGGAGCCATGAAGATCACCCTTCTTGAGGCAGGGCGGGCGCCCGGAAGGCTGCAGGAGCTCTATCCGAGCTATCCTGACATGTTTGTCTCGCTGCTGGCGGGGATCGACGAGACCCTGAGTTTCGAGACGGTCGCGCTGGTCGATGGCGCCGCCCCGCCCGACGCTTCAACTTGCGAGGCGGCGTTGATTACCGGTTCGCCAGCAGGGGTATACGACCGGACGCCCTGGATGGCGCCCTTGCGCGCGTTTGTGCGCGACGCCAGCGCCGCCAGAACGCCGCTGGTCGGTGTTTGTTTCGGCCACGAGATCATCGCCGATGCGCTGGGCGGGGAGGTGGCCAAGTCGCACAAGGGCTGGGGCGTCGGCCGCCACACTTACGACATCCTCGCCCGCGAATCCTGGATGGTGGACGCAGGGTCGGCCTTTTCCCTCGGCGTCAGTCACCAGGACCAGGTGATCATTCCGCCTGCGGGCGCAAGGACGCTGGCGCGTTCGACACACACGGATCACGCGATGCTGGTTTACGATTCTGCGCCGATCATCAGCCTGCAGGGTCACCCGGAATTTACCGACGGCTTTCTGAGGGCGCTCTATGGCGCCCGGCGCGGCAAGCCACTGTCAGACGATCTCGCCGATCAGGCGATTGAATCCCTCGGCGCCCCGGAGGACAACACGCTGGTCGGCGAGTGGATGTTGCGGTTCTTGAGAGGGGCGCGAGGCCGATGACGCCAATTTGCTCCACAGGCGGATCAGAATCGGTCGGCGCGACGGCTTTGAATTCGGAGCGCATGGGTTATGGAGGGCGGGCCAGATGCGGGCAGGTTTGGCGACGGAACGTCTGGCGGGTTGCGGAGTGACAGAGATGAGCGCCGAGGCGCTGTTTCACAGACTGGGCACGGTGCTGGAGACCAACTCCACATCGCAGCAGCGCAATCCCGCTGGCCGCACGCGCACCTACACCAAGTGCCGCGTAAAGTGGGATGACAACGGCGAGACGGGATCTTTCGAGCTTGCAGAAACCTACAAGCCCGGCGATCGCACCGCGGTGATCTTTCGCGGCGAGTCGCACATCTGCGACGTCAATCTCGCGACCGGGCAGCAGTCGATCATCGGCGACCGGGTCGAGGGCATCGCCGCGCTGATCCTGGTGATCTCGATGCCTTTGATGTTCGTCCTGATTGGCATCCCGATCTATTTCGGCGTCACCCTCTATTCGAAAGTGACGACCAAGGGCCTGCGCAAGCGCGTCGCCGCCTACATCCATGATCTGCTCGGGCGCCTGCGGATCGACGCGCCGAGCCAGGCGCCTGCCTGATCTCTCCCGACGCCCTCATTTCCGACCCGCCTGCATGATCGCAGCGACCCAACCGGCGATCTGGTAGAGCCCTGCAAACATCAGCAGCGTGTCGAGCCAGATGCGCGTTCCCCACAGCGGCCAGAGCGGAAACAGCGAGAGCACCGCGATCACCGCCGAAGCGCCGTCCAGCCAGCGGTCGCCGAGCAGATATCCGATGCCGGTGCGCTGTCGCAGCACCTCGGCGCGGGTCACCGGGTAAACCCCGTCCTCCATCCGCGGCGGTCCAAAAATATCCTGCAGGGTTTCGGAGTTGAGGATGCCGGTGACGTCGCGCAGCTGTTCTTGCGTGGCGACCCCGTCATCGATGGCCTGCCAGGATGCACCTGAGCGAATGACGCGCACCACCACTGACAGCAGGATCGACGTGGCGCCCATGGCCTGGATGATACCGGGCATCATATTGCCTAGCTACGTCTCGGAATGGCTGCCCAGTAGTCGAAATCGAGGATCACCTCCGCGAGGTGTTTGCCATCTGCATCCTTGTGGGGAAAGTCGGTGCATGGCCGGTTCTTGGTCGCAACCAGTCGCAGCCGCAAGGCGCCCAGTCCCTCGCCCAACTCTGCCTTGTCGAGCACTTCGGACCAGGCGAACACAGTGTCGCCGGAGAACAGCGGATTGACGTGGCTGCCAGCGTTGATGGCGATGATCTCCGCCGCATTGGCGAGGCCGTTGAAGGCGAGCGAACGCGCCAGCGAGATGGCGACGCCGCCATAGATCAGCCGGCGGCCGAAGCGGCTGTCCTTTTGCTCGAACTGGTTGAAGTGAACCTTCGCCGTGTTCTGGTAGAGCCGGGTTGCGATCTGATGCTCGGCCTCTTCGACGGTGAAGGCGTCGACATGGTCGATCCTTTCGCCGACCTCATAATCCTCGAACCCAAAAGGCGAGCCCGACAGACTGAATTCATACCCGGTCGCGACAAGTTCCGGACGTGGCAGGGAAGACGGTTTCACCGACGATGGCAGTTCAGGAACCACGGCGGCGGGCGCGGGACGGCTGGCGTCCTTCTTGTTGACCATCACCCAGCGCACATAGGAGAGAACTTCCTCGTTGGCCTGGTTATAGCCG
>JANMWT010000041.1:0-15233 GCA_031394145.1 Alphaproteobacteria bacterium | reverse complement strand
GGTGGACACATAGGCCCTGTCGGGCGGCGTCGGCGCTTCTTGCGCTGTGGCGGACGCGCAAACGACGGCGGCGACCGCGCCGAGCAGCAGGCTCGAGAAGGACATGTCCGATCCCTTTCTGCGGGGGCGATTCTGGCGGTTCGATGGGCCGAACGTCATCACGCTCATTCAGGCTCTCAGTGCGGCCAGACAAGACGCGCCCTCCAGAAGCGGGCTGAGTTCGGCCTGAGCAGCAAGCGGCAGGCCGGCAAATCGGGCGCGCAGCGCTTCGAGACATTTGACCTGATATTTGAAGGCGCCTTGCTCGTAGCCGAGGCCAAACGCCGTGAAGGAAAAGGTATTGGCGCCGGCCTGGATGGCCTGCTCATTGGCCAGCAGGAATGGCATGTAGACGGCGCCGGCAAAGGCAAGCATCGCCGTGATGATGGGCTGACGCGGCTCGTTTGTTCCCCGCCACTCCCCCTCGAGCCCGGAAAGATCATCCATCTGCATCAGCCAGCGCAGGGTGAGCGGCGCCGTCGCACGGAGCAGGCGGTTCGGCGTCGGGTCGCTTGCTAGCTGGGAGAATTGACCCATCCATCCAAATTCGGCGAGAGACGGGCGCGACCCGAACCAGAAGGGTTTCTCCGCGACCTGGGTCTCGAGGATCGCCGACAGTCGACGCATCGTTTCCTCGATCAACGGCGCATTGCCCGGCGTGCAGCCAACCAGCGCCATTCGGCCGATCTGGCGGGCGCGAAACCGGTCGGCGAAAGCCTGAATGCCGGCGCGCCCGCCGCCGCGCAGGCGATCGAATGCGAGCCAGGTGCTGAGCGCCTCCTGGTCCTCCTCGTAAAACCAGCGATAGTGGAACATCAATTTGGTTCCCCATTCGTCGGCCATGTCTTCAAGGAGGCAGGCGAGAAAGGCGTCGGCCGGGTCGGTCGGCACCACCGACCGGTCCGTGTGACGGTCTTCAAGCTCGAAGATCATCGGCGTTGAATCATTGCGCCAGGCGCCGTCCGGGTAGCGGATGATCGGGATCACGGGCGCTTTGACCTGGCTGAGTGCAGCCTCGGTGTCGGGGCCAAGCGGCTGCCAGATGAAGGGGAGCCGGCGATACCGGAACAGCGCCCGCATCTTCATCGAGTAGGGCGAGCCCAACCCGCCGACAATCCGATAGGGTTGGGTTGGGTGCGCTTCGTCCACCAGCGTTTTCTCCCTCTCGACGCTTTCCCAAGCGTCCTCTAGCGGCTTTTCGCAACGAGGCGCTGGACGCGGGCCGCGCGGTCGTCGAAACTGTACGAGATAGTATCAACGAACCGCACGTCCGGTCACTCCTGTTTGTGGTCGGAACCAAGCGCGAGTTCAGGAGCCGGCATCGACCGGTTGGGCAGGGAGGACGCGTTTTGAGGATTTCCGGTTTTTCGGCTGGCGCTCGGTTTGGGGCATGTGTGCTCGCCAGCGCGTTGATCGCGGCGTGCAGCCAGCCAGCGGATGCCCCGTCGAAAGTGGCCGACACGCCCAAGCCCGTGAGCCAGCGCCCCCCACCCAATCCACTGCGCAACGCCTATTTCGGCGATCTCCATCTGCATACGCGCAATTCGTTCGACGCTTACATCTTCAACGTGCGCGCCTCGCCCGACGATGCGTATGCCTACGCCAAGGGCGGCACGATCAAACACGCCTCGGGGTATGACCTTCACCTCAACAGCGGTCCGCTGGATTTCCTCGCGATCACCGACCACTCGGAATATCTCGGCGTGCTGCCGGCCATCAACACGCCGGGCGATCCTTATGCGAGCGTGCCCTACGCCAAGGAGCTGTTCTCGACCGATCAGGTCGCGGTCAACAAGGCGTTCCGCAAATTCGCGGACACGCTCGATGAGGGCAAGCGCATGGCGGATTTCGCCGACCTGCGCACCGTGCGCTCCGCCTGGAATGACACGATCGACGCCGCGAAGCGCAACTACGAGCCGGGCAAGTTCACCACCTTGGTGGCCTACGAGTTCACCTCCGCTCCCGACGGCCGCAACCTGCACCGCAACGTCATCTTCGCAACCGACAAGGCGCCGGAGCTGCCCTACACAGCGCTGGAATCGCAAAACCCCGAAGATCTGTGGAAATGGCTCGACCAGCGCCGCGCCGAAGGCATCGAGTCGCTCGTGATCCCGCACAACGCCAACGGCTCGGACGGCACGATGTACGAGCGCACGATGTGGAACGGCAAACCGGTCGATCGCGCCTGGGCCGAGCTGCGCCAGCGCAACGAACCCTTGACCGAAGTCACGCAGGTGAAGGGCACGTCCGAAACGCACCCGCTGCTCTCGCCCACCGACGAGCTGGCGGGCTTCGAGATCATGGAGTGGTATATCGGCCAGGCCAAGAAAGTGACGAAGTTCGATGGCGGCTATGTACGCAAGGCGCTGAAGGACGGCCTGGAGATCCAGGATAGGGTTGGCGTCAACCCTTACAAATACGGCATGGTCGGCGCCAGCGACAGCCACAACGGCGCCGGCAGCTATGAGGAAGACAATTACCACTCCAAGGTCGGCATCCGTGATGGCCTGCCCGAACTGCGCGGCTCGGTGCCGCCCAAGGGCGAGACCTGGGCGAGCTACAAGATCCCCGATGGCATCCAACGCTTCTCTAGCTGGGGCGCGTCGGGCCTCACCGGCGTCTGGGCCGAGGAAAATACGCGCGAGGCGATCTATGGGGCGTTGCGCCGCAAGGAGACGTTCGCCACCACGGGCCCGCGCATGCGCGTGCGCTTTTTCGCCGGCTATGGCTTGAAGGGCGCCGAGCTGAGCAGCGAAGCCGGCGTAAAGGCAGCCTATGCCAATGGCGTGCCGATGGGCGGTGATCTTGTCGGCAAGCCGACGGGCGCGCCCGACTTCCTGGTGATGGCGATGCGCGACACGCATTCAGCGCCGCTGCAGCGCATCCAGATCGTCAAGGGCTGGACCGACAAGAGCGGCAAGGCATTCGAGAAAGTGTTCGACGTCGTCTGCGCCGATGGCGACAAGGTCGACCTAAAATCGCAGCGCTGCCCGGCTAATGGCGCCACTGTCGATGTCAAGACCTGCAAGTTCAGCGAGGACAAGGGCGACAATGAGCTGGCCGGCGGCTGGAGCGATCCGGACTTCGATCCGAAGCAGAACGCCTTTTACTACGCCCGTGTGATCGAGGACCCGACCTGCCGCTGGTCGACCTGGGATGCGATCCGCGCCGGCGTCGAGCCCAGCCCGCATCTGGAGAAGACCATCCAGGAACGCGCCTACACCTCGCCGATCTGGTTCGTGCCGACGAAAGCGGGCTGAGGTGGACACGGGCAATGCCCCTGCGCCCAGGGTCGGGTTAGCGGTGCGGACGAGAGGATGGTTCGGGCGCGCCGCGCGCGAGCCGCTGCTGCAATTCCTTGCGGCGGGCATCGCGCTGTTCATCGCCAATGCGCTGATCCACGGCCCCGATCGGCGGCCGCAGGGCGATATGGTCGTCGTTCAGGAAGGGCGCGTGAAGCAGATTGCCCAGAGCTATCTGCTGCTCGCCGGCCACCTGCCCAGCAAGCCAGAGTTGCAGACGCTGGTCGACGATTATGTCACCGAGGAGATCGCCTGGCGCGAGGCGATCGCCATGGGTCTCGACGCCGACGACACCATCGTCCGCCGCCGGATGCGCCAGAAACTGGAATTCCTGGTCGAAGATGCGACCGCCAGCGAAGAACCCACCGAAGCTGACCTGCAGGCACTGCTCGTTGGTCATCCCGATGTCTATCGTCTGCCCGAGCGCCGCGCGATCCGCCAGGTGCTGGCGAGCTCCGACAAGCGCGGCGAGAAGGCCGAGGCGGACGCCAGCGCGCTTCTCGCCAGGCTCAAGGCTGGCGCCGATCCGGCAAAGCTGGGCGATCCGTCGATGCTGCCGGCAGCCATGCCGCTCACAACCCAGGAAGGCGCGGCGGCGCTGTTCGGCGACGATTTCGCAAAGGCCGTGTTTGCGAACAAGAGCGCCGGCTGGTTCGGCCCCGTGGCCTCGCCCTTCGGCCGGCACCTTGTGATGGTGATGGAGACGGAGGCGGGGCGCCCGGCCGCGCTGGAAGACGTACATGATCGCGTCCGGTCCGACTGGATCGAGAGCCGCCGCGACAAGGCGCGGGACGATTTCCAGGCCCGCATGCGCAAGCGCTACAACGTCCGCATCGACTGGCCCGAAGCCTACAAGGGCTTGCCGACGACGCCCGACCCCAGCCCGAAAACGACGCCGCTGAAGCAGGACCCGACGGGCGGCGAATGACAAACGTGCGGCTGATCCTGCTGATGCTGCTCGCGCTGTCCGGCTTCGCGCCAGGGGCGTTCGCGCACGAGATCCGCCCCGCTTTTCTCGAAATCCGCGAGATTGAGCCGGATAGCTACGACATGCTGTGGAAGACGCCTGCACAGGGCGACATGCGCCTCGCGCTCAACGTCATCCTGCCGCCCGGCTGCACCAACGCCAGCGAGCCGCGATCGACGCTGGTGGATTCCGCCGTGATCGAGCGCTGGCGCACGACCTGCGCCGGGGGCCTGGTCGGCAAGGAGATCCACGTCGAGAATCTCGACTCCACACTGACTGACGCCATCGTCCGCTTCGAACCGCTCTCTGGCGCGCCCAAGACGTTGCGGCTGAACGGGGCGGCGCCCAGTGCGCGTATTCCCGCCGAACAGCCATGGGCGGATGTTGCGGCCACCTATTTCCGGCTCGGCGTCGAGCACATCCTGTTTGGGTTCGACCATCTCCTGTTCGTGCTCTGCCTGCTGCTGCTGGTTGGCGACTTGAAGCGACTGCTCGGCGCGATCACCGCCTTCACGGTTGCGCATTCGATCACGCTGGCCGGAACGACTTTCGGCTGGCTCCACCTCTCCAGCGCGCCGGTAGAGGCAGCGATCGCCCTCTCCATCGCGTTCGTCGCCGCCGAGATCATTCGTGCGCGAGACGGCAAGGCGAGCCTCACCCAGCGCTGGCCGTGGATCGCCTCCTTCGCGTTTGGCCTCCTCCATGGCTTTGGCTTTGCTTCGGCTCTGCGCGAGATCGGCATCCCGGACGGGGCGGTCCCGCTGGCGCTTCTGTTTTTCAACCTTGGCGTCGAGGCCGGACAGATTCTGTTTGTCGCCGCCGTGCTGGCTCTGATGTGGACATGGCGGCGTTTTGCGCCAACACCGCCTGTCTGGGCTCGGGCCTGGGCTCGGGCCTGGACCCGGGTCTGGACCTGGCGCGGGCCGCCTTACGTCGCGGGTATTCTCGCCTGCTTCTGGTTCATTGAACGGACAGCGAAAATTTTGTTCGCCTAGGCTGGCCGCAAGCTGGCCTCCAAGGGGGCCTTACCCCGACAAGGGAGAGACGCAATGCGCCTGCTGATCAAACTGGCCGCCTGTCTGGCGGCAACCGCAGCGTGCCTGGCGGCGCCTGCATCCGGTCAGCCTGCGCCAGCGGCTGACGCGTTGAAAGTGACGCTTTGCGGTACGTCCGGGCCGCTGCCGATCCGCGACCGCGCCAAGGCGTGCGTCGCCATCCAGGCGGGTGGCTCGCTCTACTTCGTCGACATGGGTCCTGAAGCGACAGAAAATCTCCTGACCTGGCGGATGCCATTGGCGACCGCCAGGGCGGTCTTCATCACCCATCTCCATTCCGATCACATCGGTGACCTCGGTGAGTTCAACATGCAGAGCTGGGTGGCGGGTCGACCCGCCCCGCTGGCGATCGTCGGGCCGCCGGGCGTCGAGAAACTCGCCTCGGGCTTTAACCAGGCCTACGAGATCGACCACGGTTTTCGCCACGCCCACCACGATCATGATGATTTAAAGTTGCCGATTGACGCTGGCGTCCTCAAGGCGCTGGTCATCACCCTGCCCAAGGCGAAGGATGATGCAACCCCGGTCACGAAAACCGCCTGGAGCGAAAACGGCCTGACCGTGACGGCGATCGTTGTGCATCACGCGCCGGTCGAGCCGGCCTACGCCTACCGTTTCGATTACAAGGGCCGCTCAGTGGTGATCAGCGGCGACACGATCAAATGGCCGGCGCTCGCCGCAGCCTCGAAGGGCGCCGACGTGCTGATCCACGAAGCGCAGAATGCCGACATGACCTAGATGATGTCCGCCGGCCTCAAAGCGCAGGGCAATCCGCGCGTAAGCTCGATCATGGCTGATACGCTGACCTACCATACGACGCCGGTCGAGGCCGCTGAGATCGCCAAGCTGGCGGGGGTCAAGGCGCTGGTCTTCTCCCACCTGACCCAGGCGGGTTTGCCCTTCTATACGCCTGAGACCTTCACCAAGGGGGTTGATGCTGTCGGCGGGCCTGACTGGCGACTGGCCAAGGATGGCATGACGATCGACCTTCCGGTTGGGTCGATCGAGATCAAGTTCGGTCAGCTTTAGCTGGTCGCACGCGGCGCGCAATCAGCTGACCCAGGCGCTCGGGTTGACCTGACTTGACCTCCGCACCTGACCCGGGGCTGGCGCCGATGGTTGTTTTGCGGCAGCTCGCCATGCGGCATGCACCCTGCACGCGAGGGTGGCGTCGTCATTGGGCGCACGCTTCGTGGGTCGTGCGAGCCAAATCATTAGGTTGATCGCAAGGAGGATCGCCGGTCTCGGGGCAGGCCCTCTACCCCAAGCGCGCCAGCAGGTTCAGCATCACAAAGCGTCTTGCCGAAGAGGGCGGCGTGAGAAGGCGCGCTCCCGGATCGGGTTTGAGGGCAAGGGACCTTCGGGTGGACGTCAAACGCCAGACTGAAGAGCTCAATCGGATCCCGATTCACGTCGTCGGCGCCATGCTTGGATTGAAGCTGCCGAGCCGCGGCGGTTCAAGGTGTCCTTTTCCGGACCATGCCGACAGGAAGCCGTCATTTCAGATTGGCGCGACCGGACTGCGGTGGATCTGTTTCGGCTGCAATCGGAAGGGCGGGTCAATCGACCTTGTGAAGCACTTTCTCGGATTGGATTTTGCGGGCGCCAGGGCGTGGTTGCTGGACAGAACCGCGATTGCGCCAACCGGCGGGCGAACCACGCCACGCAGGCCTTCGCCAAGCGAACCGGAATTTGGGGACACGCAGACGCGGGTGGAGACCCCGCCTGATGCCGAGCTCTTCGAAGCGTTCCTGAGCCGGTGCCCGCTGCAAGACGATGGCCAAGCTTACCTGTCGCGGCGCGCCATCTCGCGCGAGACAATCGCAAAATTCCGCATCAGTCAGCTTGGCCAGTCTCGCCCAGTCCTGAAAGCGCTGCTTGACCAGTTCGGTTTTGAACGAACCCAAAGATCTGGTCTTTTGACAGGCGCATCGACAGCGACGCGAAGTGCGCTGGTCTTCTGGTCAGGCAGCCTGGTCTTTCCATATGTCGAAGGCGCGAGGGTTGCGTCATTGCAGGCGCGCTATTTCAAGGACGACGCCAGCCGAATATCTTGGCAGAATCTGCGGGGAAGGCGGCACAGGATCTACAATCTTGGCGCCATCGACGCGCCTGAGACATCGATCAGCATCTGCGAGGGCGTGATGGATACGCTCTCGGCCGCTGAGCTTGGCCTTACCGCCATCGGATTGATGGGGGTTTCGGGCAGGTTGACGCCGGATCAGATCCGGATGCTTGGTCAAAAGGATGTGCGTCTCTTGCTCGATTGGGATCCGGCAGGCGATGCGCGCTCGGTGAGCTTGGTCGAGGAGCTTGCCCGCTTTGGCGTCTCAGCAACGCGTGCTCCGCGGCCATCTCTGACTGCAGGCGATCTCAACGAGTACCTGGTCGAGAAGGCCAGGCGATGAGACCTCTAAAGCAGTGCGCGCTTGAAGATGAGAGGCGACTTTGCGCCGTCCTTGCTGATGTAGGCGCCGATTAGAGCGCCGCCAGCTGGATCCGGCGCCAGGGAAATCGATTCACCCGCGGAAACCATCTCGAGCAGGAGCTTGTCGCCGGATTGAGTGATGGCGAGCGGGAAGGCGACGCCGCCCTCGAGGACGAGCCGTCCGCTCGAATTCCTCCCGTCGTTCCGCAACGAGATGCGAACCGGGAGAATGCGCCCCTCCGGATCGAGCGCGCCGGACCAATCGCCGGCAAACCTCGCATCAACTGATTTGCTTTTCGGTTCGGCGGGAAAGCGGGCATCGCCCGATCGCGTCATCGCGTCATCGCGATGTCGGCGCTGGCGAAGCCCTTGTCCAGCGCCCCGGTGAGGGACTGACCATCGAGCGAAAGCGCGCTGGAAAACGAGCCCTCGCCCTTGCCAGGCATCTCGAACCTGATGCTGCCGTCCACGATCGCCACGTTTCGGAGCGGCAAGCTGCTGATGCCTTCACCGGGAGGGGTCAGCACCGCGATCGGTTTGCCTGCGCCATCAACCCCGATGTCGATCTGAAGCGGAGCGGAGCCAAGCTGGGAGCTGACGCTTCCCTCCCAGTGCCCGAGCGCGCGGGGGCGTCTGAGCCTCGGCGACCAGTGGTAAAGCAAAGATCGCGGCTGGGGCCGCCAGCCAGAGTGTCAGGTTCAAGGCGCGGGTCATCATTCCCTCTGATTGAGGGCTTTGGGAGGGGTGAAAGTCGGATAGATCGTCGGTCAGGTCTTAAAAGTCGCGGCGATCGAGATTGAGCATGGCTGCGTAGATCAGCGCCGCTGAGCCTGCCGCGCAGACAGCCAAGCCAATCCAGGGGAGTGCGCCGGTGGCGTGGTAGATCTCCGCGCTCATGGTCTGGAATATTCCGAAGGGAAGGTCGTCGTGGAGGAAGAGCTCGCCGAGCCCGATAAACCCGGCCACGAGGATGGCGATCAGGACGGGTCGCCAGACATCAGCAAAGACAGTCGCGAGGAGCAGGGTCAGGCTGAAGAAGAGCGAGCCGGCGGTGAAGGCGCAGACGCCGTGGACGAACGCGTCGAGAAGGCTGGCGCTCTCGCCGATCGCGGGCGCCACCAGCGGGATCGCGAGCGAGGGCAGCAACAGCACGATGAGGAGTTCGCCAAGGCCCGTCGCAGCGCGCGTGGCCAGCAGCTTGCGCCGCGAGACGGGCAGCGCCAGCGTGTAGTAGGCGCCGCCGCCTGTGGACTGCGAGAAGACGCCGCCGGCGCCCAGCAAAATCGCAAACAGCGGACCGAGCGAGAGGATGCTGCCGTCGCTCCATTTCAGCCACGTATAGCCGCGAAAACTGGAGGAGAGCTCGATCGCCTTGCGGATTTCCTCACCCAACTTGCCGTGCATGTCGATGCCGGCCGCCAAAGGCAGAAGCTGCACGACCTGGGGGTAGACAAGGACGATGCCGATGGCCGAGCACGTAAGAATGATCAGGCCGGCGAGAAAACGCCACCGCGTGTCCAGCCATGTCTTCTGAAAAACCATGTTGCCGCCGTACATGTCAGGTCTCCCGCACGATGGTTTCGAGGAAAATGTCCTTGAGCGTGACCGGCATGACTTCGAGCGAAACCGGCGCAAGCGCCTGTGCTTCGGCGACGATGGAATCAGAATTCGAACTGCAGACAAGGCTCAGCATGCGCCCATCGCGGGTGACGCGTTCGACGCCAGCGGAATGAAAATCCACAGCGGGAGCCTCGCCTGGAAAGACCAGGCGGATGCGTCGCCAGGTCTCACGTAGGTCGTCGAGCGCACCGCTGACGACCAGCCGACCCTTGTCGATGACTGCGACGCGATCGGCGATCTGATCGACTTCGGCGAGCTGGTGGGAGGAAAAGAAGATCGTCATACCCTCTCGCGCGACATGGGCGACCAGGGCCTGAAGCACTTCTTCGGCGGCCGCCGGGTCGAGGCCGGAGGTCGCTTCGTCAAGAATGACGAGCTCAGCCCCGTGGCTGAGCGCAAGGAGAAGAGCCAGCTTGGTTCGCATGCCGCGCGAGAGGGCCTTGACGCGCCTCTCAAGGGGGAGGTCGAAGGCGCGCAGGTAACTTAATTCGAGATCGGGTCGCCAGGTGGGATAGAAGCCGGCGGTGAAGCGGATCATCTCCGCGACGGTCATGAAATCATAGAGATCCTTCTCGTCGCTGACGAAACCGATCCGGCTGCGGATTGTGACGCCAGACCGGCGCTCGCCGCAGTCGAGACCGAAGACGCGCGCGCTGCCTTCGCTGGCGTGAGCCATGCCAAGCAGGATCTTGATCGCGGTGGTTTTGCCGGCGCCGTTGCGGCCGAGAAATCCGCAGATCGACCCCGCCGGGACGGCAAGGTCGAGGCCCCCGAGCGCGGCAAAGTCGCCATAGGCCTTCTTTAGACCGGCGGTTTCGATGATCATTGTATCAGCCACTTGTCCCTCCCTTGCGGCGATGATCGGTGTGCGCGAGACCGGCGAGCTCGGCCTCGACCAGGCGGCGGATTTCAGCGTCCGTAACGCCCTGGCTCCGCAGCGTGCCGACCGTCTCGGCGACGATTGTCTGCGCTGCCTTCAGCTTGTCGTTGAGGCGCTGCATCTGCGCATTCGCAGCGACGAAGGCGCCCGCGCCCTGGCGCAGCTCGATGATGCCGGCGTGCTCAAGTTCGCGATAAGCCTTGGCGACGGTGTTGGGGTTGATCACGAGTTCCTCCGCCAGCGGCCGGATGCCGGGAAGTTGCTCGCCAGGACGCAGGGCGCCGGTCTCGATCGAATGCTTCACCTGCTCCATCAGCTGGAGGTAGATGGGCACGCCTGAGGAGGGGTTGGGGCGAAGGAGCATGCGTCAACTGTGTTATTGTAATAGCACAGTGATACTCATGGTCGTCGCCGTCAAGTCGGGCAGGCTGGTTTGCCCCAAAACCGCGGTGCGACCGGGTGTTTTCAAGGACCTTTGGCCCGGGTTTATCGCTTCGGGCCCGTCGCTAGAGGGCCGCCGGCGGCCAACCCCCGCTCGCAAGCGATTGCCGTTGCATCGTTTCTCCGCGGCGTTACCATGCGCCTCCGCATACGATCACGAAGGATCTGAGTTCACATGGCTACCGGCACCGTAAAGTGGTTCAACGAGCAAAAGGGCTACGGCTTCATTCAGCCCGAGTCGGGTGGAGGCGATGTGTTTGTACACATCTCCGCCGTTCAGCAGGCCGGTCTCGCCAGCCTCAAAGAGAACCAGCGCGTGAGCTTCGAGCTCGAGAAAGACAAGCGCTCGGGCAAGATGTCGGCTGTTCAAATCAAAGCCGTCTGAGCCAACCTCGGTTCACTGTCTTCTCGACCGATTAGCCTTCTCGACCGATTAGCCTTCGCCCCGGCGCATCTTGGCCAGCATGATACCGCCGGCCATGGCATCGGCGTGCGGGGTTGCGATCCGCGTTGCAATGGCGGCGGGGATGTAGGGTTTGATGAACTCGACAAGCCCGCCGACCAACGCGACGCGCGGCGCGCCTCGCGAAAGGAGCGCGTCCGCCAGTCCCGCGATGTGCACCGCTGCATCGCGCAGGAGGTTGCTGGCGGCGGGTTCGCCGGCAGTCGCATGCTTGATGACAAGCGCCGCGAAGGCGGCGTAGTCGGTGGCGCTTGCCGTCTCTGACCACCGGATCACGACGGCTGGATCTGACGAGAAGCGATCGAGTATTTCCTGCGCAAACGCTGAAGGCTCTGCGCGACCATCGAGCGTTCGCAAGGAATAGCGGATGGCGTTGAGGCCGATATGGGCGCCGCTGCCCTCGTCGGAAACCGGAAATCCATAGCCCCCGACCCGGATGGTCTCGCCTCTGTAAGTGATGCCGATGCTGCCGGTTCCACAAACGACGATGCCGCCTTCCTCGCCGCCGAAGGCCCCCAGCCAGGCAATGTAGCCGTCGCCGTCGAACCAGGCCCTGGCGAAGGGATGCTGCCATCCTTCCAGCGCCTGGCGCGCGCCGATATGCCCGGTTCCCGCAAGGCCGATCCCGGCGAAGGTGTCCGCCATCCTGTCCTCGCCCAGGCCAGCCTGGGTGAACGCTTCTCGCGCGGCGGCCAGGATCGAAGCGCTTGCCGCCTCGATGCCAAACCGCATGGTCGCAGGTCCCGAGGCGCCTTGACCCAGAATGCGTCCGTCCGCGGTTTCCAGCCGCGCGCGACACCGTGTTCCACCGCCGTCGACCCCAAGATACAAGGGTTCAGTCATTTTCCTTGTCTATCGCGATTTGGCTGGCGTTCAATGTGTCGGCATCGAGGAGGCGCTTGGCGCATGAGCACCGAAGACATCAGTCCGCGCCACCTTGACCTTGATCTCTGGTCGTCCGCTGAGCAGGTGGACGCGCTGTTCGAAGGCCAGCTCGCGGCGGTCGCGGCTCTCGGCCCCGCCTTGCCGGCCATCGCCGCAGCCGTCGATCAGATTGCGACGCGTCTGCGTCGGGGCGGGCGGATGGTCTATGCCGGGGCAGGCACCTCGGCGCGCATCGGCGTTCAGGATGGCGCCGAGCTCCTGCCGACCTTCAACTGGCCGGCCGAACGGGTCGCCTTCGTGATCGCCGGCGGGGAAGGCGCTTTGCTGCGCGCCGTCGAAAACGCCGAGGATTCCGAAGAGGCGGCGCAGCGTCGCATCGACGAGCTCGATCTTGGCCCCGACGACGTCGTTGTCGGTCTTGCTGCAAGCGGCGAGACCCCGTTCACGATATCGGCGCTGAAGGCGGCGCGGGCGCGGGGCGCACTTACGATCGGCATCGCCAACAATTCGGGCGCGCAGCTTCTCGCGATTTGCGATGCGCCTGTGCTCATCGAAACGGGGTCAGAGCCGATCGCCGGGTCAACGCGCCTGAAGGCCGGGACGGCCCAGAAGGTCGCGCTCAATCTGATCTCGACAGCAGTGATGATGCAGCTTGGCCGGGTCTATCGCGGCATGATGGTGGACATGCGCCCCACCAACCACAAGCTTCGCCAGCGGGCCGAGACCATGGTGGCGAGGATCGCCGGATGCGCTCCGAGCGTCGCCGCCAACGCGCTTGTCGCCGCGAAGGACGACATCAAGACCGCGGCGCTTGTCGCAAAGGGCCTCACCCTCGATGCTGCATGCGCGCTGATTGCACGACATGGTGGAAATCTGCGCGCCGCCCTTGGTGAAATCATGGGCGGTTAGCGTACCTGGCGGCCGGAGATCCAGACGCGCCGCACATCGAGGGTTGGACCAAACAGAACCATGTCTGCGCGACCGCCAACCGCAATGCGGCCATGCAGGTGATCCTGACGCAGGAACTCGGCCGGGGTCAGGCTCGCCATGCGCAGCGCCGTCTCAAGCGTTGCTCCAATCAAGGATTGCGCGTTGCGAACCGCGCGCGCGAGGTCGAGATGGGCGCCGGCCAGCGTCCCTTCGGCATTGCGCAACGCGCCGTCACTCACCGTGATCGTTTCGCCGAACAGCATCATGCTTGGATCTTTCGATCCGACCGTGGCCATCGCGTCCGACACCAGAATGAGCTTCCGCGCTGACTTTGCCGCCAATGCGGCGCGCGCCGAGACGGGATGGACATGAACGCCGTCGAGGATAAGTCCGGCCCATGCATCGCGGCAGGCCAGAGCGACGCCGAGCGCGCCGGGTTTGCGGCCCTCCAGCGGCGCCATCGCATTGAAGAGATGGGTGAAGCCGGTCGCGCCTGCGGCCAGCAAGGCCTCGACGGCATCGTGCGGGGCGGCCGTATGGCCGATGCTGACCGTCACGCCGGCATCGGTCAGCGCCTTCACATCTGCAGGCGAGGCCTGTTCTGGCGCAAGCGTCACAATCACCGGAAACGGCTGTTTTTGCGTCAGGAGGCGCATGTCTTCGGGATCGAGCGTGCGAAGAAACCTCTGCGGGTGGACGCCCCGTCGCTGCTCCGACAGCCAGGGGCCTTCGAGGTGAAGGCCGAGCAGTCCCGGCATGGCTTCGCTGACGCCGCGTTCAACCGCTGCGATTGCAGCAGCAATCTTGCCGCGCTCGTCAGAGACCAGCGTCGCCATGATGGCGGTGACGCCGAACTGGGCGTGTGCGGCGGTGATGGCCTGCAGCGTCTCGATCGTCGGGGCGTCGTTGAACATTGCGCCGCCGCCGCCATTGACCTGGACATCGACAAGCCCCGGGGCGAGAAGCCCCTCAAGCCAGGTTGCGCCCGGTGAAATGCCGCGGCTGACCTCCGCTATACGGCCGTCTTGAACGTGCACGGTCGCAACGTCCAACATCTCCGATCCGGTAAACACCTGGGCGGCCGCGAGCGCGAGCATGTCAGCGGGTTTCCGTTATCTTGCTCAGCATTGGCGGGCGGTCCGGCGAGCGACCGCGGCGCACCGCGGCGGCGTTGGCGAACAGGTAAAATCGCAGCAGCATCGAGATCAGCTCGAGGATCGGTTCGTCGTCAGGAGGAACATGCACGCCCGGCATCGTCACGTCCGGAGAAATCAGCAGAACCGATGCGCCTTGCTGCAGCAAATCGGTTGCCAGAGCCTTGGTCCCGGGGAAGGCTGCATCGCGCTGGGCAAAAATGATCACCCGAAGGTGAGGGCCTGCGAGCGCGTAAGGGCCGTGACGTATCTCGGCTGCACTGATCGCTTCTGCATGCAGGCCGCCGGTTTCCTTGAGCTTCAAGGCCGCCTCTGCGGCGATCGCGAGACCCGGGCCGCGCCCGACGACGTAAACCGGTCCCTGGCCGTCCAGGAAGTCCGCCGTATTCGTCCACTCTGATTGCAATGCCCTGGAATAGACCTCCGCGGCCCGCTCGAAAGCCGAGATCATCGCCTCATCCTTGCGCCAGTATCCGGCGAGGCCAAGCACCAGCGTCATCGCTGCGATGCATGATTTTGTCGCGGCAATGCTGGTTTCGGGTCCGGCGAGCAGTGGCAAAGCCACATCGACTGCGCTTGCCAGGGGCGAGGACATGTCATTGATCATGCCGACGCGCAGAACCGTCTTGCCGGCTGCGGCGCGACAGAACTCGACGAGATCGGGGCTGCGTCCGGACTGCGAGATGGCAAGCACCAGCGCGTCCTCAAGTTGCAGGCGTACCCCGTAAATCGACTGGACCGATGGCGCGACCGAGACGGTGGGAATGGCAAGCCGCGTCTCAAAGACATACTTCGCCAGCAAAGCGGCGGCGTCCGAGCTTCCGCGACCGGCCGCCAAAGCAAGGCGGGGCGTCATGGCGCGAAGACGAACCCCGAGTTCGGCCAGAGGAAGACGACCTTCGGCAGAAAGTCGCGCCGCCACAGCGGGGGCTTCGCGCGCCTCGCATTCCATGAAGGTTCGGTTCGTCACGTCAGGAAGGATGAACCAAGCCGGCAGCCTTCGCTAGGGTCGTGTGTAACGAGACCACTGCGGGGCGAGGCGACCGAGGCTGCCCAGGCTGCGAAGGCT
>JANMWT010000301.1:0-3476 GCA_031394145.1 Alphaproteobacteria bacterium | reverse complement strand
AACAGGATCGGGGGTCTGCTGGGTGAGGGTCTGCTGGGTGAGGGTCTGCGGGTCGAGGGTGTCATGAATTAGGTCCTCTACGCTGACAACGGCCCCGCGACATGCGGCGCCGGACGATCCTAAGCCCGCCGCAGCACGACGTTCTGCGCCGGCGACGATTTGCCTCTGGAGCGGAGGGTAACACCGGCCTGGGGCCCAGCAGAACAAAAAACGCGTGACCAGGCGGAGCGGACCGCCGGACTGAACCGCCGGACTGAACCGGCCGGACTGAACCGGCCGGGCTGAACCGCCGGACTGAACCGGGCGGACTGAACCGGGCGGACTGAACCGGGCGGACTGAGCCGGGCGGACTGAGCCGGGCGGACTGAACCGGGCGGACTGAGCCGGGCGGACGGCGCGGTCACTCGGCGCGGTCACTCGCCTCCGTCACTCGGCGCGATGATCGGCGCGCTTCTCGCGCGAATTGTCGGAGGCGCGATCGAGGCAGGCGCGGCGCTCAGCGGCGTCCGGCGACGCGCGGCACTGGTTGCGCGCCGCTTCGTCATAGCTGGCCTGCCAGTTGACGCAGCCAGACAGTCCGAGGGCCAGTCCAAGGGCCAGTCCGATAGCCAGTCCGATAGCCGGTCCAGCGGCCAGTCCGAGCAGGGCGGCAAGACCAAGACGGGTCCGCACGGCGCGGTGGAGCGGCAGAGGCGGGTGGCTCGTCATCTTCGTCCTCCGATCCAGCCTTCGCGCCGGACCGGACGCCAAAGCAATCCTATTGGCGATGGTCGGCGCTGTTGCGATCGACACTGTCCTGGCAGGCCCGTTGCTGGTCCGCCGACGTGCCCCGAGAGCAGTTGTCGCTGGCCCAGGAATCGTAAAAATCCTGCGGTAAGTCGGCGCAACCCGCCAGCGCCAAAACGCCGGCCAGCACAAGCACGAAGCGCATCGTTCAGGTCCCCTTGCGGCTGGGTTTCGCCAGCCCTTGTATCTCCTTGTACCGCGGACACCGGACTTCATGGTCGTTGACCATGCCCATGGCCTGCATCACGGCGTAGACGATGGTCGGCCCGCAGAACTTGAAGCCACGTGACTTCATGTCCTTGGATATCGCCTCCGACAGCGCCGTTTTTGCGGCGACATTGCGCCAGTGGTCAAGTTTGTTGACGACCGGCTTGCCGTCGACGAAGGCCCAGACATAGCTGGCGAAGTCTTCGCCGTTCGCCTGCATGTCGAGATAGATGCGAGCATTGTTGATCGTCGCCGCGATCTTGATCGGGCTGCGGATGATGCCCGGGTTCTGGAGCGCTTTGGCGATGCGCTTGTCGCTCCAGCGCACCAGTTTTTCCGGGACGAAGCCGTCGAATTCGCGACGCATTTCCGCGCGCTTTCTCAGGATGGTGATCCAGGAGAGGCCGGCCTGGAAACCATCGAGCTGGAACTTCTCCCAGAGCGCGCGCGGCTCGCGTTCGGGCACGCCCCATTCGGTGTCGTGGTAATGGCGATAGAGCGCATCGTCCGCCGGCGCCCAGCCACAGGAAATATCGTCGAGCTTCTTCATCTGGCTGTCTTTCGGCTGCCCGTTTTCGCGGCGACTACATCGGTCTGCCGAAGAAGCGCTCCTCGGCCACCTTCTCGCCCTTCACGGTGTAGAGGGCGACTTCCTTCATGGCGATGCGCTGGCCGGTCGCCTTCTCGGTGACATCGACATCGAAATAGAGCGCGAACTGGTCGCCGTTCACAAACGGACCTTCGGTTTTGAAGCTGTGGCTGATGTGGTTCGCGTTCCACCACACCGACTTGCCCTTCACGGCCTCGAGCCCGCGGACCTCCCGCATCGGGCCGTCCATGGCCTCGATGCTGACGACGTCCTTGTCCCAGAATTTTTCAGCACCGGCGAAGTCGCCCGCCTTCAGGCAGGCGGCGAAGGTTTCGGCGACGGTTTTGGCGCTCATTGCGGCTCTCACGGTTGAAAACGACACCGAGAACAAAATGCCAACATTTGCGCATGAGTCAATCTGGCCGGGCGCTATTTCGGGTGGCTGAGCGCGGCGAGCTCGTCCGCCAGCCAGGCGGGCCGATCGAAGATGAGCCCGCGCCCGCCGGCGCTAAACGACTGGCCAGCGGCTTCGGCTTCCGCCATCCGGTCGATGCGGATGCGGGCAAGCCCGAAGCCTCCGCCGGTCGAGGTCAGCGTCCCGATCTCGACGTCGGCGGCCAGCAGCGGGCAGGGCGTTTCAGGCGCGCCTTCGGGCAGCGCCACCTTGAGCGTGCGCCGGCGCGCGGTGCCGCGTCGTTTCATCCGCGAGACGACTTCCTGGCCGACGAAACAGCCCTTGCGAAAATCGACCCCGGCAAGAAGGTCCATGTCGATGTCGGCTGGGAAGACGTCTTCTGATCCGAAGTCGACGCCCTGTTCGGGAAGTCCCGCGGCGATCCGCGCGGCATGATAGACGCCGACCTCGCCTCCGGCTCGCGAAGCGGATCCGATGCGACGCGCCGGCGCCGCGGCAGAACGCGGATCGGGCGAACCCTCAAACGCGGTCACGTGAAATTCGGCGTCCACCTCGATCGTCACCGCAGCGCGCAGGCGGAACAGCTGCAAGCGCTTCAGCAATCGGGGCGCGACGGTTGCATCGCAATCGAGCAGGAAGCCATCGGCGCTCCGCTGCAAGATCATGTCGGCGATGATCTTTCCCTGCGGCGTGAGCAGGGCGCCATAGCGCCGGTCGCCCGAAGACAGGTTCAGCACGTCCTGCGTCAGCAACCCTTGGAGGAACGTCTCGGCGTCGGCGCCGTTCACTAAAATGACGGCGCGATGATCGAGGCGAATGGGGGAATTCATACGCCAGAATTAGGCGATGCGACGCCATCACGAAAGGGCAAGTCGACCTCAAATCGTGCCAATTCAGGGCGCAATTCCTGCGCCTGCAGCCTGTGAACAATCTAAACTTCCTGTCACGGGCGGGTCGACGGCTTTTCAACAAAAGGCGCTTGTGCAATAGGGGTTTCAGTCGAATTTGCCAGGTTCGGTCGCTCTCCTTGCTCACTCCACCTCGGATCGAGCGCCGGATCTAGCTTACCGATCCCACAAATTTTGATCGCCCCCGGGCGCGGCTTTGCGCCTCTTGTCGTCCCTGGCGCCCCCCGGTCCTAAGACACTTACTGAAAGACTGTTTCTACATGGCTACCGGCACCGTTAAGTGGTTCAACGAACAGAAAGGCTACGGCTTCATTCAGTCGGAGTCGGGTGGGATCGACATCTTCGTTCACATCTCCGCCGTTCAGCGGGCGGGCCTCGCTAGCCTCAAGGAAGGCCAGCGCGTCAGCTTCGAACTCGAGAAAGACAAACGCTCGGGCAAGATGGCGGCGACCCAGCTCACCCCGCTCTAGGGCTTCAGGCCCAACCATAGGCGCCATGCGGTCAATACAGGCGCCAACCCACTTTCGACGGGCCCGCGCCACCATCGTCGGCCGCATGGCGACGGTGTGGC
>JANMWT010000270.1:0-1642 GCA_031394145.1 Alphaproteobacteria bacterium | reverse complement strand
GCTGGGGATCAGCCCGCCGGACACCTACCGCCAGATCCTGCGGGCCTTCGCGCCGCAGATGGCCGCTGCGCTCTAGTGTCGCGTCGCATTGATTATGACTCGTTGAGCGAGTGCGTGGGATAGGCCTTGGCCATCTTGTCTCGGGCTTGATCGGTGGAGAACATCCAGCGGATGCGGGCGGCGGATGCGGTACGGCGGCGTTCCCAGGCGTGGACCTCTGTTTCAAGCATGGCGCGACTGTCGATGCGTTTGTCGAGACATTGTCGCCGCATGACGCCGATCTCGATCTCGACCATGTTGAGCCAGCTGGCATGCTTGGGCGTGTAGTGGAACTCCAGACGCCGCAAGATCCGACGCGCCTCGGCGGCCGGGAAGGTCTGGTAGATGGCCGAGGCCGTGTGGGTCGATAGGTTGTCCATGACGAGGCGGACCTTGTCGGCGTCGGGATAGTCGATATCGACCAAGTCGCGGATGCAGACCGCGAAGTCCTGGTTGGCGCGCCGATCGGTGACCTTGACCTTGCGCCACGAGCGGTTGGCATCGACCATGACAAAGAGGTTGGCCGTGCCGTTCCGCTTGTACTCGGAATCGTAGCGGTATCGCTTTCCAGGCTTCGGCGTGATCGGCACGCGGACCTCGCCGATGAGCTGGATCGGACTTTCGTCGAAGCAGACGACCGGTCGCTTGGGGTCATGCGGCTCGGCATAGAGATCGAGCAGATCCTCCATGCGGGCGATGTACTCGCCGTCGATCTTGGCGATGCACCACATCTTCTTCTGCCAGGGCTTCAGATCGTTGTCGTCCAGCCGGCGGCGGACGGTCTCGCACGAAACGCTCGGGTGTTCGATCAATTCGACCAGGGCATTGGCCAACAGCTTCAAGGTCCAGCGGGCGCATCCCTGCGGCGGGTCCGAACAGGCCAGCGCCACCAGCTGCACCTCCTGCTTGCCGCTCAGTTTGCGGGCCGCCCCCGGCCGCAGATCTTCACTGAGCGCGGCCTCCAGGCCGATTTCCACAAAGCGCTTCTTGGTGCGGTAGATGGTCGAGCCGCTGCTCTGCACCGAAGCGGCGATCGCCTCGTCGGTGACGCCAGCGTCGGCGGCCAGCAGGATCTGCATCCGCTTGAGCCGCCGCGCCGACAACCTGCCTCTGCTCACCAAAGCGCTGAGCTCGTCGCGTTCGGATTGGCTGAGATCGACCCGATACCGTACGTTCATTCCGAAAACCTTTCCGCAAGGAAGGGCCTTGGATGAATCAACAATGACTCAATTGCTTGACCAAGAGGCGATGGTGGCGACAGCGCGGTTCACCGACAAACAGGGCCAGTACCTCGCCTTCATCTGGGCCTATGCGCAGATCAACGGCCGCGCCCCGGCGGAGGCCGACTTCCAACGCTACTTCAAGGTCACCGCCCCGTCAGTCCACCAGATGCTCAAGACGCTTGACCAACTGGGCCTGATCGAAAAGCAACCCGGCGTCGCCCGCAGCATCCAGTTGCTCGTCGCACCACAGGACTTGCCCATCCTCGGCTTGGACCAACCCGTCATAATCACTGCGTCGGGACACTAGTGCTAAGTGTCGCAAACCTGGCCGGCGCGAGCCTCAACCCCTTTCTCTATTTCCGCTTCTGATGCCGCAGGCC
>JANMWT010000237.1:0-10645 GCA_031394145.1 Alphaproteobacteria bacterium | reverse complement strand
CTCGCGGCGGGCCTTGCCGCCTCCCTCGCGCTCGGCGCCTGCACCAGCGCTGCGCCGACGCAAGCCGCCAAGACGGCGGCCGACGCACCCAAGCCGCGCTTCGAGGAAGCCATCGCCGCCTTCGAGGCCGCCGATAAGGCCGCCATGCCGCCGAAATGCGCGACGTTGTTCGTCGGTTCCTCGACCATCCGTTTCTGGTCGTCGCTGAAGCAGGACTTTCCCACCCGCCAGGTGATCAACCGCGGCTTCGGCGGCTCGACCGTTTGGGAGGTCGACGACTATTTCTCGCGCGTCGTGACGCCCTATCACCCCTCGGGAATCGTCTTCTACGCTGGCGACAACGATCTTGCTGCCGGTCATACGCCGGAACAAGTCTACGCGGACTTTGCGACCTTCATGAAGCTCAAGGACAAACAGCTCGGCAAGACGCCGGTGTGGTTCATCGCCGTGAAACCCTCGAAATTGCGCTGGGACATCGAGGACAAGATGACGGCGGTGAACGCCAAGGTGAAGGCATTGGCTGAACGCCGCGACGACCTTGCCTATATCGATATCGTCCCCGTGATGCTGAAGCCGGACGGTACGCCGAAAGACATCTTCCGCGAGGATCGACTCCACATGCTGCCGGAAGGCTACGCCCTGTGGACGCCGATCGTGACCAGGGCGCTCGGAGAAGGCCAGGAGGCCAAGGCGCCGGGGTGTTAGCTCGACGGGGTCAACCTCCGGGGGCCTCGGTTCGTCATCAGCAAGACGTCCCCCCAATAGGGCCGGATCTGGCCGAGTGGCGTCATGGAACCGCACCATCTGGACGTGATCACGTCCCCGTCCTCGCTCCTGCCTGCGGCGCGGTCAGCCCCAGAACCTGGTGCATCTTGGCCAGCAGTTCACGCTGGTCGACCGGCTTGGAGATATAATCCGTCATCCCCAGCGCGAGATATTTCTCGCGGTCGCCGGTCATGGCGTCAGCGGTCAGCGCGATCACCGGAATGGCGCTCCACGTCTGGCCCGAGGCGCGAATGCGCTGAATCGCTTCCTTGCCGTCCATCACCGGCATGTGGACATCGAGCAGGACAATGTCGAAATCCTGCGTCGCGATCTTGTCGAGCGCTTCCTTGCCGTTGGTCGCCTCGACAATGTCGAGGCCTTGAGGCGCAAGGAAGAGCTTGATCACCTGACGATTGATCGCGTTGTCGTCGGTCAGCAGAACCCGCAGCCCGCGCAGGCCGCGGCGGGCGACTTCGGCCGAAATGGCGGGCGCGCTGGGCTGTGGCGCCGGCGCGGCAGCGGGCGCAGCTTCGACCGCCTTGAAGGTAAGTCGGAAGTTTGACCCCCGCCCTTCCTCGCTCTCCACGACGAGGTCGCCGCCCATCAAACGCGCAAGCTGGCGGGAGATAGCGAGGCCAAGGCCCGATCCACCGAATTTGCGCGTGGTCGCACCATCAGCCTGGGTGAAGACGGTGAACAGTTTGGCGATCGTCTCGGCGTTCATGCCGATGCCAGTGTCGATGACCTCGACCGCCACCAGGTGCTGACCGTCCGGCTGTTTCCTTGCCGAAATTCCGACTTCGACGCGCCCCTTGGCCGTGAACTTGATGGCGTTCGACAGCATGTTGGCGACGCACTGGCGCACCCGCGTCGGATCGTAAGCCAGGCGCTGCGGGAAATTGCTGTCATAGCGCACCAGCAGTTCGAGGCCCTTGTCCTCGGCGGTGGTCTGGAAGAGCTGGCGCGTGCGTTTCATGGTGTGCAGGAAATCCCCCGCCACCGGCGAGATTTCCAGCTTGCCGGCCTCGATCTTGGTGAGGTCGAGCACGTCGTTGAGGAGCGACATCAGCGACTTGCCGGAATCGAGGATGATTGCGACCTTTTCCTTCTGCGCCGGCTCCAGCGCGTCCTGCTCGAGCGCCTGGGCCATGCCGAGGACGCCGTTGAGCGGTGTGCGGATCTCATGGCTCATGTTGGCGAGGAACTGGCTCTTGGCCTGGTTGCTGGCTTCTGCAGCTTCCTTGGCTGCACGAAGTTCGCCTTCCAGCGTTTTCCAGGCAGTCATGTCGACAACCGTGCCAATCAGCTTGCGGCCTTGCGAGCCGCTGCCGTCGATCACCTGGGCGCGCAATTGCATCCAGCGGAAGCCGCCCGAGGCGACGCGAATGCGCATCTCCTGTTTCCAACCGCGGAGGTCGCCCCTGCGCACGGCCGTAAGTCGACCGAATGTCTCCTCGGCATCGTCGGGGTGGACGCAGTCACGCAGCGTCGTCATATCCTTGCCGCCAGGCTCGAAGCCAAGCGCCATCGCCAGCGCCGGGTTGGGCGTATAGACCATGGTCGCAAGATCGATCTCGAAATAACCATCGCCAGCGCTTTGGATCGCGAACTCGAGCCGCGCCCGGGTGGCGGCGGCCTCCGACATGGCCGCCTCCAGGGCTGCGAAGTTACGATTGGAGGTGCGCGCCGAGTCGGCGATGCTGGCCACCATGGCGACCGATGAAACAGTCATCGGGATGGCCACCCAGGTCGGCATACCGGTCCACGCCGACCACAGCAGGAAGCCGAGCAGCGGAACCGTCGCGACCGAGACCACGGCCAGGACGGTGCGCAAGGAGTTGCTCTGCCCCGAGAACATGATGTGGATCGACGAGGACGAACAGATCATCACCGAGATGACCCAGGCTGAGCGTTCACCCGTCGTCCAGTAGGCCACAGCGCAGGCCATCCAGAGCGCAATCAGGGTCACGTGCATCACCACCGACAGCCGGCGGTAGCCTTCATCGCCCAAAACGGTCCGGGTCGACAGATAGATCGCGGCGAGAAGCAGCCCCATGGCCAGGACGACCCAGGCGATCGCGTTGGACAGGCCAAAATAGTGCGCGACAAGGAAGCCATTGCAGACCACCAGAAGCAGCCCGAGCCCGGTGGTGGCGTTGCCGAAATAGCCCAGCCAGCGCTTGCCGTCGGCGAGCGAAGCAAGATTGAACAAAGGGCGGGTCTTGGCCACGCCGGTTCCGGCAGGCTCAGCGGGCTCCGTAGTCATCGACGTCATCCCCAACCTCGGAATTTCACCAATTCTGACAGGGAGCGATTAATTTCTGGTACAAACGAGACGCCTGGACGTCGGCGATCTTGCAGGCGCAGCCGGAGAAATCCTGGAGTTTACGCAAGGAAACTGGCCCAGGACGGGACGGACTGCTAACGCTCGGGCTCAAGGAGTTTACGCATGCCCGTGACGCGCCCCGTCGACAAGAACAGCCATGTCTATCTGGTCGACGCCTCGGGTTTCATCTTCCGCGCCTTCCACGCCCTGCCCCCCCTCACGCGCAAATCGGACGGACTGCCGATGGGCGCCGTGTCGGGCTTCTGCAACATGTTGTGGAAGGTGCTGGAGGACCTCAAGGCCGGCGATCAGCCAACGCATTTTGCCTGCATCTTTGACGCTGGCGCGATCACCTTCCGCAATCAACTCTACGGCCAGTACAAGGCCCAGCGGCCGGCGCCGCCCGAAGACCTGATCCCGCAATTCCCGCTGGTGCGCAAAGCCACCATCGCCTTTGGCCAGCCGGCGCTGGAAATGGTCGGCTTCGAAGCCGACGACCTGATCGCCACCTACGCGCGACAGGCCGCCATGAAGGGGGCCCGCGTCTCGATTGTCTCGGCGGACAAGGACCTCATGCAATTGGTCAACGACCAGATCTGCCTGCTCGACACGGTGAAGGATAGAAAGATCCGCGCCCCGGAGGTTTTTGAAAAGTTTGGCGTGACGCCGGACAAAGTCATCGACGTCCAGGCGCTGTGCGGCGACAGCGTCGACAACGTGCCCGGCGTCCCGGGTATCGGCATCAAGACGGCGGCGCTGCTGATCCAGGAATACGGCGATCTCGAAACCCTGCTCAGGCGTGCCGGCGAGATCAAGCAACCCAAGCGCCGCGAAAGCTTGATCGAGCATGCCGCGATGGCGCGCCTGTCGAAAGTGCTGGTGACGCTGAAGGATGACGTCGCGCTGAGCATCCCACTCGAGGATATCGGCGTCTCCGATCCCGACCCTGGTCCGTTGCTCGCCTTCCTCGAAGAGATGGAGCTCCGGACCCTCACCCGCCGCGTCACCGAAACGCTCGGCGGAGCAGCAACGCCCGGGGCGGCCGGGGCGGCCGGGGCGGCGAATGGCGCTGCGGCAAAAACCAACCCCGTTGCCTCCACCGCGGCGCCGCCGCCGGCGCTGGTTTCTCCTGATGCGCCGTTCCACCTCGAAGGCTATGAGACGGTCACCACGCTCGACCGGCTGAACTGGTGGGTCGCAGCAGCGCGCCAGCGGGGCATGGTTGCCGTCGATACCGAGACCGACGGACTTTCCCCGACCGACGCCAAGCTGGTCGGCGTCTCGCTCGCCCTCTCACCCAACCTTGCCTGCTATATCCCGCTTGATCACGGCTCGAAGGGCGACCTGCTCTCCGGCGACCGACCTCAACAGATCGAGGTGCAAGACGCCCTCGCCGCGCTGAAGCTGGCGCTGGAGGATCCTTCCGTCCTCAAGATCGGGCAGAACATCAAATACGATCTCTCGGTGTTCCAGCGCCGCGGCGTCGCCGTGGCGCCGATCGACGATACCATGTTGATGTCCTTCGTGCTGGAAGCTGGGCAGCACAACCATGGCATGGACGAGCTCAGCGAACTCCACTTCGGGCACAAGCCGATCGCATTCAAGGAGGTGACGGGTTCAGGCAAGAACCAGCTCACCTTCGACCAGGTGCCGCTGGACAAGGCGACGCGGTATGCAGCTGAGGACGCTGACGTGACGTTCCGGCTCTGGGAGCGGCTGAAGCCGCGCCTGTCGCGCGAAGCCGTTTCGACCATCTACGAAACCCAGGATCGGCCGCTGGTCCCGGTGGTCGCCGAAATGGAGCAGCATGGCGTCCTGGTGGATCGCGATCGACTTTCACGCCTCTCCGGTGAATTTGCACAGCGTATGGGCGCGCTTGAAGAGGAAGCCCACAAGCTTGCCGGCCATCCCTTCAACCTTGGCAGCCCGAAGCAGATCGGCGAAATCCTGTTCGACAGGATGGGCCTTGCCGATGTCGCCGGCGCCAAGAAGACCAAGACGGGCGCCTGGGCGACCGGCGCTGACACGCTCGAAGATCTCGCCGCCTACGGCCATGAATTGCCCAAGGTGCTGCTCGACTGGCGCACGCTGTCGAAACTGCGCTCCACCTATACCGAGACATTGAAGGACGCGATCAGCCCGAGCACCGGCCGGGTTCACACCTCCTACTCGCTGGTCGGCGCACAGACCGGACGCTTCTCGTCAACCGATCCTAACCTGCAGAACATACCGATCCGCACCGAGGAAGGCCGCAAGATCCGCGAAGCCTTCATCGCCGAGCCTGGCCATGTGCTGATCTCTGCGGACTACAGCCAAATCGAACTGCGGCTTCTTGCGCACGTGGCGAACATCCCCTCGCTGCGCCAGGCGTTTCTTGACGGCATCGACATTCATGCGATGACCGCGAGCGAAATGTTCAACGTGCCGGTGAAGGGCATGGATCCGATGGTGCGCCGTCGGGCCAAGGCGATCAATTTCGGCATCATCTATGGCATCTCCGCCTTCGGTCTGGCGCGCCAACTGTCGATCCCGCGCGATGAGGCCGGGACCTATATCAAGAACTACTTCCAGAAATTTCCGGGCATCCGCGACTACATGGAAGAGCACCGCGCCTTCGCCCGCGAGCACGGCTATGTCGCGACCATCTTCGGCCGCAAGGTCTGGCTGCCGCAGATCAAGTCGACCAATCCGGCCGAACGCTCATTCGGCGAACGCCAGGCGATCAACGCACCGCTGCAGGGCTCGGCCGCCGACATCATCAAGCGCGCCATGATCCGCATGAGCCCGGCGTTGAAGGATGCCGGCCTCAAGGCGCGCATGCTGCTGCAGGTGCATGACGAGCTGGTTTTCGAAGCGCCAGAGAAGGAAGCAAAGAAAGTGATCGAGCTCGCCAAGTCGGTGATGGGACAAGCCACGCACCCGGTGCTCGAGCTGAAAGTGCCGCTGGTGGTCGAAGCGAGCCAGGGCAAAAGCTGGGCCGAAGCGCACTAGACGCAGGATCGGTCAACTGCCGGCTGTCGGCGCGCTGCGGCATCTGGGCCGGACGGGGCTCGAGACGTGACACCGGCGCCAGGAATGCGCCGCGCAGCTAGGCGGCTACCACCAGAACGCCCTTCATGCCGGGATGAAAACGGCAGTAGAACGGAATCTCGCCAGCCCAGACAAGCACGGTGCGGCCGGTTGATCCAACCTTCAGCACGACGTCGAAGCTGGTGTCGCGGGCCGTCGCGGTGTGAACGAATATATCGTCGTTCACCCACATGATCGTATCCCCGACGACCAGGTTGGTCGGCAGGGGCCCATAGCCCATCTCGCCCTTGGCCAGGGTCACGGTGAAGACGGCGGCTTTTCGCTTGATCCGGTCGGTTGGGGCGGCTGGGACTTTTTGGGGCGCCGCGATCGCTGGCAAAGCGAGCAGAGGAAGGGCGGCGATGACCGCCCCTCCACGCCTGAGAATGACGCGTCGGTTGAGCATGCCCTGCGCCGTTCTATTTTGCGCTCGCGGCGAGGTGTTCGGCGTGGGCCTGGTGCTCGGTGAACAGCTTCAGTCCCGTCTTGAGAAGAGACTTCAGCTCGGCGTTCTGCGCATCAGGGATCAAGCTCCCGGCAAGCGCGCCGTTCACCGTCTTGTGGTAAGCGATCTCGTTGTCGACATAGGCCTTATCGAAGGCTTTGCCCTCGAGTTTGGCGGAGGCGTTGAGCTGGCTCGCTGCTTCCTGCGACAGTGCCTGACTGGTCGGGCTATCCTGAGGCGCTACGCCGAGTTTCTTGAGCAGCGCGAGCGCCTGATCGTTCACCGCCGCGTGATCGCGCACCATTTCCTCGGCGAATGCGCGAACCGCCTTGTTCTTCGACTTTGCCAAGGCCTGCCGACCGGCCGCAATATCGATATTCCCTGCCGTGTAAGCGATGTGGGCAATCTGCGCGTCGTTGAGTTTGGCGTCCTGAGCCTGCGCGCTGGCCGTGAAAAGCAGCGCTGCGGCCGAAAGACCAAGGGCCTTCAGCATATCATTCCTCCAGATTGCGCCACCTCGGCGACGGTTATTGGATGTAGCCGCTGCCCAAAGGTTCCCGGTGACCCGGCTGATGCGAGCCGCTTGACCCCGCCTGCGAACGGGGCAAGAGGCCCTTTGAACCCTAACCAAGCGAAGCCATGACCCAGATACGTAAGAACATCTCTCCGCCCAACGCCGCCGCGCTGAATTCGCCATCCTACCGGCTTGCAGCGCTCGATCCCGAGTTCATGCTGGGCGATGCGATGCGCGGCGTGCGCTTTCAGCTTGAGTACGCTCATGCCGAGGAAAAACTGCGCGCCTGGGGCGTGCGCTCGATCATCGTCGTGTTCGGCAGCGCCCGCACGCGTGAGGACGGGTCGCCCGAGCAAGCTCGCTGGTACGCTCAATCGCGCGAATTCGGCCGCATCGCCAGTGAACGCGGCGGCGCTCTGCTCGACAAGTCGCCGGTGCGCGACAATGTCATCTGCACCGGCGGCGGTCCGGGCACGATGGAAGCGGCAAATCGCGGCGCAACGGACGCGGGCGCTCCCTCGATCGGCTTCAACATCTCACTGCCGCATGAGCAGCAGCCAAACCCCTGGTCGACGCCCGAACTGACCTTCCGCTTCCACTATTTCGCCATGCGCAAGATGCACTTCGCCATGCGCGCCAATGCGCTGGTGGTGTTTCCCGGCGGCTTCGGCACCATGGACGAGCTGTTCGAGTTCCTTACCCTGCGCCAGACTGGCAAGGCGGCGGCGATGCCGATCGTCCTGGTCGACAGAGCCTACTGGCGCGCGCTGGTGAATTTCGACCTGCTGGTCGAGCATGGCATGATCGAACGCGCCGATCTCGACCTTTTCCGCATGGTCGACACAGCCGAGGAAGTCTGGGCGGCGCTGGTCGATGGCGGCGTGCTTACCACCCGACTGCAGGAGAGCAAGACGACCTAGCGGCTATTTGAACCGCGCCTCGGGCGCCCGCAGGAAGTCGTCGGACTGGGCCAACAGGTAAAGCTGGTTGAGCAAGGAGAGGACGTTGCCGGTCACATCGCGGGCGCCTTCATGGTGACCCATCGGGGCCTGGGGCGCGATGAAATAGACTTGTCCGGCATGTTCGACCCGCACGGCGTAATGGCGCGAGCCACGCTCGGTGTAGGTCTGGAACAGCACGACGCCGCCGAACTCTGTCGGGTGATCGGGCGTGCCGCTGCGCAGCGTCTGGCCAAGAAAGTAGATCATGTCGTCGAACGACCGCGTGCGGATCGAGGCGACGGTCTTGCCTGTCGACGTCTCGATGAAACCCCAGCTGTTGTCGGTCGTGTCGCAAAGCAGCAAGCGGCGGTTGAACTTGTCCGCCGCAATAAAAGGCTCGCCCTTCACAGCGCGCGTGTCTTCGGTCAGCACCAGCTTCTTGCCGGTCAATGACTCAACCGTATTGATGGCGTCGTTCATCGATCCGGCGCCGCCACGGCCGGTGGTCGGGTCCGCGCCGCCAAGGGTCTCACGCAGATAGACCGGATCGTAGGGCGTGCAGTGGCGCTGCTCGAGGCCGAGCGAGGGCAGTTGGACAAAGTCGAGTTCGTTGTTCTTGGCGCGCTGGATCAGCTTTATGTAGCGATCGAGATTGGCGCGTGCGACCGACGCGGCGGCCATGTTCTTCGCGTCGCCATCTATCCGCCAAGGATCCTTGTCGCCGACGAAGGTGACTGCATCAATGAACAGCCACATCAGAGTTTCCTTCGGCCACCCGGCGCGCCAGTAGTTCTGCATCATCTGCGGCAGCATCGGCTTCAGCAGGCTTTGGTTCTTGTCGTTGTTGGCGAAGGGGTTCACCGAGTATTCGGCGTTGTCCGTCTCGTTGCGAGAAACCGAGGCGCTGGATCCGGAGAAGGGCAAGTGCGCATTGCCAAGGCCGAGCGGCCCGAAACTGGCCGAGCCGTTAAGCGACAGCGTCGGGTTGGACTTGATGCCTGAAAGGGTCGTGTAGTTGGTTGGCCAGCGATCACGGGCGCGCAGAACGTTCATGGCGATGATCGCAGATTCAGCTCGCGTATGCGCATCGTTCAGCGTTGCGGCGTTTTCCTCGATCTTTTCAGCGATCCCGGTGGTGCCAAGGTCGCTGACCACTGCGCATCCCGACAGAAGCGCTGCGCCCAGCGCTGCGCCTGCTAGCAATCGCGACCGCATCCGACGTCCCTCGCCTGAACTTCCCCGTTACAGGCAGGGGCCGGACCGTCGAACTGTCAAGAATGAGCGCCGGAAAGGCGAGCGGAACAGGCCGAAAACATCCGCCACCCGCGCGCCGGACCGGGAAGGAGGGCGCGCGGGCGGCGGCCAGCAAACCACGGGGAGGCATCCCCAGGGTGAACCGCTCGCACACGGTCGCCCCGGGAAAGGAAATCGTCAGAAGCTTGCGCGCAGCGTGATGCCGTAGGTTCGCGGATCACCCGGTAGGCCGGCGTAGTAGCCCGACGACGAGCCGCCGGGCGACAGGATCTCGAAGTAATCCTTGTCGAAGAGGTTTTTGGTCCAGGCGAACACGTCCCAGCCGTTGGTTGCGCGGAAGCCGACGCGAGCGTTCACCAGCGTGTAACCCTTGATATCGAGATAGGGGCTTTCGATGGCGCTGGAGGAAAAATTGGAGCGATAGCTGGCGTCTGCCGCCACGAAATACTCGCCCTCCCGACCGAGCAGCGTGTGACCGGGCAGCCTGTACTCCCCGCCCGCTGAGGCGGCGTATTTCGAGATACCCGGCAGGCGCGTGTTCGAGGCGTCCCAGACGCCCACCCCCAAGGGGATGCCGAGCTGATCTTTGCCCAGCGAGACCGAACCGCCCGAGAGCTGCAGCGGCGGCGGCGCATCTCGGAAGACAAGATAGTTGGCGTCGGTCAATGCGCCGTTGAAATAGGACGTGAAGTTGTCGCCGAGCCTGTAGCTGACATCGAATTCGAGGCCCTGCACGCGCACCTTTTTTGCATTGGCGAGATAACCGCGCAGCACGCCGACCTGTCCGTTCACGACGTTGGCCTGGAAGTCACTGATGTCGGTCCGGAAGGCTGCGAAGTTGGCCGTAAGGCCGGGCAGAGGCTGCGTCTTGAGGCCGATCTCGATGTTCTTCTCGTCCTCCGGCTTCACCGTGGCTGCCGAAACCGCGACGTTGTTGCTGGCGTCCAGCGGCAGGCCGTTGTTGTTGAGACCGAATGTCTTGAACGCCGTCGCATAGGTTGCATAGGCGTTCACCTTCGGCGTCAACGCGTAGCTGACGGTGAGCTCTCCGGTTACGTTGGTGTCGTCGCCCTTCGCCGAATAGCTTTGGTCTGATAGCACACTCTGCTTCAACGCGATAAGTGCTGCGTTGGTGGTTTGTAGACCGCCGTATGTCACCGCGGTGTAGTGGCCATCCTTCTTGTCGTAGTTGAAGCGCAGGCCTGGCGTGACGCGCAGCTTGGCAGTGATGTTCCAGTCGAGCTGGCCGAAGACGGCGGCGCTGGTGTGGTCGATGCCGATGTCGGTGCGCTGACCATAGCCATCGAGCAGACCGGGCGTCTGCGCCTGTG
>JANMWT010000230.1:0-4734 GCA_031394145.1 Alphaproteobacteria bacterium | reverse complement strand
GGTTGCAACGGCCTCGGCGCCGGCCGCGCCTCCCGCGCGCGCGCTCGATCTCCTCGAGGCTGAGGCGGTCGCGACGATGGAGGCGATCATGGCGCGGTCGGGGCGCGACGTGCTGGGCAAAGTTTGGCGGCTCTTCATTGGCCAGGCCCCGCAGGCGGCGGCTCGTTTGATCATGTTGGCGGTCGAGCCGGTCGACGCTGGGGAACTTGCCAAACAGGCTCACGCCCTCAAATCGATGTGCCTCAGCGCCGGCGCAGCGCAAGTTGCGGACGTCTGCGAGGTGATGGAACGAGCCGCCCATGCTGGAGATTTGGCCGAGGCGCTGAAACGCCTGCCTGAGGTCTCGCCCCTGCTTGAGGCCACCTGCACCGAGATGCGCAAGCGGCTGGCGACGCGAAGCGTCCCAGCCGCAAGGCAGGCCTGAGGTGAGCTGCGAGCGCTATTTCGCGTCGGACAGGTTCTGGTTCGCGAAATCCCAGTTCACCAGCTCGTTCAGGAACGTCTCGATGTATTTTGGCCGGGCGTTCATGAAGTCGAGATAATAAGCGTGCTCCCACACATCCATGGTGACGAGCGGGGTGACGCCGAGCTCGGTGATCGGGGTTTCGGCGTTGCCGGTCTTGCGCACTTCCAGCTTGCCCTTGTTGACGACGAGCCAGGCCCAGCCTGAACCGAACTGGGTCGCTCCAGCTTCGGCGAAAGCCTTTTTGAAGGCTTCATAATCGCCGAAATCCTTGTTGATGGCGTCGGCGACCTTGCCGGTCGGCTGGCCGCCGCCCTTGGGCTTCATCGAGTGCCAGTAGAAGGTGTGGTTCCAGACCTGGGCCGAATTGTTGAACACGCCCGGCGTCTTGCCATGGCTTTCCCGGATCACCTCTTCCAGAGACGCCTTTTCCAGCGGGGTGCCGGCGACCAGCTTGTTCAGGTTGTCGACATAAGCCTGATGGTGCTTGCCATAGTGGAAATTCAGGGTGTTCTCGGAAATATGGGGCGCCAGCGCGTTTCGCGCATAAGGCAGGGCGGGAAGTTGGAAGGCCATGGGGGTTCCTCTCTGTGCTGGGTCTGAAATAGGGCCACGGGCCGGAAAATGAATATGAGCGATACGGCCAATACAGGAAATCTTGCAAGCGCTCCGACGCCCCCGGCCGAATTTGACGCCCGACTCAAGCGCACCGAGGAGAACCGCTGGCTGGCGTCGCGGTATGCTCCTGCGGCCGACCGGGAGCGGCTGGTTGCTGTCTTCCTGCTCAATCAGGAGCTGCAGCGGGCGCTGGGCGCCTCCCAACCGATGTTGGGCAAGATCCGCCTGCAATGGTGGCGCGAAACGCTGCAAGGCATCGCTGACGGCAAGCCGCGCCGCCACGACCTGGGGTTGGAGCTGGCCCGCGTGACCGCAGGCCGGGCCGACTTGCTGGCGGCGGCGCAGGTGCTGGTCGATCGCTTCGACGATATCATTGATGACCATCTTGGCGCCGGCGGTCATCAGCCAGGCGAGACCCACGCGACGCGCCATTTTGCAGCAGAGGCGGCCCTAGCCCGGCTAGCCGGGCTGGCGCTTCGCGCCGGGGCGGGAAGCGAGCAGCTTGAAGCCCTATCGCGCTGCGGAGAAGCGCATCTGGCGGCGCAAGCCGATCTGCCCGATGCAGCCGAGCGCCTCAAGACAGCGCAGGCGGCCGTGCGCACCCTGCCGGCTGAGCTGTGGCCAGCCATCGCCCATCTGGCGGCCGACGGTCCGGGGCAAACCCCACTCCGCCGGCGCTGGCGCATCCTCCGCGCCATCGCAGCCCGACGCCTTTGAAGATGCCGCTTTTAAAGAGGCCGCCTTTGAGGGTGACGCCTTCAAGAAGGACGCCTTTGAGGGTTCAGCAACCCGTCCCGGGTTAGGCTGAGCGGAATCAGGGGGCGCGCGTGAACGGCTTTTTCGATCCAGCCTACTGGTCCAGGGCCGTGCGCGATCCGGTTGTGCTGGCCGGCCTTGTCGTCGACCTCGCGCCAATCTTCGCGGTCATCGCCTGGGGCTGGGGCGCCGCCCCGCTGGTCATGCTCTACTGGATGGAGAACCTGGTCATCGGCGTGATGACGCCGCCGCGTCTCCTGTTCATCGCCCTCGCCAAATATGGGCCGGTCGGGCTGCTTGGCGGCTTGTTTCTCACCGCCTTCTTTACTGTCCACTACGGCATGTTCTGCTTTGTCCACGGCGGCTTCATCACGACTTTTCTTGCGGTGGCGCACCCCGACTTGGTTGGCCCGAGCTTTATTCCCTTTGATTTCGGATCGATGATCCGCGCCGGCCTCGCCTCGGGACCAAACATGGTCTTGGTGCTGGGGTTGATCGTCACATTCCAGGTCTTCGCCTTCCTCTATGGTTTCCTCCTGCGCGGCGAATGGAAACGCTCCGGCGTCGAACAGGAGATGATCGCCCCTTATGGCCGCATTATCATCCTGCACATCGGCATCTTCGCCGGCGCCTTCGCGCTGATTGTTCTGGGCGATCCGATGATCGGCGTGCTGGCGCTCATCGTGGTTCGGGCGCTGTGGGGCGTGCGCGTCAATCTCAAAATGAGCGAGGGGCCTTCAAAGCCGGTCAAGGATGCGTCGATCTTCTCTGTGGTGCGGGCGGGAGAGCCTCCAGCCGGCAAAATCGATCCAAAGGCCTAGGCTGGGACGCCCGAGACGGCTTGGGTCAGGAGCCACGTCTCGAGCTCGCTTAGGGCCCGCACTGACATGGCTCGCTTCTTTGAACGCGTCTTGTCGGCGCCCTTCAGACGCTTGCCATCTGGTCCGGTCTTGTCGAACGCCTCGATCTCCGGGAAGAGACCGTAGTTGACGTTCATCGGCTGGAAAGCGCCAGAGCTCCCCGGCATGGCAAGGTGGCCGCCGGTGACATGATTGACCAGCGCGCCCAGCGCCGTGGTCAGCGGCGGCGCCGGGCAGGGCCGCCCGAGTTTTTCCAGCGCCGCAAAGCGCCCCGCGAGCAGGCCCATCGCTGCGCTTTCGACATAGCCTTCAACCCCCGTCACTTGACCTGCAAAGCGCACCCGGGCTTCGCGCTTTAAGCGCAGCTGGCTGTCGAGGAGCGCCGGGGAATTGATGAAGGTGTTGCGGTGGATGCCGCCAAGCCGCGCGAACTGCGCAGCCTCGAGGCCGGGGATCATCCGGAAGATCTCGGTCTGTGCGCCGTGTTTGAGCTTGGTCTGGAACCCGACCATGTTCCAGAGCGTGCCGAGCTTGTTGTCCTGGCGCAGCTGCACGATGGCGTGCGCCTTAACCGTCGGGTTGTGCGGATTGGTGAGGCCAACCGGCTTCATCGGCCCGTAGCGCAAGGTTTCGGGCCCACGCTCCGCCATCACTTCGATTGGCAGGCAGCCCTCGAAATAGGGCGTGCCTTCCCACTCCTTGAACTCGGTCTTGGGCGCTACGAGGACAGCGGCGAGGAAAGCAGCGTACTGGTCCTTGTCCATTGGGCAGTTGATGTAGGCCTCGGCGCCGTCCCCGCCGGGACCCGGCTTGTCATAGCGCGACTGGCGCCATGCCTTGCTCATATCGATCGATTCAAGATGCACGATCGGCGCAATCGCGTCGAAGAAAGCAAGGCTGTCTTCCCCGGTGCGCGCAAGGATCGCCTTTGCCAGACCGTCGGATGTCAGCGGACCGGTTGCGATGATCACACTGCTCCAGGAATCTGGCGGCCATTCGACCTCGCCGCGCTCTAGCGTGACCTTCGGATGTTTCTTCAGTGTCGCGGTCACATCGGCGGAGAACCCATCACGGTCGACCGCCAGAGCAGAACCGGCCGGCACCCGGTGACGATCGCCCATCGCAATGATCAAGCCGTTGGCGCGCCGCATTTCCTCGTGCAGCAGGCCGACCGCGTTGTGCTCCCAATCGTCGGAGCGAAACGAGTTCGAGCAAACCAGCTCGGCCAGCGCGTCGGTGTGGTGCGCATCGGTCGTCCGCAGCGGCCGCATTTCGTGCAGCACGACGTCGACGCCAAGGTTCGCAGCCTGCCAGGCCGCTTCGGAGCCGGCCATGCCGCCGCCGATGATGTGGATCGGTTGAACTGTCATGCAATTGGTATAGTTTATCGAGGCAGGCAGCGTAACCCGGGGGGATTGCCTGATGTTCAAGCAAATCATCGTGGCGTATCTAATCGGCCTGCCTCGCGCGCCCTGTCTCGCGCCGCCCTGCCTCGCGCCGCCCTGCCTCGCGCCGCCCTGTCTCGCGCCGCCCTCTCACGCGCTGCCCTGTCTCGCGCTGCCCTGTCTCGCGCTGCCCTGCCTCGCGCTGCCCTGCCTCGCGCTGCATTCGCTCGGGCCACCGTGCTTCTCGCCGCCTGGTCGCTGCTCGCGCTCGCGCCGGCGTTTGCAGATATCGCGGCGTTCAACGCTGCAGTCAAAGCGGGAGAGTACAAGGCAGCGGCGGCCGAGACCGTCGCCATCTGGCCCGACTTCGACAAGACATCGCCGGACACCGCAGCCGTGGCGCGCGAATTCGGTTTCGCCAACCTTGTCGCCGGCGATTTCTCCGCTGCCCGGACCTTCGGGAGTTTTCTCAAGGACAAGCGCGCGAGCCTCAAGACGCCGGACGACCAGCCCATCACTTCCGCGGTGCTGCTGGCGGCCGCCGACTATCGGTTGGACGCCAAGCGTGCTCGCGAGGAGCTGATGACGGCGCTGCAAGCGCGCGCCACCCAGCCGGGTCTCGACAACATTTCGGTGATGGCTGCAGAGACAC
>JANMWT010000214.1:0-9576 GCA_031394145.1 Alphaproteobacteria bacterium | reverse complement strand
CAGCGTCGGGCTCATATCCCTCCGGGATCGACGGAATGGGTGCATAAAGGCCCGCCTCGCAGCCGACGACCAGCGCCGGCTTGCCAAGCGCGACAATCCCGTCGCGTTCGATCCTGGGAAGTTTCGAGGAAATTGGCTGTGGCGTTGCGCCCAGTTTCCATGTCGCAAAGCACGCCTCGAAGAAGGCGAGCCCATTGGGCAGGCCGATGGTCACGAAATCATCCTGGCCGACGCCGATCGCCGCGTAGGCGCGCGCCAGGCGGTTGGTGCGGGCCTCGAATTCGGCCCAGGTCATCGCCTCCTCACCATGCGCCAGGGCGATCCGGTCAGGCTGCACCCCGGCCCAGTGGGCGATGATGCGCGAAAGAGGAAGGACAGCCATGACTTGCTCCTGTCGTCGACCGACTAATGGTCGGTCGCCTCCGTCAGCCGGCGCTGGATGAAGGCGGCGATCATCCGCACCAGATCATCGGTCGCCGCCGACGGGCGGTGACCGAAGGCGTGTGGCTGACCGGGGAAGAAGGCGTACTCGACCTTACCGCCGCGCGCCTGCCAGGCGTGGAGGAGATCGAAGGTCATGTCCTGGGGAATATTCGAATCGGCGCCCGGCTGGACGACCAGGATCGGCGGCAGGGATTTTGCCTCGCCCGCCGTGACGATGCGCGGGATCGAGGCGTCCCACATCGCGTCTTCGTTCTTGAAATAAGCTTCACCGCCCTTGATCAGCGCCTCGATCTTGGCGCGCTGGGCGTAGCGATAGCGTGCGGCGGGATCAGAGACCGGCCACATCGCGACGACATAGTCGACGGTTGCATCGATGTCGTCATGCGCGGCGAAGCTCCTGCCGTCAGTGATCGGCGTGCCCTTGTGCGGGCTCGCGTTCGGCCGCAGCGATTCCAGCAGCGCCAGATGTCCGCCGGACGACGAGCCGATCAGGCCGATGCGTTTCGGATCGGCCTTGAGCGACGTCGCATTGAGCCGCACCCAGCGCACGGCGGCGGCGACATCGGCGCTGCCGGACGGATGCTGAAATTTCGGCCCCTGGCGGAAATCGATCGAGACGACCAATAGCCCGGTCCTGGCTAGCGCCTCGCAGTAGAGCTTGTCGCCGGTGCGGTCGCCCGAACTCCACGCGCCGCCATGGACATCGATCAGCACGGGCAACGCGCCCTTTGCCGCCTTGTCGCGATAAACCGTGAGATTGAGATCGGCGCCATCGGGCTTCGCCCAGAGCATGTCGGATGTTTCAATCATGGACGGGGCCGCCGCGACGGCCGGCTTGGCTGCGCCCGCCTTCTGGGCGAATGCGGGCGGAGCGCAGGCTGCAAGCAGCGCGATCGCTGCAAGTCCGAGATGTCTCACTGGTTCCTCCCGCCGGTCATAAGCGCCGGCTTCAGCTCCGCCACCGCAATGTGCGCGGTTCGATCGGGTTGGCGAAGGCGCGGCCTTCGCTCCGCGCCGCCGCCCATTCCTTCTTGAGCGTCAGATACCATTTGGCCTGCACATCGATGTCGTCGATCCACAGCATCGCCTTCTGGTAGGCCATGCCCTGGTTCTGCAGGTTCACCATGTGGCCGTCCTGGCCCAAGAAAGTCTGCGCCGCCGGGATCAGGATCGGCATGGCGAGGTCGAGCAGCGGCGCATTTTGCCAGTAGGTGATCTGGGTGATGCGCGTCCGCTTCGGTCCGACAGGCGTGAGGCAGGTGAGGGTGAAGATGCGGGCTTTCTTGGCTTCGACGATCTCCCACCGGAAGCCAGGGATCTGGAACGCGATCTCGGTCGTCACCTCGCTGCCGAGCAGCGCCTTGTAGGCCAGCGAATTGCCCGACGGTTGGTGGCGCGCAATGCGCCACCCGCGCTCGATCGGTTCGAACGGCTTTTCTTTCAGGCGCAGCCCGGTCGAGGGCGGGCGCCACCACCACTGATTATGCACGAAGGGCACATGTGCTGGGTCCATCAATCCGACGACCGCATCGTCCATGTGGGCGTTGAAATGATCGACAACGAAGAATTTCGGCTGCTCTCCGGCGGCGAGATCGAAACGAGGCGGGGGAACAGCCGGCGGGTCCTCACTGCGCGGATTGTCGGCGACGTAGATGAAGATCATCCCGTTCGCTTCGTGCAAGGGATAGCGCCGCACCTTGACCTTGTCGGTGGGGTAAGCGTCCGGGCTCACCAGCGACGGCATCAGGCGGCAGACGCCGTCGGTTCCAAAGCGCCAGCCATGATAGGCGCACTGGATCGTCGGTTCGCCATTGGTCTCGATCTGCTGGCCATGCGAGAGCGGCACCAGCCGGTGCGGGCAGATATCGCGCAAGGCGAAGGCCTCGCCTCCCTTGCCGTCCTTGCCGTCCTTGCCGTCCTTGCCGTCCTTGATTGGCGATCGTCCAAGCAGGACGGGCTGGCCGAGAATGACGCGGCGGAAATGCTGACCCGGTTGGAGCGATCGCGACGCGCAGGCAAAATACCAACTGTCGGTCAGCCAGCCCTCGGCCGTGATGCTGGATGGGGTTGAGGTTCCGTCGGGCATGGGGGCCAGTTCGGGCAGCTATTTTGACCCTTATCCGCTGAATTGACCGGTCGCGTCGAGGCGCCATCGCCCAGTTGGTTTGCCTCCCATGACTTGCCCCCTTTGCACCCACGATGCGGATCACGATGCGCACCGGCTACGCGCCCCAGCATTGCGCCTCGGCGATCCGCCCCGGCGCGTGAGCCTCAAACCGATGCCTACGACGAGCTTCAGGACGCGCCTCAAGGCGGGCCTCAAGGCGGGCATCAGGCCGAGCATCAGGGGCGCCTGACGCACGCTGACGAGCTCTGAAACCTCTGTGATCGGTTTGTCGCGATCGAGCCAAAATCATTCGCATCGGCGGAAACCGGACGCAGGGCGGCGCGTTGCCATTAAAGATTGGTCAGACGCTGCAAGCTATGCCCCCTCCCGGCCCCCTCCCGGCCCCCTCCCGGATTGGCAAGGCTGCATGAAATCATCGCAGTGAGGCTCGCGGGGCGCCGCGGCCTCGCGCGCGTGACGGATTGGTCAGGTTTGAACGCGGAACCGAGCTCCATCCGGATCGTTGGCGATGCAGTTGGGACAGGTGTGCCTGCTTGAGGGCGCTGGGGGTCCATCCAGCAAAGGCCAATAATGGCCCATAAAAAGGAAAGCCCCATGATGAAGACCCTCCTCCTCGCCGCTTCGGCCCTCGTTCTCGCCGCGCCTGTTCTGGCGCAGCAGGCGACACCGCCAGCGAGCGAAACGACCGCGAGCCCGCCGAGCGTCGCTGCGCCTGCCACGCCCGCCGCCGAGACCTTCTCCAAGATTGACACTGACAAGAGCGGCTCGCTCTCCTTGGCCGAGATCAAGATCGTCGACGTTGCGGTGACCCAGGCCGACTTCGACAAGTTTGACGCCAACAAGGATAAGGCTCTGTCCTCGTCCGAATTCGACAAATGGCAGGCCGCCCACAAGACAGCCAAGCCCGGCAAGGCCGGCTGATCCGATCTGATCGAGGGACAACGGAAAGGGCGCGGCATTCAATCCGCGCCCTTTTTCTTTGTGCGGCGGATGCCGACTAGTGGATCATGAACATGACCGTGCGGGTTTCGCCGGCCTTGTCTGACGCAATGGCGCTGGGCCGGGTGAACACCACGGTGGCGTTGCCGGACTTCTGCATCAGGAAGCGGAAGACCACGACGTCGGTTCCATCCGCCAGCTTCGCTTTGGTCGAATCCGCGAGCGTGTAGAGATCGGAGCTCGGCTTGTCCGGCGTCCAGGCGCCGCCGGCAGCCGGCAGGACGACCTTCTCTTCCTTTGTGCCCTGCAGGACATGGAACATGTGATTGTCCGGCGTGAGCATAAGCGGGCCAGCGTCAGCCGCAGCTGAAGCAGCCATTGAGGCTGGGTCCATGCCCGGCTTGCTGGCCATGCTGTCGGCCGGGGCGGCCGGAGCGGCTGCTGCTGGCGTCGCAGGGGTGGGCGCAGCGGCGGTGTCGGCCGGCTTGCTGCAGGCGGCGAGCGCCAGCAGGGACAGGCCGACGAGCAGGACGGTTCGCATGAGGTTTCCTCTAGCAGGCTTCTTTGGCCGGCACTTTGCGCCTTGAAGCGGAACAATCAATCGCCGATCCGATCGCCGGCAAACGGCTCTCCATCAGAAGCTACGGTAATGATGCTCAGTGAAGCGCCGCCAACCGGACTTGTTCTTCGCCTCGACCGCCCAACGCGCGCCCTTGGCCGCATCCGGCCAGTAAATCTGGCGCGCGAGGCCGGCGTCCATCTGGGCCTCGAAGCAGATCGCCTTCGCGTGAATGTCGGTTCCATCGGCAAGGCGGCCCTCGCTCCGCTTGCCGTCCGAGGTGAACGACCAGCATGACAGGACGCCGTCCTTGTCAGGCCCATAGATGGCGCGCTCGCGGTAGCCATCGCCAGCCTTGCCGCCAAAGCGCCAGACCGCGTCGAGCTGGACATATTTATCGCCGAGCACGCGCGAGAATTCGCGTTCGCAGACGACCTGGCCCATCGGGCTTTCCGCCTCGGCGCGCCACCGGCCGATCAGCGGCGCCAGGACGCCAAGCTTGCCGCGCCCATTTTTCCAGGTCTGAACCATGATGCCCCCAGCAACCTCTCCCGGCCGGCGTGGTTCGCCGAACCGATTGCCCGCCGAAGCAAATGCCGGCAGGTGTGCGGGGTCAAGTCAGGCCGCCAGCCCGGGGATACCGCCATGTCCGATGAAGCGCTGCATCCGAAATTCCAGAAGCTGATCGATTATCTTGCCCGGATCCCGGCGGTCGACGCCAACGACACGCCGAGTCAGGGCTTCGGCGCAGGCGAGGGCGGGGGAAGCTGGTGGGTGAAGTTTTCGATCGACGTCGACCATGAGCTGGCCTGGGAGACGGTGCAGGAGCTTGGCCATGTGCTCAACTATCTTTCGCTTGAGGAACGCCTGCCGACGGCGTTCAAGCCGGTGTCGCCGCCGCCTTACATGAACGGGGGGCCGGACGAGTTCCTGTCCTGGGTGATCGAGGCGCCGGACGAGATGCGGCCGGGCACGGTGGCCGAATGGCTAGAGGGCCGACTGCCCAAGCCGGTCGATGACGAAGCCGCCTGGCTCGGCGAACGCGAAGACGGCGAGGATGATGACGATGACAACGAAGGTGACGACGCATAATCGGCGCGGGCCTGTGATGTCGCAATTCCGGCTGTGGTCGGGACGCTGGCTTCCTATCTTGCCGGGATGAGCCAGTTCCATCTCTTTGAGACCACCATCGGCTGGGCCGGGATCGCGTGGGGCGACAACGGCCTGATCGGCGCCCACCTGCCGGAGGCCGACCCCGCGATTGCGCGCCGTTCGTTCGCGCGGCGCTTTCCGGGCGCGCTCGAGGCGCCGCCGACGGCGGAGGTGACGACAGTGGTTGCGGCCATCTGCGCCCTGCTGCGCGGGGAGAGGGCGGATCTTTCCTCCGCCCCGATCGATCTTGCGCGCGTGCCCGCCTTGCACGCGAAGGTTTATGCCATTGCCCGCACCATTCCCGTCGGAGAGACGATGACCTATGGCGAAATCGCAACCCAGCTTGGCGACAAGCTGCTGGCGCGCGATGTCGGCGCGGCGCTCGGCAAGAATCCGTGGCCGATGATTGTGCCGTGCCATCGGGTGACGGCCGCGAACGGCAAGCTCGGCGGCTTCTCGGCGCGCGGCGGAGCGATGACAAAACTGAAGCTGCTCAGAATCGAAGGCGCAGCGGCGGCGGGTGCGCCCGATCTATTCGGTTAGGCGCTAGCCGCCGAGCGGGCCAACTTCCAGCACGTCCTCGACCGTCCGCAGTCCTGGCTTCGGGCTCGTCACCAGCACCGCCATGTTGCCGGGCAGGTGTTTGTTGTCGAGCATCTTCTCATGCGCCGCCGGGATGTCGCTGAACGGGAAGACTTCCGACATACACGGGTCGAGGCGTCGCTCGAGCATCAGCTGGTTGGCCTGGCTGGCCTGCAGCAGGTTGGCGAAGTGCGAGCCCTGCACGCGCTTCTGGCGCATCCACAGGAAGCGAGCGTCCATGGTCAGGTTGAATCCGGTGGTGCCGGCGCAGATAACGACCATGCCGCCGCGCTTCACCACGAACACCGATACCGGCATCGTCGCCTCGCCGGGGTGTTCGAAGACGATGTCGACGTCCTTGTTGCCGGTGACCTGCCAGATCGCTTTGCCGAACTTGCGGGCCTCTTTCATGTAGTCGTTGAATTCGGGCGTGTTGACCTTCGGAAGCTGGCCCCAGCACTTGAAGTTGTTGCGGTTGATCACCGCCTTCGCGCCCATCGATAGGACGAAGTCGGTCTTGTCATCGGATGAGACGACGCCGATGGCGTTGGCGCCGGCGACGGCGCAAAGCTGCACCGCATAGGAGCCGAGGCCGCCTGAGGCCCCCCAGATGAGAACGTTCTGGCCCGGACGCAGCACGTGCGGACGGTGGCCGAACAGCATGCGGTAAGCGGTGGCGAGGGTCAGCGTGTAGCAGGCGGATTCTTCCCAAGTGAGGTGCTTGGGACGCTCCATCAGCTGGCGCGACTGAACCCGGCAGAACTGGCCGAACGAACCGTCCGGCGTTTCATAGCCCCAGATGCGCTGGCTCGGAGAGAACATCGGGTCGCCGCCATTGCATTCTTCATCGTCGCCATCGTCCTGGTTGCAGTGGATGACGACTTCATCTCCCGGCTTCCAGCGTTTCACTCTGGAGCCGACCGCCCAGACGATGCCGGAGGCGTCCGAGCCGGCGATGTGAAAGGGTTGCTTGTGAATGTCGAAAGGCGAAACCGGCTCGCCGAGGCCGGCCCAGATGCCGTTGTAGTTGACGCCGGCCGCCATCACGAGAACCAGCACCTCGTCGGAGGCGATCTCGGGCGTCGGTACGACTTCAAGCTGCATCGCCTGTTTCGGGCGGCCATGGCGTTCGCGGCGGATCGCCCAGGCATGCATTGTCTTGGGAACGTGAAATTCCGGAGGAATCTCGCCGACAGCGTAGAGATCCTTCACCTCGCGAGCGGTAACGCCGTCAGCCACTGGTCACTCCTCCCCGAGCTTCCCCCAACGGGTCGCCCGCCAGACCTTGCTTCCGCACCCGGAAGGCCGGCCCGCAGGCGGCCGAACAATGTTCAAAGACCGGACGGAAAGCAAGCTTGTCTTGTTGCGCTGCAATATGAAGGCCAAAAGTGTGGCGCGGGCGCCGACCAGGAGGCTTGCCGGGCCCGCGAGGTTGCGCCTCAGGCCTTGCCTGCTATGGCAGGCCGGCGACCCCGCTGGCGACCAGAAGGAGTGGACCATGACGGGCCTTGCCTATCTCGACGGGGTTTATCTGGCCAAGGACGAGGCGCGTATCTCGCCGTTCGATCGCGGCTTCCTGTTTGCCGATTCCGTTTACGAGGTGACAGCCGTCTATGGCGGCCAGCCGATCGACCTTGAACGACATCTGGACCGGCTCGAACGCTCGCTCAAAGAGCTGGGCTATGCGTTGCTTCCAGATCGGCGCGAACTGGAGACGATGCACCGCCGCTTGATCGCCGAAAACCAGGTGTCGGAAGGCTTTCTCTACCTGCAAGTTTCGCGCGGCGCCTATGGCGCCCGGGATTTCGTGGCGCCCGATCCTGACAAGACGAGGCTCACGGTTTTTGCCTTCGCCGATTCCAAGGCGCTGATCGACCAGCCCGCCTCACGTCAAGGCGTCAAGGTGGTGAGCCTTCCCGATATCCGCTGGGCTCGCCGCGACATCAAGTCGACGGGACTTCTGGCGCAGGCCCTCGCCAAGACCGAGGCCAAGGCGCGCGGCGCCGATGACGCCTGGCTGGTCGGTCCCGACGGCGAGGTCACCGAGGCGGCGTCCGCCAATGCCTGGATCGTGACCAAGGAGGGCGAGATCATCACGCGCGCCCTCTCCAATGCAATCCTTGCGGGCGTAACCCGTCATGCCCTGTTCGATGCGCTGGGGCAAAAAGGCGCCAAGATCACCGAGCGCAGCTTCACGCTGGCGGAGGCCGCCGCCGCAGTTGAAGCCTTCAACACATCGGCTGTGGCGCTGGTCGCCCCGGTGGTCGAACTCGATGGCAAGCCGCTCGGGTCAGGCAGACCCGGGCCGGTGACCCGATCGTTGCAGCGGCTCTATTATCAGGCCATCGGCGCTGACGTGGCGCGGGCCGCGCCCTGGCTGGTCGATTAAACCTCAGGCCGGATTGGCGCTGCCGGCCGCGCAGGTTGCTTCAGCGCCAGGGCCCGGAAACAGCTCGCTGGTTTTGCCGCCCAGCCAGTAGCCGAGCAGGCCGACATATTCGTGCACCGCAAAATCCATCGATTTCAGCTGGTCCGAGACGCTGAAGAAGACCAGCGGCGGATCGTCATCGCTGTGCCAGTCGGTTGGCGCAGCGATCACCGACATGCCGGCGCGCCGGAAGACGCCGATCGACCGGGGCATGTGAAAGGCCGACGTCACCAGGAGCCAGGGCCCTCTCGATCCGGCAGCGATGGTCCTGGCCAGCGCCGCGTTCTCAGCGGTCGTACGCGAGCCTGCTTCCAATCTGATCCGGTCGCGTGTGACGCCGAGTTCGACCAGCAGATCGGCCATGCTTTCGGCCTCGCTGCGCATGCCCGGTCGGGTAAAGACCTGCCCGCCAGAGATCAGGACCGGAACGCCGGGGTGCGCGCGCGCCAGGACCGCGGCGTAGCGAATGCGGTCGGCGGCGTCGTTGAGCATCTCCTCGACATGACCCTTGACGCGGATCGATTGCAGCCCGCCGCCGAGCAGGACGATGCCGGCGATCGCCGGCGCATCGCTGCCCGTGCATCCCGACCAGGCCGGAAAACGCTGTTCCAGCGCCCGTTCCATTGAGGCGCCGGCCGGGAGGAGGATGACGATCCCCAGCACCAGCCCGGCGGTGATCGCAAGTCGCCGACCGATGGCGGCAGACCGCTTCCAGCGCATCAGTCCGAACCCGATCGCCAGCGCGAGGGCCAGCAAGGTCGATGGCGTAATCAGGAGCCATCCGAACTTGGATAAGAGAAAGAACACGAGGATCCGGTCTCCTGTCGCGAGCCTTCAGAACCCCAAGGGCCGTCATCGCCGCGCGGCAGGCTGGCCCCAGCGGCGCAGACGATGCAAGCACCTTGCCCCGGCGCACGGTTTGCAGTTCTCTCCTTTCGCAGCTGCAGCAAGGCCTTAACCATGGCGGACGACGCCTCTTCCAAGCCGTTCCAGCACGATCCGGACAAGCCGTGGATTTTCCGCACCTATGCGGGACACTCGACGGCCGAGGCGTCGAACCAGCTCTATCGGAAGAACCTGTCAAAGGGTCAGACCGGGCTCTCGATCGCTTTCGATCTGCCAACCCAGACGGCCTATGATTCTGACCATGTCCTGGCGCGCGGCGAAGTTGGCAAGGTCGGCGTGCCGGTCGGTCATCTCGGCGACATGCGCCAGCTCTTTGCCTCCATCCCGCTCTCGGACATGAACACCTCGATGACGATCAACGCCCCGGCGGCGTGGTTGCTGTCGCTTTATGTGGCGCTGGCCGACGAGCAGGGGGCTGGCCGCCAGGTCCTCCAGGGC
>JANMWT010000024.1:0-27015 GCA_031394145.1 Alphaproteobacteria bacterium | reverse complement strand
CCTCGCCCGACGGCGACAGCTTGAGGTCGGTGCGGCCACCAACCCGGGTCACGACATCGCCCGCCTCGAAGGTGTTGCCGTGGCGAACGATATAGAGGACTGCGGTCATGGGCGGTAGGGATCGCCATGAAGCTTCAGCATCGCTTCGGCGTGAACGGCATCCTCCGGCGTATCGATGCCGGACATCGGCATGTCGCCCGCCTTCACCTCGACCGCGTGGACGCGCAGACCGTTCTCGAGAAAACGCAACTGCTCCAGGCCTTCGAGCTCTTCATAGTGCGAGGGCTTTAACTTCGCGATCCGCTCCAGCGCGGCGCGCGTATAGCCATAAAGACCAATATGCTGGAACACCGGCGAGAGCGGGCCTTTGCGCAGCGTCGCCTCGTTGCGAATGGCCGGCAGGATGGTCTTCGAAAACCACAGCGCCTGGCCATCGGGCCCTCGAATGCAGGTGGTTCCCGAAAACGGTGTCTGTTGCTTGCGCACTCGCAGCGCATCGAGCGCCGGCCATGACAATTGCACCACCGGCGTCACCACATCGCCTCGGGCGGCATTGTCGATGAGCGCCGAAACATGGCCATGGGGCGTGAACGGCGCATCGCCCTGGAGATTGACGACAAACGCGGCGTCCGGCGCAATCAGCTGCATGGCGGCGCGCGCACGGTCGGTCCCCGAGGGCAGATCAGGATCGGTCATCACCGATGCAACGCCGATGGCCTTGGCGTGATCGGCAATGCGCTGGTCGTCGGTTGCGATCACGATCTGTGCGCCGCTAGCTTGACCTGCCCGTCGCGCAACCTCAGCGGTGCGCGCCAGCATCGCGACGCCGGCGATGGCATAGAGCGGCTTGCCGGGAAAGCGCGTCGACTTCCAGCGCGCCGGAATGACGATAAGCGTCTTCACGCGACGCCGGCCTTGAGCAGGTCATGCATGTGGATCAAACCAACGGGTCGGCCTTCACTGACGACGAAGAGCGCGGTGACCTTGCGTTCGTTCATGGTGCGCAGCACGGCGGCCGCCAGCGTTTCGGGGGCAACCGTCAGCGGCGATTTGGTCATCACGTCCTCAATCTTCGAGGCGACGCCGCCCGAGGCGATGAAGCGCCGGAGGTCGCCATCCGTGACAATGCCTTTGAGGTGGCCGATCGTATCGACGACCCCGACAACGCCGAAACCCTTCTCGGAGATCCGCTGCACGCCTTCGCGGAACGGTGTCCCGACGAGGATCAACGGCAGCTTGTCGGCTCCGTGCATCAGGTCGGCGGCCGAACGCAACATCGATCCGAGCTTGCCGCCAGGATGGAATTGCTTGAAATCGTCGGCCTTGAAACCGCGCCGCTCGAGCAGGGCGACCGCCAGCGCATCGCCGAGCGCGATCATCAGGGTCGTCGACGTCGTCGGCGCATTGGTCTCGGCGCAGGCTTCCGCGGCGTCCGGAATGATCAGCTTGACGTCGCCGGCCGAGCCCAGCGCGCTGTCACGCTTTGCGGTCATGGCGATCAGCGGAATGCCGAACCGGCGCGTATAGTGAATGACGTCCGACAGCTCCGAGGTTTCGCCCGATTTGGAAAGCGCCAGCACCACATCATCGGCCGAGATCATGCCGAGGTCGCCATGGCTGGCTTCGGTCGCGTGAACGAACATGGCCTGTGTTCCGGTCGAAGCCATGGTTGCGGCAATCTTGCGAGCAACATGGCCGGACTTGCCGATGCCGGTGCAGATGATCCGACCCTTGGCATTGAAAATGACTTCGATCGCCGCCGGGAACTGGTCGTCGAGACCGGCCGAAAGCGCCTGCAAGGCATCGACTTCAAGCGCCAGCACGCGGCGGGCGATGGTGATGTCGATCTCGGCTTTTTCAGTCTTGGACATGGCTGCTGAAATGCACCGGAAACGCCGCCTTGTCATCCTGTGCAGTCGAGACACTGGGATAGAGAAGCGCGCCGGCTTCGACGGTCGCAAGATCGAGGCGTGCATCCTCGCGCGCGACCGGATCGGCCTTGGGATCGGCCAGCACCTGGCGATTTTGGTCGGCGCCGCGCGCCAGGAAGGACGGCAAGGCCTGGCGCAGCGAAGGGTCGTTGGAATAGACCTTGGCGCGTGGGAACGCCGCGTGGAGCGCGATGTTTCCGCTGATGTGATCGAGATGCCAGTGGCTATTGAAGATCGCGCGAATCGGCTCTGAGGAAGCATAGGCGAAGGCGAGGATCTTCACGGCGTGCGTCGGATGGCGGCCGGTGTCGAAGACAATCAATCCACCTTTGGCCTCGAGGATGAGGGCGTTCCCGTCAGGCAGCTCGCCGGGCTTGAAATCGCGCCGGATGAGATGCGCGCCTCGGCCCGGATCATCCAGGTTATCCCGATCGGGCAGGGCTACGGCTGACCTTGCGCAGGACGCCGCCAGCATCGCCATGCCTGCAAGGCACAGGTCCCTCATCTTCATTGCGCTCTCCTGCGCCGAAGTTGAGACCCCGCTGGAACATCTGCACGGAAACTGTGAAAGTAAAAACGGCGCTCTCCCGCGCAACCGACCTGATGTTCGGGGACCGCAGCGCACGACGCGACACGACCACGATGCGCCAGCTGACCGGCGCACGCGATATCATCAAGGATGAACTGCAATATCCCGAAGCGGTCTGGCTTGCGGCCGGGAATTGATCGTGTCATATCCCGTCGCATGAAACGCCTCTGCGCGCCCCTGCGACTTATGAGATCTCGCCGCTCATATTATTTATGAGCGCGTGAGAGCGGCTGCTCTCCGCGACCATGCGGAGGGTGGCACTTGATGGTGCTTAACTAGTCTCGAAAACTAGGCTGACCTTCAGGTCAAGAGTTCGACTCCCTCACCCTCCGCCAAATTCCATCGGAAGCACGGTCAGCGGGTGCTGTAAGCGGTTTGCTAAACCGTCCCGGCCTTCGGGTTGAGAGTTCGAGTCTCTGTGTTTCCGCCATCGTCATGACAACTGAGAACTGACCCCCTCGGCGGCCTGTAAAGCCGTTGCCGAAAAATCGAGGGGAAGCCGGCGAGCGGGGCAGTACCGCCATGTCCCACCATGTGGAGATGATGCAATCGGTAGACATCGCTGGTCGAGAGCCAGCGTCCTGCGGGTTCGAGGCCCGCTCTCCACACCAACTTGCTCCCGTAGCCCAATTGGCAGAGGCGCCGCACTCAGAATGCGGTGGGTGTTGGTTCGAATCCAACCGGGAGCACCACGGCGCACCTGTAGCCCAACGGTAGAGGCAGCGGCGTTAAGCCCCGCTCAGTGCAAGTTCGACTCTTGTCAGGTGCACCAGACCGCGCTTAGAACGCGCGCATGACCGCGACGCAAAAGAACAATCTCAACCGATTTAATTGAACTGCCCGCCCGGGTAGCTCAACGGTGAGAGCGTTGGTCTGAAAAACCGAAGATGGCCGTTCAATTCGGCCCTCGGGCGCCAAGATCCCAAGTAGCACAGTGGTAGTTGCGCCGAGCTGTTACCTCAGAAGTCGTCCGTTCGATCCGGACCTTGGGAGCCAGATGATCCGGTAGCCAAGAGGCGAGGCAGTCGACTCTTAATCGACCATACGCGGGTTCAAATCCCGCCCGGATCACCATTGCCACTTAGTGCAGAATGCACTACATGACGTTTATCGGAATGATGCGACAGCATAGGTGGCGGCGAGGCTGTGTCTGAAGCTCTGGAATCATCCGGCGGCCGCCACAGGATCTTGTGCGCAATGGGCTTCATGTTGCCGGACAGAAGATCATCTATGCTCTCGATCATGGGGAGGGGAGCGCGCGGCTCCGGTCACAATTTCCGGGACGAAGGGTGTACGTATATTCCGACGGGCGGTTTCAACCGGCGCCTTGAAGGATAGGCTTCGGCTATTGAGTAGGGCGCTTGGTCGGAGCGCGAAAATCGGCTTGGGGGCCGTGAGTGTGCAAGGCGCACATTTCATGGTGGCGGTTGGTGACTCGTAGTGCAGTGGGGCGGATTATGCGGTTCAAGGGCTTGGCGCCGGTTACGGCTATCCTGAGCATCGGCTTGCTCGCCGTCTTCCTGCCGCCCACCACCTTTGCCGCCCCTCCCGCTGATCTGCAAACGCAATCGCACAAGGCTCTTTCCCAGATTGAAGCTCCGACATCGCAGCCGCCGAGAAACGTGCGCGGCGCTGACACAACGATAGTTCTCAATTCCACAAGCCTTGTCTTTACAACGAGCTCGGCTTCCGGCCCCTCAAATCCAGCAGCAACTACGGTACAGGTAAGCGCCCCGGGTGCATGGAGCGCGACGTCCATGACATCGTGGTTGGAAATTCACTGTGCCACGGGAAATTGCGGAAGCAGTTTCTTTATCGTCGTTCCCTCTCGATTTAGTACGTTTGCGCCGGGTACCTACGATGGCAGCGTAACGATTACGAGCGGCAATGCTTCTCACATACTTCCTGTTGCGTTCACGATTGGCGAGACAGTTGCGCAGACGACTTCGCCTGGTCAAACGGCTGCGATTCCTCCCACACAGACCACGTCCGCAGCGATAACAATCGATTCCACCATCACCTACCAAACAATCGCCGGTTTTGGCACGTCGGAGCGTCTCTTTGACGATCCGCATTTGACCGAAACATTTAACCCGGCTACCGGCCGGTCCGCCGTCACGATGTCGCGTGCACAGCAAGACGAAATCCTCGACAAACTGTATGTAGACCTCGGACTCACTCGGGTGCGTCCTATCAATTCGGACAAAATTGAAGCGGTCAACGACAACAGCGATCCGAATGTTACCGATCTCACGAAATTCGATTTCAGCTGGAAACGCCTCAACGATCATTGCGACTACATCAAGCGTGCGCAGGCGCGGGGAGTGACCACCGCCTTTTTGTCGCCTCCAGGTCGCGAATCGTGGATGGGAACGCAAACCGCCGCGGATGTTGCCGAGTATGCTGAGTGGTTGCTTGCACAAGTGAATCGCTGCGATGCGCTCGGGGTACGGTTGCCCTTCATATCTATCAGCAATGAGCCTTCCTACGTTCGCAATTCCATGAGCGCCGCGTTTGTCCGTGATGTTATCAAGGAGCTTGGCCCGCGCTTGCGTGCTGCAGGCTACAGCACGATGTTCGTTGTCCCGGACGATATTCGATCTTCCAACGCGGCACAGGTGACAAGCGTAATACTTGCCGATCCCGTAGCCCGTTCCTATGTCGGGGCGCTTGCCACACATCTCTATGACGAACCGCTTTCGAATATCGGACAAATGAGGGCATTGAGCGCTCAGTACGGCATTCCCCTCTGGATGACTGAGTTCTCGGTCTCCGCCCTGCCCACGGCCTCGTTAGCGGGGGATGCGCTCGGCTGGGCAAGCTTGATGCAGGAATTGATCGGCACATATGACGTCAGCGCCATCGACTACATGTGGGGATTCTTCGGGCAGTACGACCCGGCTCAGCTCATCAGTATCAAGCATCAAGGGAACGCCTACACGGGCTACGAAATGCGCAAGGAATATTACGTGACGGGGCAGTTTTCGCGCTTCATCAAGCCCGGCGCGCTAAGGCTCGGTGTGACGTCTAATGATACCTCTCTGAAAATCACCGCATTCAAAAATGGAACGGAACTCATTATTGTGATCGTCAACAGCGGTGCCGTAAGCAAATCTGCGACAATCCAATTGGCGGGGTCGATGATTCCAGCAGCTATGCAGCCGACCTTCACAGCGCTGAGGGGGCTGCAGAACTGGCAGACATTACCGGCGATTGGCGTTACCGATCAAACGTTCAATGCCACCTTGCCGGGTACTAGCATCACGACATTTATTTCGCGGCAATGAGTGGTTTCCCAGCGCTAAGAATGGCCCTATGCGCCGCATCGCCATCGTTCAGGGCGATGGTTACGAACGCCAGTCATCACAGACAGACGGCGACAGGCGATCTGGTCGGTCGTTCTTTCGTTCGTATTTCGATTCTGCGCAGCAGCATGCATCCCGGCGAGACGGCCGAAGACCGCGTTTCGGGTCTGCCCGGTGAAGGATGCGGATAATTATGAAAGAAGTGGCCGAGAATGTCGGTATCGCCGACCAATGACCGCCTCGTTCGACGTCAGAATATCTGGGTTCGAACCCGAAGGCCGGGGGTCAATACCCTGGGGCGGTCGCCACAAAGGCACGGCCCTCAGCCTGGCGGTGTCTCTTGCGACACGGCCGTCTAGTTGAATGCCTTGGCGAGTTTGTCGATCGCCATGATCTGGCGCATCAGTTCTTCGACCTGATTGAGCGGCACCATGTTGGGACCATCGGAGGGCGCCTTGTCGGGGTTCTCATGCGTCTCGATGAAGACCGCAGCGATGCCGACGGCGGCGGCGGCGCGCGCCAGGACCGGCACATACTGGCGCTGACCGCCTGAGGTGGCGCCCTGCCCGCCGGGCTGTTGAACCGAATGGGTCGCATCGAACACCACCGGAGCGCCGGTCGCGGCAAGCTCGGGGATCGCACGCATGTCTGAGACCAGCGTGTTGTAGCCGAACGAGACGCCGCGCTCGCACACCATCACATCGCGGCAACCGGACGCGACCAGCTTCTGCACGACATGCTTCATGTCCCACGGCGCGAGGAACTGGCCTTTCTTGACGTTGATCGGTTTGCCGGTCGCAGCGGCGGCGACCAGCAAGTCGGTCTGCCGGCTCAAGAAGGCAGGGATCTGCAGCACGTCGACCGCCGCAGCGGCCTGCGCGCACTGTTCGGGGAGGTGGACGTCGGTGATCACCGGCAGGCCGGACGTCGCCCGGATTTCCGCGAAGATCTCAAGAGCGTTATTGAGACCGATGCCGCGCGTCGAGTTGATGCTGGAGCGGTTCGCCTTGTCGAACGAGGTCTTGTAGATCAGGTGACAGCCCAGCCGATCGGCGATTTCACGAAGCGCCGCCGACATCTCCAGCGCATGGCCACGCGATTCGAGCGCGCAGGGACCTGCGATGAACGCCACAGGGAGATCCTGGCTGATCCGGACTGTCCCGCGCGGGGCCGGGATTTCAACGACGCGATTGGGAGTGAGGTCGAGGCCATCCGCCATGGGGGTTTCCCTGTCCGATGCGCCCCATATGGACCGGTTGGCCGCCCGGCGCCAGAGGGGGCGCCAGTGGGGGCGCCAGAGGGTGTGGCAGAGGGTGCGGCAGGGCGGCCCTAGTCCTTGTCGAGGGCGGCCAGGACCCCGTCTACGGCCGCGTTGACGAGGTCGTCGGTCTCGGCCTGGGCCATGACCCGGACGATCGGTTCGGTGCCGGACTTGCGCACCAGCAGGCGCCCGCGCGCGCCCAGCATTTTCTCGGCGCCGGCGATGGCGTCCTGCACCGTCTTGCGGCCCAGCGGGTCGCCGCCCTTGTAGGGACGATTGACCAGCTTTTGCGGCGCCGGATCGAAGACATGCGCAACCTCGGAGAGTTTCTTGCCGGTCTCGATCATCACCGCCAGAACCTGCAGGGCCGCGATCAGGCCATCGCCCGTGGTTGAGAAATCCGACAACACGATGTGGCCGGACTGTTCGCCGCCGATATTGATGCCCTTTTCCATCATCCGACCGACGACATAGCGGTCGCCGACCTGGGTGCGCTCAAGCTTGACCCCGAGCCCGCGGAGATGGGTTTCAAGGCCGAGGTTCGACATCACGGTCGCCACCACGGCGTTCTTCGAGAGCTTGCCTTGCGCCTTCCAGCTCTGGGCGACGAGCCCCAGGAGCTGATCACCGTCAACGATGCGACCGTTTTCGTCGCACAGCACGACCCGGTCGGCGTCGCCATCGAGTGCGATGCCGATGTCGGCGCGGTAGCGATGCACCGCCTCGACCAGGGCGCGCGTATCGGTCGATCCGACTTCGCGGTTGATGTTGAAGCCCGAGGGTTCAACCCCGATCGGAAAGACTTCGGCGCCAAGTTCGAACAGCGCCTTGGGCGCCACCTTGTAGGCGGCGCCATTGGCGCAGTCGATCACGACGCGGAGATTGGTGAGACGAAGCTTCTTCGGAAAGGTCGCCTTGACGATCTCGATATAGCGGGACTGGGCGTCATCCACCCGGTTGGCGCGGCCAAGGTCGGGCGAGGCTGCGAGATCCTCATCCAGCGGCCGGGCCATCAGCGCCTCGATCGCGACTTCTGCATCATCGGAGAGCTTGTAGCCGTCAGGCCCGAACAGCTTGATGCCGTTGTCGGAATAATGGTTGTGCGAAGCGGAGATCATCACGCCGAGATCAGCGCGCAGGCTGCGCGTCAGCATGGCGACGCCGGGGGTGGGAAGCGGGCCGAACAAGACCACGTCCATGCCCTTTGCGGTAAAGCCGGCGGTGAGCGCGGGCTCCAGCATGTAGCCCGAGAGGCGCGTGTCCTTGCCGATGACCACGAGATGCCGGCGCGCCTCGGCGCGGCGGAAATAGGTCGCCGCCGCCATGCCGAGACGCATCGCCATTTCGGGCGTGACATTGCCGGCGTTGGCGACGCCGCGGATGCCGTCGGTGCCGAAAATCCTGCGAGCCGTCATCCGCGCGTCCGTCCTTGCGATTGCTGCAGGACAACACCCCGGTCTGGGTTAAAAAACCATCCTGCCCCGGAGCTTTCGGACGCCGTCGTGATCTTCATGACCAACCGCGACGCGGTTTTGCGGGAGTTTTGGGGCCTTCGAGCCGGCGGGGCTCGATTGCAGCGCCCGAGCCCCTCTCAGTCCGGCCGTTTAAGGGGCGGCTGATTGCCCATCCCCCAGAGCCGGCGGTGAAAATTCCAGGCCGAGGAGACAATGTCGTCAAGCCCGTGCTGCGGCGTCCAGCCCAGAACCGCGCGAACCTTGGTCGGGTCCGCCGTCAGCGCAACTGCGTCTCCCGCCCGGCGCGGCGAGACGTCGTAGGGAACGGGTCGGCCGGTGGCCCGGGCGATCGCATCGAGCACTTCAAGGACGGTATAACCGTCTCCGGTGCCGAGGTTGAGCTGGAGATTGCCGCGTTGCTCGGTCAGCCGGTCGGCTGCGAGGATGTGGGCGCGCGCCAGATCATCGACATGGATGTAGTCGCGCACGCAGGATCCGTCCTTGGTCGGATAATCAAGGCCGAACAATTTCATCGCCTCGCTGCGTCCGACCGCGGCCTTGATCGCGTTGGGGATGAGGTGCGTTTCAGGATCGTGCTCTTCGCCGATCTCGCCGTCGATGTCGGCGCCAGCGGCGTTGAAATAGCGCAGCGCCGCGAAATTGAGACCCTTGGCGCGCGAGATGTCCTCGAGCATCTGTTCGACGATCAGCTTGGTCCGGCCATAGACGCTGACCGGCCGCTTGGGCAGGTCTTCAGTGAGCGGCAGCTTCTCGGGATCGCCATAGATTGCGCAGGTCGAGGAGAAGACGAGGTTCTGAACCCCCTCTTCGAGCATGACGCGCACCAGGTTGAGGGTGCCGGCGACATTGTTCTGATAAAAATCGATGGGTTCGCGTTCGCCTTCGCCGACCTCAATCCGGGCTGCAAAATGCATGACTGCATCCGGCCGGTACTGGCGGATCGCGGCGCGCAGCGCGTCGGCGTCGCCGATGTCGCCTTGAACCATCGGCCCCCATTTCACCGCATGGCCATGTCCGGAAGACAGATCGTCGAACACGATGGGCTCGCGTCCGGCGCGAGCCAACGCCTTGGCGGCGTGCGAGCCGATATAGCCTGCCCCACCGGCGATCAGGACGCGCTTTGCAGTCATTGGCCAATCCTCAGAACCGCAGGCTCACTGCAAGAGCCGTGCTGGCGGCCCTTGTTGCCTGCCCAACTTAGCTGTCCGGCTAACTTAGCTGTCCGGTCGACTGCAGCCCAGCGCTGCATTGACATGGGACCGCGGGGCCGCAAAGCGTGGGGCTGCATTTGGTAAACGGAAGCGGCATGACCGACATCTCGCTGACCACATCTGAACGTGACCGGTTGGCGCGGGTGTTTGCGGCGATCGCCAGCGAGGCCGGGGTGGCCGTGATGGAGGTCTATGCCAGCGACTTCACGGCGCGAACCAAGGCCGATTCAAGCCCGGTCTCGGACGCCGATGAGCGGGCCGAGGAGATCATCCTGAAGCGGCTGGAGGCGGTTCTCCCCGGCGTGGGCGTGCTCGCCGAAGAGACCGTGGCGCGCGAGGGCGTCGGAGCGGCGCGCGCCAGCACCTTCCTGCTGGTCGATCCGGTCGACGGCACCAAGGAGTTCCTGAAGCGGAATGGCCAGTTCACCGTCAACATCGCCCTGGTCGAGGCCGGACAGACGCTCGCCGGTTGCGTCTTTGCACCGGCCCGGAAGGACATCTATTTCGGCGGCGCAAGCGCCTGGACGATGGCCGGCTTTTCGGCCGGCCAACCGATCGCTCCAGCCGACGGGACGAGGCTGCTCACCCGGGCCTACCCGGCGGCCGGGCTGACGGCGGTCACGTCCTCCTCGCATCTCGACCCCGACACCAAGGCCTTCCTCGCGAAACACCGGATCGCCGGCGCCACCGCAATCGGCTCGTCGCTAAAATTCTGCCTCATCGCTGCGGGCGAGGCCGATGTCTATCCGCGCTGGGGACCGACGATGGAATGGGACACCGCCGCAGGCCAGGCGGTGCTGCAGGCGGCGGGCGGGTGCGTCACCAGGCCCGACGGCTCGCGCTTCGCCTATGGCAAGTCGGCCGACGGCTATCGCAACGGGCCGTTTGTCGCGTGGGGCCAAGCGCCCGCCTAGCGAATGGCCGCAAACTCGTCCAGCAACCGGCGCCAGCTCGCATCGATGTCCGGCGACCAGACCTCGCCGAGGATGACGCAGAAGACATTGCGTATGGCGATGAAAAAACTGTCGAAGCGATCCTCCGGAACACCATAGCCGGGATGATGCTGGCGCGCCGCCAGCAGGAGACCGGGCGAGGACAGCTGCGGGCCGACATGATCGAGAATGCAGGTGAGCGCCGTCTCGACGCCCGGTTGAGGACCCTTAATTTCCGGGGGACCGCACCGCATTCTCGCCAACATGGATTGGCATGATTTTATTACCCTTGAAGCAGGGAAGCGCTCTGGCAAACCATGCATCCGTGGTCTGCGGATCACAGCTTATGACGTCCTGGAGTATTTGGCAGACGGCATGACGCCGGATGAAATCGTGGCAGACTTCCCAGAGCTTACGTTGGACGACATCCGCGCCGTGCTGGCGTTTGCGGCGGATCGGGAGCGACGCGCCGCCGGGGTCGCGGCGGAGTGAGCTTTCTGATTGACGAGAATCTCTCACGTCGTCTGCGCCGCCTGCTGGAGCCGACATTTCCAGGTTGCCGGCATGTGGCGGAGATGGGACTGCTCACCGCCAAAGATGAAGTCATCCATGCCCGCGTCCTTGCCGGGGACTTGACGCTGCTCTCCAAGGATGACGATTTTCGCGCACTGATCGATCGCATGGGGCCGCCGCCGAAGCTCGTTTAAATTCGCCTCGGCAGTACGCCGACACAGACCATAGCCGCACCGCTCATTACAAGGCGTGCCGAAATCGCCGCGTTCCTGGAAGCATCGGGACCCGGCGTGCTTGAGATTGCGGCGGTCTAAACCGGACATATCGAGTGGCGCCGACAGGCGTCACACCTGCCCTTGACGTTGGTACCGATATTCGGTACCATTGGTGCGTGGGTTATGAATGGGACAAGGCTAAAGCAGCCGCGAATCTGCGTCGGCACTGCGTAGATTTTTCGGATGCAATTGCTGCCTTGGAAGACCCTGATCGGATCGAAGAGGCCGACGACCGCTTTGAGTATGGAGAGGATCGCGACCTCGTCATTGGAATGTCGAAAGGTGGAACCCTCTTCGTTGTCACAACCAATCGCGAGGAAGACATCCGTCGCATAATTTCTGCCCGAAAGGCTACAAAACTTGAAAAAAACCGCTACTACGCCGGCGACCGCGAAATCTGGGAATCGTAAAGTCGCCAGCGACTGGAAGCGCCTTAACGCGATGACCGATGCAGACGTGCTCAAGGCTGCACTGGCCGATCCTGACGCTCAGCCGCTTAGCCGAGACCAGCTCTCAAGAATGCGGCGTGTCTCGCGCGTTAAGGCGTTGCGGGAAGGTATAGGTCTAACTCAACGTGAGTTTGCAGCTGCATTTCATCTGCCCCTAACAACGCTCCGCGACTGGGAGCAGCGTAGATCTGTGCCCGACGCACCTGCTCGTGCGTTGCTCCTCGCAATCGAACGAGACCCGAAGAAGATGAGGTCCTTGCTCGCTCCGACGAGCGCCTGAACCGCGGTTAGCGGAGCTCATTTCGCAAAATTTTCGCAAATTTCCGCTGGCAAATATAGGCCAACAATTGCCTTTTTGCGTCGCTCTTAACAACGACCGCTTTTGTCCTTCCGGCTTCTTCCGCATCCGCTCAATTGCGCTTAGCAGGACAGCCGTTCAAGCTCGGGATGAAGCTGAAACAGGCGCTGATAGACCCGAGCCGTGGGATCGCCGCAGCGCTCGGCGACGATCTCGAGGGTCGACAGGATCGGTTGGGCGTCCGCCATGGCCTTGCGGGCGCCGGCCGGGCGGGCGTCACCCACGCCGACTGGCGCACCCACTGGCCCCCTCTCTCACCCGCGCTCTGGCCATCCTCGCGCATTTCGGGCAGTTGAGGCGCGAACTGGGAGCGCCCGCCATGTCCGATACACCCGCCCTGCCCGACCGCCTGAGCCAGGACGCCAAGAGCCCCTACCACGACAAGGCGCTGCTCGAGCGCGGCGTCGGCATCCGCTTTAACGGCGTTGAGAAGACCAATGTCTGGGAATATTGCGTCAGCGAAGGCTGGGTGCGCGTGGTGGTTGGCGCGACGCTCGATCGCAAGGGCAATCCGATGACGATGAAACTGAAAGGCCAGGTCGAGCCGTTCCTCGAAGGCTGAGCCCTCATGCGCGCGGGCCTCGGGGCGCTCTGCTTTTTCCTGCTGTCGATGGCGCCGGCTGTCGCCGCGCCGGTTGAAGCCGTCCGCTGCGAGATCGGCGCCTGGCGTCTTTCCGATGGCCGCGTCGTCGATATCGCGCCAAGCGAGGGCGGCCTGCGCTGGCGGCTCTTCGACGGGACCACCGGAAAGCTCGTCCCTGTGGGCAAGGATGGGGCGGGCAAGGATGGGCCGGGCAAGGACTGGGGCGGGCAAGGACTGGGCGGGCAAGGATGGGGCGAGCATGGTGGGCTGGACCAGCCATCGCGACGCCGCCACCGGCTCAGTTGGTGATTGCGCTTCCGACGCGATGGTCTTCGATGGGCTGGCGGGCCGTCGCATCGCCTTCGACGTGACCAACACGCGCTTCACCGGCGCTGGCGTTGCGCTGGCCGGGCGGCTGGTCCTGCCCCTGGGCCTCAAGCCGGCGCCAATCGTGGTGCTGATCCATGGCTCGGAAGATTATTCGGCGCTCGACCTTTATCCGCTGCAGCGCCAGCTGGCCGCCGAAGGGGTCGGCGTCTTTGTCTACGACAAGCGCGGCGCCGGGATCTCGGGCGGAGCGTACACGCAGGATTTCAACTTGCTCGCCAATGATGCTGTCGCTGCGATGCGCGAGGCGCGGCGCCTGGCGGGTGGGCGCGCAGGCCGCATTGGCTATCTTGGCGCAAGCCAGGGCGGCTGGGTGGCGCCGATCGCCGCCAATCGCGCGCCCGTCGACTTCGTGATCGTCGGCTACGGCCTCGCCGTTTCGCCGCTCGAGCAAAACCGCTCCGAAATGAAACTCGAGATGCGCCTCGCCGGCCATGGCCCGCAGGAGATCGCGCGCGCGATGGAGATCGTGCGGGCCGGCGAGCGGGTGATGCTGAGCAATTTCACCAAGGGGTTTCAGGACTTCGAGGCTGCCAGGGTCAAGTATCACGACGCCCCCTGGTTCAGCGCCGTCCATGGCAACTACACTTACCGGATGTTGCCCCTCAGCGTCGAAGCGCTGAAGGCCAACCGGGCGTCCTTCGTGCTGGGAACGCCATGGCGGTATGATCCAATGGCGACGCTGCGGGCCTCGAGGACGCCGCAGCTTTGGGTGCTGGGCGAGGATGATCTGTTGGCGCCCAGCGCCGAGACGGCGCGACGCATTCTTGCCCTGCGCGACGCCGGCCATGACTTCACACTGGCGATGTTTCCCCACGCCGGCCACGGCATCATGGAGTACGAAGCCTTCGGCGCCGGAGAGCGCGTCGAAACCCGGGTAGCGGATGGCTATGACGCCATGATCCGCGACTTCGCCGCCACCGGCGCCCTCGCAGGCCCGTACGGCGCAGCGACGCTTAACGCACGCCGCTAGGCTCTGACGCGCTCGATGAAGCGCTGGAAGATGACCAGGCCGCGTTCGATCTCGGAGGCCGCCACGAACTCGTTGGGTTGGTGCGCCTGGTCGATCGATCCCGGACCGCAGATCACCGCCGACATGCCGGCGGCCTGGAACTGGCCAGCTTCCGTGGCGAAAGGAACAACCCGCGTGGCGTTGTCTCCGGTGAGGTCGCGCAGCAATTGTTCGGCCGGACTGTTGGGACGATGTTCTAGTGCCGGCGCATCGGCGCGCTTGTCGATCACCACCCCGCATTCAGGACCATAAGGCGCAAGGCGGGCGCGGACGTTTTCAACTTCGGCGAAGAACGGCGCAAGCATCGCCGCTTCATCAAGGCCAGGGGTCGAGCGCAGGTCGAAAACGAACCGGCACTGACGGGCCAGGATGTTGGCGGCGGTGCCGCCATGGATCTGGCCGATGGTCAGGGTCGGATAGTTCGGATCGAAGTCGGCGCCGGCAAGCGGAGGATTGGCCTCCGCCTCGCGCGCGATGCGGCGCAGGATCGCCAGAAGCTCCACCGCTTCATGGATCGCCGAGGCGCCCAAGGCAGGCTTTGAAGAATGGCCATCCTTGCCGGTGATCGTGACTTCGTAGTCACGAATGCCCTTGTGGGCGGAGACGACGCCCCACAGCGTCGGCTCGCCGACCCAGACCACCGAAGGCGCCGCGGGGCTTGCGGCGATCGCCTCGATCATCGGCGATACGCCGGCGCAACCGACCTCTTCATCGTAGGAGAAGGCAAAGTGAACCGGCAGTTTGAGCTCGAGCGCCGCGAACGCCTTGGCGTGGGCAAGGCAAAGGGCGAGGAAGCCCTTCATGTCGCAGGTCCCCCGGCCATACCAATGACCCGCCTTGTCGGTGAGGTCCCAGGGGCTGGTCACCCAGGGCTGGCCGTCGACCGGCACCACATCGGTGTGCCCCGAGAGCACCACCCCGCCCGGCCGGTCGGGGCCGAAACGGACCCACAGATTGGCCTTGGTGCCCTCCTGATTGGGGATACGCAGCACTTCTCCGCCCAACGGCGCGAGAAAAGCCTCGACCCATTCGATGAGATCGAGGTTGGAATCGCGCGAGGTGGTGTCAAAGGCGATCAGCCGCGCAAGGATGTCGCGGACCGAGGCGAGCGAGGCTTGAAGAGATGTCATGGCGGGAGACGCTAGCGCCATCGCCAGCCCGTCCCAAATGAAATGACCAAGCTTTGAACAGCTTCAGGATGACCAAGGGTTTCGCGCGCTCTATGAAACACCCTGAGGATGACCTTGCGCCATGATCGACTTTTACACCTGGGCGACGCCGAACGGGCGCAAGATTGCGATCATGCTGGAGGAAACCCGGCTCGATTACGTCGCCCGGCCGGTCAACATCACAAGGGGCGAGCAGTTCGAGGCGGCCTTCGTAAAAATCTCCCCGAGCAGCAAGATCCCCGCGATCGTCGACCAGGATGCGCCAGGCGGGCCGCTCGCCGTGTTCGAATCAGGCGCCATCCTCACCTATCTGGCCGAGAAGACCGGCGCTTTCCTGCCGACTGATCCCGCGCTACGTTCGGCGACGCTGCAATGGCTGTTCTGGCAGGTCGGCGGGTTTGGCCCGATGCTCGGCCAGTACGCTCATTTCAGGGTGCGCAACGAGGCAGAGGATGCCTATGTGCGCAAACGCTACACCGATGAGGCGGCGCGGTTGTTTGGCGTGCTCGACGCTCGGCTGGCCGAAGTCGAATTTGCCGCCGGCGCCTATTCGATCGCCGACATGGCGATCTATCCCTGGTCCGCGCCGACCCGTCCGCGGATCGAACAGGCGACGGGCAAAGCCTTCCCCCATGTTGCGCGCTGGGAAAGACAGATGTCCGAACGCCCGGCGGTCGGCCGCGGCATGGGCGTGCCAGCGATACCGACGATACCGACGATACCGACGATACCGGCTTAGGGCGTCTTCGCCTTGGCCTTCTCGCTGGTTTTCCGCTTTGCAGCTTTCTTGTCGCCTGGCTTTTTGTCACCCGCCTTTTTATCGACGGCTTTTGGCGGGGTCGGATCAATCGGCGGGGCGGCGCCGATGGCGACGTCTTCGAGCATGATCTCGAAGGTTAGGTTGGCGCCGGGCGGAATGCGGCCATCGCCTTCCTTGTCGTACATCAGCGAGGCCGGGATGTGGATCATCCAGTGGTCGCCCGGGTGCATCAGCTTCAACGCCTCAGCCCAGCCTGGGACGAGCTGATTGATCGGGAAATATTGCGCTTCCTGATCGTCGAGCGTGGTTGCAGCGAGGCTGCCATCGTCGAGGCGTCCTTCGAACTGCACCTTGGCGACATCGCTCTCGGTCGGCTGGGGTTTATCGCCCTTGCCGCTCTCGATGATGAAATATTCGAGGCCGGACGGGGTGCGCTTAACGTCGACCGAATTGACTGGCCAGGGCACGGCTTTCTTCCAGGCGACGGCGTCGACCGCCAGCGCCGGGACAATCTTGCGCAGCTCGACCCTGAACATCAGGTTGGCGTTGGGCGGGATGCGCCCGCCGGCGCCGCGCGCGCCATAGCCGAGCGCGGCCGGGATCCAGAACATCTCCTGGTCGCCAGGCGCCATGTTCTGCAGACCCTCGGTCCAGCCCGGGATCACCTGGTTGAGGCGGAACGTGGCGGGTTCGCCGCTGTCATAGGAGGAATCGAATTTTTCTCCGGTCGCGGCGAGGCGGCCGTCATAATTGACCTCGACCCGGTCGGCGGGGCTGGGATGGGACGCCTTGGCGTCCGGCCCTTTGGAAATGACGACGTATTCGACGCCGTGCTCGGTCTTCTGAACGCCTTTGGCGCCGTGCTTCCAGCCGGTCCATTTTCCGCCGCCATCCGCGTAGGCCTTGTAGGGGTCGTTGGCGTCGAATTTCGGCGCCGCCGGCGAGCAGGCAGCGAGGGCGACAGCCGCAAGGGCGGCGAGAACACAACGCTTCATCAGGGAAAGTCTCCGGCGGTTTTCCGTGACCTAGCACCCGCCCCGACCAAGGGCGAGGGCGCCTGCCGCTCACGTTTGGCGTGAGAGCACGGAGTCAGATTGGCTCCGGTGACCTTGCTCTTTCCCTTCCCGCGCCAGGTCGCTCACTTGCGCCCTGAGGGGTGCGCCGCGGCTCGCGCCATGGTCTGAGAAACGCGTTTTCACGACGACATGGCGCTGGCGAGCGATCATCGGCCTCGCTTTCCCTGCCGAGCTCTTCCGGACGTGCGCCCGGATACCGGTCCTCGGCGCCATCCGGGCCTTGGATCCAACCAGCTTCGATGCGCCGCACCGCTGCCCTCAAGCGATCGCAACACCCTAAACAGCGGTGGAAAATCCCATCTGATACTTCCAACGTCTAAAGAGTTTATCAGTCACCGACATAAACTCACTAGAACTGGGTTTACAAAACATCTAACCAGTTTATGACTCCGACTCATAAACTAACTAGAGGCTTGCGTGTCGCTCAGCCCCAGAGCCAATCCTTACGCTCCTGGAGCGGGCACGCCGCCGCCGGAACTCGCGGGTCGGGACGGCCTGTTGGCCGACGCCGAGCTCACCATCCGTCGAAGCAAAGCAGGCAAGCCGGCGCGCAGCTTCATCTATGTCGGCCTGCGCGGCGTCGGGAAAACCGTTCTCCTCAACGAGGTCCAGGCGCTCGCTGAGAGGGAGGGGGCACTGACGGATTTCATCGAGGTCAGCACCAACACCAAGCTGTCCAAGGTCATCATCGCCAGCATGCGCGCCTCGCTCCTCAAGCTTGATCGCCTAAAGGGCGTGAGCGAACAGGTGAAGCGCGGCCTCCGGGTCCTCAAGAGCTTCGTCTCGGCCATCAAGGTGAAGCACGGCGATGTCGAATTCTCGGTCGATATCGACGCCGAGGCGGGCGTCGCCGACAGCGGCAAGCTGTCACGCGACCTTCCGGAGCTGTTCCTCGCCGCGGGCGAAGCCGCCAAGGCTCGCTCCGCCTCCATTGTCATCCTGATCGATGAAATCCAGAACCTCGACCGCGAAGAGTTCGAGGCGCTGATCATGGCTGTCCACCGGGTTGATCAGAAGAACCTGCCCATCCTGATCGTCGGCGCCGGCCTTCCCCTCCTCGTTCAGCTCACGGGCGAAGCGAAATCCTACTCCGAGCGCCTGTTCGAGTTTCCGAGCATCGGCCCGCTCGATCCCGTGGAGGCGCGCCGCGCCATCGTTCAGCCTGCCAAGGATGCCGGCGTCGCCTACGAACCAGCCGCAGTGGATGCGATCATCGCCAAAACCAACGGCTATCCCTATTTCTTGCAGGAATGGGGCTACCAAGCATGGAACACCGCGCTCAAGTCGCCCATCAAGGCGTCGGATGTGGAGAAAGCGAGCAAAGCAGCGATCAAGCGCCTCGACCAAAACTTCTTTCACCATCGCTATGAGCGCCTCACCGATTCCCAGAAAACCTTTCTCCGAGCCATGGCGGAGCTAGGTCCCGGGCCGCACAAGACCGGAGACATCGCAAAGGAGTTGAAGAAGTCTCCCCAACAACTCGGCGCGGTTAGAGAAGCGCTGATCAAGAGCGGGATGATCTACAGTCCGAAATATGGGCTGGCAGCATTCACCGTGCCGTTGTTCGACGAGTTCATGAAACGCACGCACCCAAACCTTGCTTAGTGCGAGCCTTCCTTCTTGACGATAAAGCTCGTGGTCTTAGACGCCATCGATTCGGCACAGAAGATCGCCCGGTTATCGGCCCTCAGGGCCTCCAGCTTTGCCCAGCCCAATGAGTTGGCTCATGCGGTTTGGTGCGATACCAGTTGATCGGTTCGAAATAGGGTTCCTGCGGCAGGACCCAGGTGAAATCCGAGTCTGGTGCATATCCCCGCACACCAAGTTCGGCGTGAATTTTTGGGCAGATGGACATGGCTCGGTCCGAGCGAATTGCCTAGTTCGTCCGCGGCGGAAAGCCCGCCGCCGTCAGGGCGGCAAGGATGTCCTGGGTGTGCAAGGCGTCGCGGGTTTCGATGGTGATGTCGAACTCGGCGCCCTTGGCGGGAACGTCGAGGGCGAGCCGGTTGTGGTTCACCTCAATGATGTTGCCGCCATTGTCGCCGATCACGGTTGAGACCCTGGCAAGCAAGCCAGGCTGATCGGATCCGACGATCCGCACCGACGTGATCCGCTTTTCGCGCACCAGCGAGCGGGTCAGCACCGAGGCGAGGAGCCTTGTGTCGATGTTGCCGCCGCAGAGCACCAGCACGACCTTGCGGCCGCGGAAGCGCTCTGGCTCGGACAGCAGGGCCGCAAGGCCGGCGGCGCCCGCGCCCTCGGCCACGGTCTTCTCGACCGTGGTGAACAAGGTGATGGCGCGCTCAAGATCGTCTTCGCTCACCAGCACCACATCATCCATCAGACGGCGGCAGATCTCGGCGGTGAGGCGGCCGACCTTCTTGACCGCGATACCCTCGGCGATGGTCGCGCCCCCGACCTTGGCTTCTTCGCCTTTCAGCTCGGCCGACAACGAAGGATAGAGCGCCGGCTCAACCCCGATGATCGAGACATGCGGGCGCACGGCCTTGATCGCGGTGGCGATGCCACTCGCCAGGCCGCCGCCGCCGACCGGGATCGGCATGACGTCGAAATCGGCCAGGTCCTCCATGATTTCAAGACCGATCGTGCCTTGACCCGCGATCACCTTTGCATCGTCGAAGGGGTGGACGAAGGTCAGCTTCTCCTGCTGCTCCAGTTCGCGGGCGTGGAGGTCCGCTTCGGCCAGCGTATCGCCATGGATGATGACGCGCGCGCCGAAATTCTTGGTATGCTCGATCTTCACGAACGGCGTGCCCTTGGGCATCACGATGGTCGAGGGAATGCCAAGCCGCGAAGCGTGATAGGCGACGCCCTGCGCATGGTTGCCGGCCGACATCGCGATAACGCCGGCCATCTTCTCGGAATTGGTCAGCGACAGGAGCTTGTTGAGGGCGCCGCGCTCCTTGAACGAAGCGGTGAACTGCAAATTCTCGAACTTGATCCAGACCTCGGCGCCGGTGATCTCGCTGAGGGTGCGCGAATAGCGCAGCGGCGTGCGCTCGACCTGGCCTTTGATGGCTTCGGCGGCGGCCTGGATGTCTTTCAGCGAAACCGGCGGGGCGGCGATGGTCATGGACGCTCTCCTCCTCTTCGGGACGAGTCTGTGGGACGAGCGCGCGCACCTATAGTGGATTTTCCCGCCGGGGGAACCCTTTAGCCAAGCCCCTCCCCCGAAACTCCGCACCGCCAGGGCGTCAGGCCCAATTTGCGATATTCAGAAGGCGCATCGCCCGGCCCGGCCAGGACGGTTTAGCTTCTGACCCGCCCGCAGATGGGACGCCTCGGCCTCCTGGATGACAGGGTGAGGCGATCAAGTCAGCCTCGGCGCCTTCCCCAAGCGAGGCCAAACCGTTTGAGCAACCCGACACACAAATCGCCCTTCCAGCCCGTCGCCACCGAAGACATTGCGTGGCGGACCTGGGGGGCATGGCGAGACATTCGTGACCCGCTCGCGCCACCTCACCCAGGCCGTCGTCGGCGAGCGAGCCGATCGCGTCGGCGTCGTCATCGAGGAGCTGGCGCCGGGCAAGCAGTCCTGCCCTTTTCATTTCCATATGCTGGAGGAGGAGCACATCCTGCTGCTCAAGGGCGAATGCACCTTGCGCCTCGGCGAAGACCGTCTCCGCTTCAAAGCCGGCGATTACGCCTGTTTCCCAGCCGGCGAAAAGACCGGGCATTGTCGGATCAACGAGAGCGACACGATTTGCCGCTATGTCGTCATCGGCGAGACCAGCCCCAACGAAGTCTGCGTCTATCCTGACTCGAACAAACACAGTGTGCGCTGGCTTGATCGCACGCTCTACGACAATGCGGCGCGACGCGACTATTGGGACGGAGAGGACTAGCGCAGCCTATTTTGCCGCGCCCTCATTCAACAGCCCGTCGATCTCAGGGCCTGGGACCATGTCCGTGATGAAGCCGAACGTGCCGGTCGCAGCGATCTCACGCGCGGCATGGATCATGGCGCTCGCTGCGATCGCCTGCATCATGCCGCCAAGGCTCACCCGCTTGACGCCGAGGGCGGCGATATCGGCGATGGTTGTCTTCTCTTTGCGGGCGCCGCCCATCACATTGACCGGCCGGTCGAGAGACTGGCAGACGGTGCGGATCTCGTCAGCCGTGTTGAGGCCCGGGGCGAAGAGCACGTCGGCGCCAGCCTCCTGATAGGCCTGCAGGCGTTTGATCGTGTCGCCAAGATCATATCGGCCGTTGAGATAGTTCTCCGCGCGGGCGCAGAGCATGAATTTGAACGGCAAGCACTTTGACGCTTCGGCGGCAGCGCGCACGCGGTCAGCGGCGCGGGCGGTCTCATAGATCGGGTTGGCCCGGTCGCCGGTAAAATCTTCGATGGAGCCGCCGACCAGTCCCGCTTCCGCGCCCATGCGGATCGTCTCCGCACACACCGTGGGATCATCGCCAAACCCGTTCTCGAGGTCGGCGGCGAGCGGAATGTCGACCATCGGCGCCATGATGCGGATATGCTCAAGCACATGCTCGCGCCCGGCCTTGTAGTCAGTCACGCCGATCGAGCGGGCATAGCCGGCGCTAGTGGTGGTCAGCGCCTTGAAGCCGAGAGCCGCCAGCGTGCGGGCCGACCCCGGATCCCACGGATTGGGGATGACGAAACAGCCGGGCGCTGCGTGCAGGGCCTGAAAGTCGGCAGCCTTTTGGTCTTGGGTTTTCATGGGAGAGCCTCCGTCTGCGTCTTGGGCTACACCCGCATCGCCATCGGCCGAAGCGACTTTTCCTCAACCAGCGGGGAGGAATTCTGCCAAGACGCCGAGCTCTCGATCCTCGATAGGTTGAAACTCAGTCTAAGATCATTTCTATTTCGCGGCTCGGCTTCAAGGCGAGTGGCCGCCATGCGCATGTGTGATCTTCGGGCTCGGGAAGAGCCGGGAGTTATTGGGCCTTTCGAAAGAGATCATCGAATCGGGCGATTGCGCTCTGAACCGGCCTTCAAATATTTTGAACCTGCGGTGCTAAGACCTCGGAAGTTGCGATCATGCCCTTTGCGAGCCATCGCTCCAGCAATTCCTGAGACGTCATCGTCGGGTTTTTGAGTTTCGCTCGCATCGCTTTGATCGCCGGGATGGATTTCACGTAGTCCAAATCAATCGTGTCAGCGACAAATTCATCTGCAGATCGAGCTTCGATTGAATACGGCTTCAAGGCTTCGGCTGGAAAATCCTTCAGATTTTCTGTGACAATCATTACGGCTTTGCACGCTATGGCCGACGCCAGAACGTGATGGTCGTTCTTGTCCGGAAGGCAATCAAGCCCGTCGACGATGGTTGCGCTCTCGTAATCCATCGCTTCAGGAAAACCGCTTCTCATGGCGGCGATCGCCTTTTCAGTCCGGTCTTTAGCGTCCTCGCGATGCTGCAATATCTTTTGAATCGCGCTTGCTGTTTCACTAAGAATTCGATCGGACCAACGGAGGCGAAACAACTCCGCCTCCGCCAAAGTCAGAATCAAATCTCGCTTGGCGACGGCCGCCAAAACGCATGCATCTGCGATCACCGGGAAGCGGTTCGAAAACACGTCAGTAAAGGTCTCCGTCGTTGCCAAGCAGTTCGGACATTGCGTCCGCACGCTGGCCGTCCCGCTTCCGCTTGTAGGCAAACAGATCCTTCGCGAGCACCCGACGATGACGTCCGATTTTCTCGTAAGGAAGTTCGCCGGTGTCCAATACCTTGATTAAGTAAGGTCGTGAGACATTCAGAATGTCGGCGGCTTGCTGAGTGGTCAGGCGTTTTGAAATTGGGACATAGGTGACGCCTTCTCCCTCCTTCAGATGGTCCATGACCACGACAAGGAACTTCGCCAATTCCGGCTCAATCGATATGACCTTTTTGGAGTCGCCGGTTTTGAAGCGAACGACGTTACCAGCTGCCAGCTGGTCACTGATCAGCTCACTTAGCTGACGGGCGGACGCACTAACCTTCTCGGTAGGAAGGTGAGTCCCCACTTCGAGTGTCTTTGCGGGCATCGTCATGATGTTCTCCTAACGTTCCATGTGGATCATATAAGCAACAATCGCAATATTCGCAATATTCGCAATATTCGCCATATTCGCATTATTCGCATTATTCGAAACGCATAAATGGTTAGTTACGTTCCTGTCCCAATTTTTCAATAGCGCTGGCTGGGTGACCCGCGGCTCCGGGCTGGCGCCTAACTCGTTACTTTTGAAGGGTTTTCGGAGAAGTCGGGGACGACAATGTCGCCACAGCTCACTTTCTCCTCGCGTCGAGAACGCTGCCTGCGACCGGGGACGGCGGTTGTCGCTTGGTCTGTCACGCATCAGTTATGACGAGCGTGTCCGGATTTCATCGCCGGCCGTCGATTGCTCTCGCTGTTCGCCCCCCATTTCTCCCAGTTGGGTCAGAACTCCACCAGCAACGCGGTTGCATCATCCGATGTCTTGAACCGGCCAATGCTGGCGTCGTCTGCCGGATCGGCCTCCATCCCGCGAAGCTCGGTGAGGAGAGCGCCCAGCCCCTCGGATCCTGCCCGCTCGATCAGCTGCGCATCGCTATAGCGGCGATAGGGCGAGACCAGGCGATAAAAGCCGTCGGTCATCAAAAGGGCGCGGGTTCCGCGCGGACAGGGCTGGCTCTGACGCACGATGTGCGCGGCGGCCTCGGGCTGGACGCCGAACACCCAATATCCCTTCGCCGTGTTGTGAACGGTGCGTGTGTCCTGCAGCCATTTCAGGCGCTGCTCCGGCGTCATCGTCATCACTCGTCTGGCGCGCGCCTGTTCGTCGGCGGGCTTGCCGCCATCGCCGATCAGGCCGATCGCCCCATCCGGCTGACGGACGATGGCGAGGGTATCGCCAAGCGTTGCGCCCTCGAGCACGCCCTGGCGCGCCCGCACGAAGGTGGCGGCCGCGGTCGGGAGCGAGGCGAGCGGCGCATCGGCCAGCGGGATGCGTGAAGCCTTCGCCGCGGCCTCACGCAGGCCAATCGCGATGCGGCTGAAATAATTCAGCAGGGCTTCGTCGGTTGTCGCCGGATGGGCCACCAGTTCAGCCGCGAAGAGGTCGGCATAGGCGGCGGCATCGGATTCCGACTCGGGGAAAATCCGCACCGGGCCAACGTCAGTCGCGCCATCGATCACCGCCGCCCAGGCGGCGGCCTCGTCGAACACGTAGCGATCATCCCCGGCGCCGCGCTTGATGCCGCCGCCAAGCGCGCTGCCGGGGGCGGCGACCGAATCGAGAAGGTCCATGAGGCGGCCTGACGTGCTGGGTCGATGGTCCCCGCGTGCTTGCCAAGGCCTGATCGAAACCGCAACCGTCAATCACCGCGACGACCGACGATAAAACGCCGGCCCCTTGAGGGGGGCCGGCGTTCTCTGGTTCTGCCGGACGGCGCGAGGACCGTCTCGAAGACTGCCTTGAAGGCCGCCTAGAAGCGGACCTGAAGTTCGACGCCATAGGTCCGCGGCGGGGTCAGCGTCGGCACGATGTCGAACGTGCCCGCCGTCGTCGGGCTGTTGGTGCCCTGGCGCAGGCTGCCGCCAAGCGAGTCATAGCCCTTCTGGTCGAAGACGTTTCGGCCATAGAGAATGACCGTGTACTTGCCGTTCGAGCTGTTCCACAGCGCACGCAGGTCGGTCTGATCATAGGCCGGCGTCTTGTTGTAGAAGCGGTTGAACACGTCCGCATAGAAGCTGTCGCGCCAGAAATAGCTGCCCGAAGCGGTGATCGAGCCAAGCTTGTCGAGCTCCCAGGTGTAGGAGACGTTGACCGCGATCTTGTTCTTCGGGGCGTTGGGCTGGACGTTGCCCGCGAGCGACTGCGCGTATTGCGTGGTCGGGCCCGACGTACCTGGCACGGCCAGTGCGCGGTTGGCGCCCCGGAGGATCGCGAACGGATCGTTCGAATCGAGGAAGCAGCAGCCTTTCTTGATCTCCGCGTTGAGGTAGGCGTAGTTGAACAGGATGGTGAGGTTCTCGATCGGCGTCCACGTGCTCTCGAGTTCGATGCCCGATGTCTGGGTCTTGGGGACGTTGATCAGCGCCGTATAGGGCAAGCCGCTCGGCGGCACGACGTTGAGCGGTGTCTGCGCGTTCTTGTAGTCATAGTAGAAGAGATCGATGTTGGTGGTGAGGTTGATCGCCTTCCACTCGCGCTTGTAGCCAAGCTCGAAGGAATCCGCGATCTCCTTGTCGACTTCGACATTGGGATTGAAGGCGGCATAGGTGGTCGCAGCGCCGAAGCCGCCCGCCTTGTAGCCCCGGCTGTATTTCACATAGGCGAGCGTGTCGGCATTGGGCCGCCATTCAATCCCGGCCGTACCGGTGAGCGCCGACCATTTGTCCCGCATCTCGCGTGAGGCAAGACCGGTGGCTTCGTTGTAGGTGACGCCGCTGAGATTGGTCGGCGTCGAGGAGACGACGCCGGCTGGCGCAATCTCGGTCACGCCGTTCGCGGCAAACAACTTGCCCGTCCAGACAGCGCGCGTGATGTCCGCCATGCCCGGAATATAGCAGGTGCGGAAACACAAGAGCCGTCCGGTTTCAGTCAGATGCTTGTTGTCCTGCGAATAGCGTAGCCCGATCGTGGTCTTGAAGTTCTTGGCGAACTCCCAGTCGATCTGACCAAAGGCGCCGTAGCTGTTCCCGATGCCGTTGTTGTTGTCGTAGAAATAATAGTGCTTCGGGTTCGGCGCGAACGGATGGGTGAACGTGCCCGCGTCAAAGTTAAAATCATTGAGGACGAGATTGACCCCGTCGGTCCCACTCGTGATCCCCTTCTGGTCAGGCAGGGTGGCATAAGATGGCTGACCATAGTTTTCCTGGTAGGCGTAAAGACCGGCAATCCACTGCAGCGGGCTATCATAGGTCGAGATGAAGTTGATCTCGTTTGAGAAGAAGCCGCGCTTCTCGTCATAACCGCCAACCGCCGAAGGATTGAGCACCGTGCCGGGCGCGCACGCTGCGCCATTGGCCTGGTCGGTCGGGCTGATGGCGCCGCAGGTGAAGGACCGGATCGGGGTTGAATCGTTATCGAGGATCAGCTTGTAATGGTAATAGGTATAGCCGCCGAGCGCTTTGATGTCGAACCCGGGCGCGTGGTAGGTCGCCTGATAAGACTGGATGCCGCCCTGCACGATGTCGTGGATCGGCACGTTGGTGTTGAAGGTGAACAGGTCCGTTATCGCTGGGTTGGTTTGAAGCGTTCCCTGCTGCGTGTGCGGAATGCCGCCGGCATAGGCGTAACCATTGCGCGGAGAGAGATCGCTGGTGCCGATACCGCCAAAGCCGGTGTCATAAGGGTTGGTTGAGCCAACATCCGTGCGTCCGCCGGGCGCGCCATAGTTGTTGTAATAGGTGTGGTCGGCCTTGATCCACCATTCGAACTTTTCGCCGATATTGCCTTCGAGCTGGCCTTCGACGAAGTCCTGGTTGACCCGTCCGCCCTCGGTCGGGCCGCCCGAGGCGTTGGTGAAATAGCCGTTGCCGGTGAACGTCTTGGCGGCGGCAAGGCGCCAGCGGATCGAATCGGTGATCGGGCCCGACATCGCCGCCTGGTATTTTTCGGTGTCGTAATTGCCGTAGCCGACGCGCGACTCTGCGTAGAATTCCGCGGTCGGGCGTTTCGAGATCAGGTTGAGCGAGCAGCCGATAGAGTTGCGGCCATAAAGGGTGCCCTGAGGTCCTCGCACAACCTCGTTGCGCTCGAGGAAGATCGGCTCG
>JANMWT010000204.1:0-2256 GCA_031394145.1 Alphaproteobacteria bacterium | reverse complement strand
AAACGACAGCTCCTGCTGGCGGTCGAGCCGCATCTTCACCGAGTCGAAACTCAGCATGCGGTTGATCGAGAAATGCCGGCCGACGTCGCGCAGGAAGTCGATGTAGTTGAGCGAATTGAGCCAGTCGGCGTTGTTGGCCATCAAGGCATTGCCGGCCTGGCCGTTAAAGACTTGGCCCTCGAACTTGAGAAACTTCGAGAACACCGCGCGGATGCCGGTGAGATTCTCCTCGATCATCGCATCGGTGAGAATCCGGCGGCTCTCGTCCTTGCCCGAAGGGTCGCCGACTCGCGTGGTGCCGCCGCCCATCAGCGCGATCGGCCGGTGGCCGGTCTGCTGGAGCCAATGCAGCATCATGATCGGCAGGAGCGAGCCGATGTGCAGCGAGGCCGCGGTGCAATCGAAGCCGATATAGGCCGTGATCGCCTGCGATTTGGTGAGCTGGTCGAGCGCGTCCGGCTCCGACACCTGGTGGATGAAGCCACGCTCGGCCAGAACGTTAAGGAAATCGGATTTATAGCCGCTCATCGGCTGTCCTCTTTGCGGCGGCTGGTGTAACAGGTCCGACGCGGGATTCAACGGCAAGACGGCCATGAAGACGGGGGATTGATGACCGGAAAGGCGGTCCGGGCCATTGGGCTGATGAGCGGGACCTCGCTCGACGGCGTGGACGCCGCCCTCATCGAGACCGACGGCGAGCGCATCCTGAGCTTCGGGCCGACCTCGTATCGGGCGTACCGGGATGAAGAACGGGCCGTGTTGCGGCAGGCTCTGGCCGAGGCTGTCTCGCTGACCGACCGCGTCTTGAGGCCCGGCGTGATCGCGGAGGCCGAGGAACTGACCACCCGGACCCATGCCGAGGTGGTGGAGCGGCTTCTCGCTGAGAAGGGCATCGCTCCCGGCGATATCAGCGTGGTCGGCTTTCACGGTCAGACCGTGATCCACCGCCCGGCCGAAAAGCTCACCATTCAGGTCGGCGACGGCGCGAAGCTCGCCAAGCGCCTCGGCATTGCCGTGGTGCATGATTTTCGTCAGGCCGACATCCAGGCCGGCGGGCAGGGCGCGCCGCTGGTGCCGGTGTTTCATCGCGCCATCGTCAGCACGATCGACCGGCCGCATCCGGTTGCCGTGCTCAACATCGGCGGCGTCGCCAACGTTACGTTCGTCGATGGCGGCCCCGATCCGATCGCCTGCGACACCGGACCCGGCAATGCGCTGATCGACGATTTCATGCGCGCCCGCACCGGCGCGCCCTATGACGACAACGGCGACGCGGCAGCAACCGGCAAGCCGGATTACGCCTTCATCGCCCGCGTGCTCGAAGATCCGTTCTTCGATTTGAAGCCGCCGAAGTCGCTGGATCGCAATGCCTTCGCGTTCGCCAACATCGGCTTGCCGGGATATTCGGTGGCGGATGGAGCCGCGACGCTGTCGGCGCTGACGGTCGAAGCGGTGGCGCGCGTGTTGCCGCATCTGCCGGAGCGGCCGCGCGCCTGGATCGTCGGCGGCGGCGGCGCGCGCAGTCGCACACTGATGAAAATGCTGGCCGAGAAGTTGGCCCCCGCCACGGTTGAAACAGCCGATGCGGCCGGCTTCTCCGCGGATGCGTTGGAAGCGCAGGCGTTCGCGTTCCTGGCGGTGCGCTCGATGCGCGGCCTGCCGATCACATTTCCAACAACGAGCGGCGCGCCGAAGCCGATGCAGGGCGGCGTCTTCGCGAAGCCATAATCGAGAATTTCGTGTGCGCGCGCTCGCATAGGAGCACTGCGGAACTGCAAGCATAAACCTGTCTGGCTTGGCTCTTGCTTTGTCTGGTGTGAACCGGAACCACGAGCGAGGACAGGATATGCCAACCAAAAAACAGGCTATTGCGAGCGCATCCAGCCTGACACGCCGCGCCGCCTGCCTCGGAATCGGTGCGGCTGCCCTATCCGCGGCAACAAACGTGGCGCGGGCTGCGGACTGGCCGGTGCGGCCGGTGACGTTGGTGGTGCCTTATTCGCCTGGCGGCAACACCGACATGATGGCGCGGCTCGCTGGTCAATATTTGGCCGACAAACTCGGTCAGCCCTTCGTGATCGAGAATCGTGCCGGCGGCGGCGGATCGGTCGGCGCCATCGCGGTCGCTCGCGCGCAACCGGATGGCTACACGCTGCTGTTCGGCGCATCGACCCAGATCATAAACATTCCGATGCTGCAGAAGGTCAGCTACGACCCGCAGAAAGACTTGGTTCCGATCAGCATCTTCGGCGCGGG
>JANMWT010000203.1:0-2555 GCA_031394145.1 Alphaproteobacteria bacterium | reverse complement strand
AGCTCGCTCGGCCTCGTCTCCCTCGCACCCCGCTTCGCCGCCTAACCCGTCGAACCGCCGTATACGGACCCGTATGTACGGTGGTGTGGGAGGCGAGGAGCTGCAAAGCTCCCCCCTATCCCGATTGGACGACAAGGAGCTGCACTTCCACGCCGTCCTCAGGGCCTGGCTGGGATTACTGCCAGTAACGCGGCGCGTCATAATAATCATAGACCTTGTCGCGCAACGCGTCGCCGTCACCCTTGGTCAGCTCGTCGATGGCTTCGGCCGGGCCAGCTTTGAGCTGGTCCTTGGTATAGCCGACGACATAGCCATCTTTGCCCTTTTGGTAGTCGAGCGAGGACCAGGGCAGGGGATGGAATTTCTCGTTCATGCCAAGGAAGCCGCCGAAACCGACGACGGCGAACATGATGTTGTTTGAAGTCTTGTCGAGCACGACGTCCTCAATCTTGCCAATCCGATCACCGCCGGTGTTAAACACGCTGGTGCCGATGACCTTGGTTGCGCGAATGGCGTCGGTGTGGCCGGATGCGGTGGGCATGGGGCATTCCTCTTCGGGTTAGGGCGGTGTGATGGGCAGTCAACGCACGGTCGCCGCCGGGGTTGCCGTCGGGCGTGCAACATTCGCAGGCGAGGAGCGTTGAACCCCGTGTCGCTTAACTCAGGTTCAGCACGAAGCAGAAACGTCTCAAACGCCATGCGGAGCGCGCTGTCGTTCGCAAAGAGCGAGGCGGTTGCACTCGCCGCCATGGCGCTGACTTGCGCCGCCACGCTGGCGTTCATCGATATCGCCGACGACAGTGCGGAGCAGAAGGGTCGCGCTTTCGACCGGGCGGTCCTCGAATGGCTTCATCCTTATGCCGACCACGCCGAGCCCATCGGACCCACCTGGTTCGATCACGCGGTGCGCGACCTGACCTCGCTGGGCAGCGTCGCGGTGCTGGCTGCGATTGCGCTGATCGTTTTCGGTTATCTTCTTCTCCAAAAGCGGCGGCTGGAGGCCTTGTCGCTGATCGTGTCGCTTGGCGGCGGCCTGATATTGAGCGAAACGCTGAAGCAGGTGTTCGAACGCACCCGTCCGCCAATGCAATGGCACACGGCAGAAACGCTCAACGCCAGCTTTCCGAGCGGACACGCGCTGCTTTCGACCGTGGTCTATCTGACGTTGGGCGCGATGCTGGCCCGGGCGGTCAAGGGGCGCGCAATGAAGGCCTATGCGATGGGGGTGGCGGTCGCGTTGGCGCTGCTGGTCGGCGCCTCGCGCATCTATCTCGGCGTTCACTGGGCCAGCGACGTGCTGGGCGGCTGGAGCCTCGGCGCCGCATGGGCGACCGCATGCTGGCTGACGGAGCGGGCCATCGCCCGCGGACTGTCTCGCGCCGGCCCGTCGACCGTTTCATCTGGCGACGCATCTTAACCAACATGGTATCTCTCGTTGGTGGCGTGTGGTTTGCAGCCGCAAGCGTCAGGGCGCCGAGACGGCCCGCTGATCGATTCGACCGCGTTGGACAGGCCCGTTTTGACCCATTTTTGCTTGCACCCATGACGCCTTCCGCCCTCCGCCCCCCGCCCCAGGCGACCCGGCTTGCCAATCGGGCGGTCGACGTCTGCGTCTGCACCTTCCGTCGGCCCTCGGTGGTTGAGACATTGGCCTCCCTGGCCGCGCAAGCGCTTCCAGCCGGCATGCGGATGCGCGTGATCGTCGCCGACAATGACGAGCAACCCACCGCTCGCGACCTGGTCGAACAGTCCTTCACCCGTTACGGTCTTGAGGGTCGCTACATCCACGCGCCGGCGCGCAACATCTCGATCGCCCGCAACGCCTGTCTCGATGCCGTCGAGGCGCCTTTGGCGGCGTTTATTGATGACGATGAAGCTGCCCGGCCTGACTGGCTGGCCCACCTGATCAGCCGCCTGGAAGGGGCCGACGCAGACGTTGTCTTTGGCCGGGTCGTGGCGGTCTATGCCCCGGATGCGCCGAAATGGATGGTCGAAGGCGACCTGCACTCGACTACGTCGGTGATCAAGCAAGGCAAGATCGATGGCGGCTACACCTGCAATGTGATCTTTCGTTTCGCCGCGCTCGGGGCCCGCCGCTTCGATCCGGCGTTTGGCCGGTCCGGTGGCGAGGACACGACCTTCTTCTCGGATCTTTTCGAAGCCGGGGCGACGGCGGTCTACGCCCCTGACGCGGTCGTCGAAGAACCGGTGGCCGCTTCGCGCAGTTCGCTGATCTGGCTGTTGCGGCGCTCCTACCGTTCGGGCCAGACCCGCGCCATGGTGCTGAGGATGCGCGGCCGGACCCGCGTCTGGTTGGCTTCGACCGGCGTTCTTAAGATCCTATTCTGTGCTGCAACCATGCTGGCGCGATGCTATTCGCCCTCGTCCTGGCGCAAGGCGGCGGTGCGCGCCGCGCTGCACGCTGGCGTGACGGCGGGGGCGCTCGGGCGCGCGCCGCTGGAGCTTTATTGAGAAGGCTGAATGCGAACGCCGACAGGCGCGAGCTGGTGGCGATCAACGGGGACTGGGACTGGGACTGGGACTGGGACGAAGGC
>JANMWT010000172.1:0-10510 GCA_031394145.1 Alphaproteobacteria bacterium | reverse complement strand
CCGCCGCAAACCAGACCAACTATGACGTCCTCCTGAACCAGACCCGCCTGATGGGCATGCTCGACAGCAACATCGACGGCAAGGTCCAGAAGGACGAGCTGCGCGGCCAGTTCGCCACTCTGCTCGCGGCCCCCGGCCGGTTCGAAATGGTTGACGCCAACCATGACGGCGGCATCGATGAAGCCGAACTGGAAGCGGGCCTCAAAGTGATGAACGCGATGATGCGCAAACCGGGCGCTGGCGCCGCGGCGCCTGCCGCTGCCGCCGCCCCGGCCGACAAGAGCAAGTAATCACTCGCTTGCGCGTACGACGACCGAATGCAGCGCCCCGGCCGAAAGGCCGGGGCGTTTGCTTGTCTGGCTAGTCGCCGGGGTGATGGGCAGCACCAGCATGACCGGCCAGTTGCGAGGGATAGAAATAGATCTCGCGCAGATCGCCCGCCGCATAGCGCTGGGCTTGATCGTTGAAATGCGGTGAGCGGGGATCACCGCTCTCGCCGCCGGCGGTCACCGCCATCGCCCTTACCGTGTCGCCGAACTCCACGACGGCGACAAAGCTGTTGCCGCTGCTGCCACAATAACGCTTGGCGCCGTCATACCGCCGCGCGCCAAACGAGGCGAGCGAGCCCCACTGACCGGAGGTGAACGGAACCGGGATGCTGGCCGCCGCATCCGAGAAATGCGGGGCGATGTCGTCATTGATGCGCTGAAAGCGATTGATTTCGCCCCAGGGTGTTTTCCAGCCGCCAAAATCGGTTGTCAGGCGATCCGACGCGGCCGCCAGCGCTGCAAGCTTCTGTGTGTTCGTCGTACGATCGCGCATGTAGTCGTAGACCGTCATGCCCGCCGCCTTCGCGGCGTCGGCCGATTGCAGCCACAGCGCCTCGCCCCAGAACACCGCTAGCGATGTCTCGACGGAAGCGGCTGACCAGCAATCATCCCATTTCCGCAGCAGTGCGATCTGGTCGGCCAGCTTCAGTTTCATCGGGTCGGTCCATGACGCTTCGTCATGGGCCTTGACCAGCGAGGGGATCAGCTGCGCGAAGGCAGGCAGATAGGGGGTCATACGCCGCCTTCATCAAGGACGAGAGGGTGAACGCCTTCGAGGCCTCGAGTACGATGGGCCGTGCAGGCCGCGTGGCGTCTCGCCGGCCACGTCCATGTAGCGCGGAAAGGCGTCGCGATGCGGGCTGTCGGGGCCCGCGACCGACCAGGGCCAGTTGTTGGAGTTGACGATCCAGCCAGACGCCGGGTTCAGCACATGGGGCGTCTCCTCCAGCCGGAGCAGTCGTCCCCAGTCGGTGGCGGGATCTGCGCCATCGACCGGCTTGGCGTAATCGAAACGGTCATCCCGCATCGGGATGAACTAAGGATGCAGGTAAGCGATCTCGCCCTTGGAATCAGCGAAGATCGTGTTGTTCGAGGAATTGGCCTTGAACTGATCGGCGACTTCCACGAACGAAGCATAATCACTCGCCTTGGTGCGCAGGTAAGACTGGCTCAGCGCCTCAACCGGCTTCTGCATGAGCGCAATACTGATCCACTCTCCGCCCGTCTCTCGCACGATCGCGCCGTGGTGGGTCTTGTAGACAGTGAACGTCTTGCTCGCCATCGCGCCGGTCCCGGTGCGATAGGGCACGGTGATGGTCTTGACCGTGACTGGCCGCTCTTCTGCACCGTATTTGTAGACGAACTGGCCGTTTTTCTTTCTGACCGCCTCTTTGAACTCGTCAACCACATCGACGCCGCTCGAGGTGTGCATCCAGCCCGCGTGCTCGTTGAAGCCCTGGTAGATGAAGAACTGGCCCCAGGTGGCGGCGCCATAGGCGTTGAGCCCCTGCCCGCTGGTCACCTGCAATTCGGAACGAAAGAAGAAGGAGGTATGCGGATTGATCAAGAGCAAGGCATGACCATCGGCGGTTCGCGATGGCGCAACCGCGATGCCGTTCGATCCGGTCGGCTCGATGAAGACGCCAGCATGCTCTTCGGGCGCCGCCGGGGCGTTGGGGCCGCCGTAGAGCGCCTGAAGCTCGCTCAACGACACGTGCTCGATGTCCCCGCCAATGCTGCCCTCAGTGAAGCTCAGCGCCATCCAGGGCTCAAAATGTTTGATCACCCGGGGCTTCACGTCTGGATGGGTCGCCAGATAATAGTTGAGGCCATCCGCCCAGGCGATCATCAGGGATTTGAGCGCGGTTGGGCTCTTGACGTAAAGCGCCTTGAGGTTGGCAGGGTCGATGAAAAGTTTCATGCGCAGATCCTGCCAGATCGCACTTTCGCCTTCGGCTTCCGACAGCCGGCCGAGGGCGTTGATGTAGTTGGTCTCGATGCGGTTGAAGTCGTCCTCGGCCTGCGCGTAGATCATCCCGAACACCGCATCGGCGTCGGTCTTGCCCTTGACATGGGCGACGCCCCAATCATCGCGGACGATGGTCACCCGCGCCGCATCCTGCTTGAGCTTGGCAAGCTCATCCCTGGCCATTGCCGGCGCGGCGATCGCAAGCGACAGGCCAGCCAGTGCAATCGCTTGAACCGTCTTCAACATGTCTCTCCCGAGTTTTTTGCCCGCCGCCAAGCGTGACGGGCCGCCGCCGGCTTGTCCATAAGAGTTGTGGCGATTCGGTCACCTCCGACCGCTGGCGCCTCGGGGTGGATTGGGTACGATGGCAGGATGCATCTTGCGCTGACCCTGCACCCTCACTCGCAAGCCACAGCGGCGAGCAAGATCGACGTCGAGGCGACGCGTACTGGCCCTGGCGGTCTGGCGCTGCGCTATCTGGCGACCGGTCCGGTCGGCCAGCTGTGCCTCCCGGCAACAGCCGCGTCGGTGCGCGCCGACGATCTTTGGAAGCATACCTGCTTTGAAGCCTTTATCCGTGCGCCGGCAAGCCCGGGCTATTGCGAGTTCAATTTTTCGCCCTCGAGCGAATGGGCGGCCTATCGGTTCCGCGGCTATCGCGACGGGATCACATCGATCGGAGAGATTGCCGCGCCACAGATCAACTCCGAGAGCAATTCCGCGCGCTTCGAACTCGAGGTCATGCTGGATCTGACCCGCCTCACCGACCTGCTCCCGTTCGAGACCTGGCAGGTCGGGCTTGCCGCCGTGATCGAGGACATCAGCGGCGCAAAAGCCTACTGGGCGCTGGCCCACCCGCCCGGTAAACCGGATTTTCATCATGCCGATGGCTTTGCTTGTCAGCTGTCTGTTGCGGAGCTGTCATGAAATTCGGAATCGATCGTCTTCTCAGCGAGCCTGAGCTGCGCGCCCCCCTCAAGGGCCGACGCATCGCGCTGCTGGCTCACCCGGCTTCGGTCACCCGTGATCTCACCCATTCGCTCGATGCGCTGGCGGCATGCAGTGACCTGAAACTTGCGGCCGCCTTTGGTCCACAACACGGCATGCGCGGCGACAAGCAGGACAACATGATGGAGTCGCCGGATTTCAACGATCCGCGGCACGGCATACCGATCTTCAGCCTTTATGGCGAAGTGCGCCGACCGTCTGGCCAGATGATGAGCACGTTCGACGTCGTGCTGATCGACATGCAGGACCTCGGGTGCCGCATCTACACCTTCATCACCACATTGCTCTACATGCTCGAGGAAGCAGCAAAGCTTGGCAAGAGCGTCTGGGTGCTCGATCGCCCCAATCCGGCTGGCCGGCCCATCGAGGGCCTCATCCTGCGAGCCGGCTGGGAGAGCTTCGTCGGCGCAGGGCCGATGCCGATGCGTCACGGGCTCACACTCGGCGAACTGGGCCATTGGTTCATCAGGACGCGCAATCTCGATGTCGACTATCGGGTGATCGAAATCGAAGGCTATGAGCCGGATGCAGCCCCTGGCTTTGGCTGGCCACTGGGACAGCGCGCCTGGATCAACCCCAGCCCCAACGCGCCCAATCTCTGGATGGCGCGCGCCTACGCCGGCACCGTGATGCTGGAAGGCACGACGCTGTCGGAAGGTCGCGGCACGACGCGGCCGCTGGAACTGTTCGGCGCCCCGGATATCGACGCTCGAAAGATCATTGCGGAGATGCAAGATCTGGCGCCGCAATGGCTTGAAGGATGTCGGCTGCGCGACTGCTGGTTCGAGCCCACCTTCCACAAGCATGTGAAGCAACTATGCAATGGCGTGCAGATTCACACCGACGATCCGAGCTATGATCACGAAGCGTTCAAGCCGTGGCGGATCCACGCCCTGGCCTTCAAAGCGATCCGTCGGCTCTATCCTGATTACCCGCTGTGGCGCGATTTCGCCTACGAATACGAGGTCGGAAAACGCGCCATCGACGTCATCAATGGCAGCCCATTGTTGCGCGAATGGGTCGATGATGCCGCCGCCGCGCCCGCCGATCTTGAGGCGCTGACCGCACCAGATGAAATGGCCTGGCGGATCGAGCGCCGACCGCATCTCCTGTACTGAGGAACGACAATGACGCGTTTCGTCCACGCGATCTGGTTGGCGGCAGGGCTGGGGTTTCTGGCGCCTCTGGCCTCCGCCGCTCCGAAAGGCGCGCTGCTGCTGCGCCCGGCGCAGGTGTTCGACGGGGTCGATCCGAAACCGCACGAAGGCTGGCAGGTTCTCATCGTGGACGATCACATCGCCGCCGTCGGCCCGAACCTTCAGGCGCCGGCCGAAACCCGGATTATCGAGCTCCCCGGCGAGACGCTGATGTCCGGACTGATCGAGGGCCATGGCCATCTCTTCTTGCATGCCTACAACGAGACCAGCTGGGACGATCAGGTGTTACATGAGCCGCTGGCGCTGCGCATGGCGCGCGCCGTCGCCCAGGCCAAGGCGACCTTGATGGCCGGGTTTACCTCAGAGCGCGATCTTGGAACCGAGGGCGCAGGCTATGCCGATGTCGGGCTCAAGCAGGCGATCGACCAGGGCATTGTTCCTGGCCCGCGCATGATGGTGGCGACACGGGCGATCGTGGCGAAGGGCGCCTATGGGCCCAAAGGCTTTGAACCCGGCCTCGCCATACCGCAAGGCGCAGAAGAGGCCAGCGGCGCGGATGACGTCGTGCGGGTGGTCAGAAGCCAGATCGCAGCCGGCGCGGATGTGGTGAAACTCTATGGCGACTATCGCTGGGGCCCAGGCGAGCCGAGCCGGCCGACCTTCTCCGCCGCCGAGATGAAAGCGGCCGTGGACGCCGCTCACGACGCGGGGAGAGCGGTCGCCGTCCATACCGTGACGCCCGAAGGCATGCGTCGCGCCATTGCGGCGGGCGCCGACACCATCGAGCATGGCTATGGCGGCACGCCCGACATCTTCAAGGCGATGCATGATCGCGGCGTCGCCCTCTGCACCACGCTGGCGGCGTCGGATGCAACATCGCGCTATCGCGGATGGAATGGCTCAGAGCCGGCGCCGCCCGCCGTGACCCAGAACCGCAAATCCTTCCAGCTCGCCCGAGCAGCCGGCGTCACCCTGTGCGTCGGAGGCGATGTCGGGGTTTTTCCTCATGGCGAGAATGTGCGCGAGATGGAATTGATGGCGGCGGCCGGAATGCCGGCAGCGCAGGTGCTGATCGCCGCGACCTCGGTCAACGCCCGCATCCTGCGCCTCGAGGACAAGGTCGGCGTACTGAAGCCTGGTCTGCTCGCCGACCTCATCGCCGTCCCGGGCGATCCGACCCAGGACCTGGCGACGCTCTGGCGCGTCAATCTGGTCATCAAGGGCGGCGAGGTCGTCAAAACACCCTGAAACGCCGCCGGCGGGGCGAGCGCTCTCTTCAACGTGAGCCGGCCAGCGCCGCCTCCGCTCGCGACCCGCATTGGCGAGCGCCGATTCGGCGGCTAACCTCGCGCCAACACCAACCGCCCAGCATAAGGGCGGATCCTGGAGGAGAGAGAAGCCCATGACCATGAAGATGGCCGCCCAGACCTCGCTGGCCGTTATCGCCGCGCTGGGCTTTGCTTGGGCGTGCGCCGCCAACGTTGGCGCTCCTCCGACGAGCGCAACGGCCAAGATCGAGAAGGGCAGGGAAGCCCTCTACAGGGGCGAATGGCCGTACTGGGGCGGCGACCCGCAGTCGACCCGCTATTCGCCGCTCCACCAGATCAACAAGTCCAACCTCGACAAGCTGGAGATTGCCTGGCGCTGGACGGCCGATGGCTCGGGCGATCCTTCCGCCGCCAACTACAAAGCGACGCCGCTGATGGCCGACGGCGTCCTCTATGTCCCATGGATCGACAATGGCGCCGCCGCGATCGATGCGGCAACCGGCAAGACGCTCTGGACATTCCGGCCGCAACCGCTGGCGACCGGTCGCAGCGGTTCGCTCGCCAGCCGCTCGCTGAGCTATTGGAGCAATGGCGCCGACAAGCGGCTCTTCCACAATACGCTTGACGGCCGCCTCCTCTCGATCGACGCGAAGACGGGTAAATTGGACGCGGCGTTCGGCAAGAACGGTTGGGTCAATCTGCGCGACGGCGTCGCAGACGAAGTTGTGCGGGATGTGAGCTCCGTGTCGCCAGCGGTGGTCGTTGGCGACGTGGTCATTGCCCAGATCATCCCGAGCGGCGGGCGCAACAAGGAATCCATTCCTGGCGTCATCCGCGGCTTCGACGTTCATTCCGGCAAGCTGCTGTGGACCGAAAACCCGGTCCCGAAAGCCGGCGAACCGGGCAGCGAAACCTGGAAGAATGGCTCCAATGCCTATACCGGGCACGCCGGCGCCTGGACAATGATGAGCGCCGACCCCGAACTTGGCTATCTCTATATTCCGCACGAAACCCCGACCAACGAGTTTTATGGCGGACAGCGCCTTGGCGACGATCTCTATGGCGAGACGCTGCAGTGCGTGGACGCAAAGACCGGCAAGGAAATCTGGCATTTCCAGACCTTGCACCACGGTCTTTGGGACTATGACCTGCCAACTGCGCCGATCATCCACGACATCACGATCAACGGCAAACGCATCAAGGCGGTGACCCAGCTGACCAAGCAGGGGCTGATCTTCGTGTTCAACCGCGTCACCGGCGAGCCGATCTGGCCAATTGTCGAAAAGCCCGTGCCGCAGAACACCGCCATTCCCGGCGAGCAACCGTCCAAGACGCAACCCTTTCCGACCAAACCGGAAGCCTTCCTGCAGCTCGCTTTCAACGAGAATGATCTGGCCGATTTCACGCCAGCGATCCGGGAAGAGGCAAAGCGGCTGGCAGCGCAATACACCAAGGGGCCGCTCTACACGCTGCCGACCGAAGTCACGCCCACCAACAAGGGCACTTGGATCTATCCGGGAACCGGCGGCGGGCCGAACTGGAACGGCGCGGCGGTCGATCCTGTGACGGGCATCATGTACACGCCGCTGCGGCTCAAGCCGCAGTACGCCGGCCTGCGCAAGGGCGATCCGAAGACGACCGACATGGACTATTATGGCGGCGGCGGCGGCGCGCCGATCGAAGGGCCATTTGGCCTGCCGATCCTGAAACCGCCCTACTCGCTGCTGGTCGCCACCGACATGAACAAGGGTGAGCATCTCTGGCGCGTGCCGATCGGCGGCGCACCGGACTTCGTGCGCAACAACCCGGCGCTGAAGGGCCTCAAGCTCGACTTCGACCATATGGGCCAGTTTGACGTCCGGCCTTCGCCAATGCTGACGCCGCAAGTGCTGTTCATGGGCGAAGGCGGCAACCTCTCAGGCGGCTCGGGCGGACCGATGTTCCGGGCATACGACAAGGTCACGGGCAAGGTTGTCTGGGAGAAGAAATTGCCCAACATCGTCACCGGCGGGCCGATGACCTACATGGTCAATGGCAAGCAGTACATCGCAGTGGTGGTCTCGGCGCGCGGCAAGCCGGCCGAGGTAATCGCGCTGACGCTGGGCGACGGGAAGGACGATGCGGGCGTTTCTGATGCGGCCGCCGCCCCGCAGGGCGCGATGTCGAAACCGCGTCCGCGGATCGACGCAACCCCTGAGGAAATCGCGATGGGTCGCTCCGGCTTTGCCCGCACCTGCGCGCTCTGCCATGGACCAACCGGCGCCGGCATTCCCGGCGGCACCGCTCCGCCGCTCTCCGACCAGGCCGATGTCGGCAAGATCGCCCGTGTGATTAGCAACGGCCAGGGCGAAATGTCGTCACTGGCCGCAGCCCTGAAGCCGGAGGAGATCACAGCGGTGGCGAAGTTTGTCGCTTCTGGCATGCCAAGCGCGCGCCCGGCGCCGCCGCCGCGCGACGACAACTGAGCGAGGGGGACCTAATCGGTTTCAGCCTCTTCCGCCGCGCTGAGCGCTGCATGCGGCGGCGGCGGCGGCGCGCCGTTGCGGCGTGCGATTTCATAAAAGGTGATTGCCGCCGCATTGGAGACGTTCAGGCTCTCCATCTGGGCGCCGATGGCGATCCGCGCGTGATGCGAGCAGGCTTTCGCAACGCCCGGCCGCAGACCCGCGCCTTCGGCGCCCATCACGACCGCCAGCGGCTCTGGCGCGGCGACCGCTTCGGCCAGCGTCTGTGTTGCCGACCCTTCAAGCCCGACCACGCGCCAGCCGGCATCGCGCAGCACGTCGATCGCACGCGATAGGTTGACGGCGCGGATTTCATCAACCGTCTCGATCGCACCTGCCGCCGCCTTGGCCAGTGCGCCGCCGAGCGCCGGCGCATTGCGCGTCTGCATCACCACGCCGCCAAATCCGAATGCCGCCGCCGAGCGAAAGATCGCGCCGACATTCTGCGGGTCGGTGACAGAATCGAGGATGACAAGCGGCTTGTCAGGCCGAACGACGAAATCATTGATGTCGACCGGATCGAGGGGCGCCGTCTTCACGGCCGCGCCCTGGTGAACGGCGCCAGGTGGCAAGCGCTGGTCAATCTCCTTGGGTTCCATCAGCTTGATCTGAGGGGGCAAGGCGTCTGGATTGAGGCCCAGGCGTTGGGCGGCGTTACGCGTCACCAACGCCTCGCGAATCTTGCGGCGCGGATTGGCCAGCACCGCGCCGGTCGCATGGGTCCCCCAGATCCAGACATCCTCGCCATCCTGAAATGCAGCGTCGCGGCGGTCATGCCCGCCATGGCGCGGTGAGCCCCGGAAGCCGCCTTTATGGCCGCCCTTGTTCCCGCCTTTGGCGGCCCATGGGGGTGGGCCGCTGCGCTCGCGGGGGCCGTCCGAACCGCGTTCGGAGCCCCGATTTGCGCCTCTTTCCGGCTCGTTTCCGGGGCGGTTGCGTGGTCGATCCTTCGTCACTATAAGACGCGCTCCGCTGCGAGGCCGGGTCTCCCGTTTCGGCTTCGCCACAGCCTGCGTCAAGCAGTCCGTGAGGCGGTCCCGTGGAAGGGTGGGAGAGTGGTTAAATCCACGAGACTGTAAATCTCGCGCTTAACGGCTACACTGGTTCGAATCCAGTCCCTTCCACCAAGACCGCTTTTTCCTGATCCAGGTTGAGCCAGGATGAGACGCAAAGCGTCTTGAAAAGTCTCCAGTTTTGAGCCTGATCGTGTCTCAATGCATCGGGTTCCGTCCGAGGGCGCCTCAGCGAAGCGGGGGTACATTTTCGGCAAAGTACCCCCACGATCTGGAAAGTACCCCCAATGGCTCTGAACGACGCTCAGGTCCGAAACGTCAAGCCGGCCGACCGCGCCTACAAGCTGTTCGACAACGACGGCTTCTTCTTGTTGGTGACCCCTGCCGGCGGTCGACTCTGGCGCTTGAAGTACAGATTTGGCGGTAAGTAGAAGTTGCTCACGCTTGGCCGCTTTCCGGCAATCGGCATCGCGGAGGCGAGGCGCCGAAGAAACACTGCGCGCGAGGCCCTCGACGAATTTAGGGACCCTGCGGCCGAGAGAGCCGCGAAAAAGCGCGCTGTCCGTGACGCCGCTATCCATACGTTCGAGGCCGTCGCCCGCGAGTGGCACGCCGCGCAGGAGCATCGTTGGTCAGGCCTCTATTCCGACCAGGTCATGATCCGGCTTGAGACAGAGATTTTTCCAGATGTCGGACGACGTCCCATTTCCATGATCGAGCCACCCGAGATGCTCGCAACCCTAAAGAAAGTGGAGAAGCGTGGGGTCATTGAAACGACGCGGCGTCTTCGATCTTGCTGCTCCTCGGTATTCAAGTTCGCAATTGCCTCGGGTTACTGCCGGTACGATGCGGCTGGCCACCTTGGCCCTGCCCTGAAGTCAACGCCCAAGGCGGAACATTATGCGGCGCTGAACCGCGACGAGGTTAAGGAGTTCCTTGCCCGTCTTGACCGCCACGAATGCGAGCCACTGACCCGGCTTGCGATCAAGTTCATCATGCTGACAGCTGTTCGAACTAAGGAGCTGAGAGGCGCCAATTGGTCCGAATTTGAACGGCTCGCAGAGCCTGAACGAGCGCTTTGGCGAATTCCAGCCGACAGAATGAAAATGCGAGTAGAGCACCTAGTCGCCCGCTTCAGCTAACTGGTAGGGTTTGATCGTTCCCACGCGCTCAGCTTTCTGATTCACTCGCCTCGCGGCGTTTTGGTGAGCGGAGGCGAGGATGGCTGGTCGAGAGGTTGCGGTAAAGCGCTACGTGGTTCG
>JANMWT010000149.1:0-19548 GCA_031394145.1 Alphaproteobacteria bacterium | reverse complement strand
CCAGCACGTTGAAGGATTCGGGAATGCCAGCCTCGAAGGTGTCGTCGCCACGGACGATCGCCTCGTAGACCTTGGCCCGGCCGGCGGTGTCGTCCGACTTCACGGTCAGCATTTCCTGCAGCGTGTAGGCGGCGCCGTAGGCTTCGAGCGCCCAGACTTCCATCTCACCGAAGCGCTGGCCGCCGAACTGCGCCTTGCCGCCCAGCGGTTGCTGGGTGACGAGCGAGTCAGGGCCGGTCGAACGAGCGTGGATCTTGTCGTCGACAAGGTGGTGCAGCTTCAGCAGGTATTTGTAGCCGACGGTCACCTTGCGGGTGAACCGCTCGCCGGTGCGACCGTCCTGAAGATAGACCTGACCGGACGAATCAAGACCGGCCTTCTTCAGCATGACCACGATGTCATCCTCGTTGGCGCCGTCGAAGACCGGCGTCGCGATCGGGATGCCTTTGGTCAGGTTGGAAGCGAGTTCTTCCAGATCCTCGGCCGATTTCGGCAGCTCTTCGTCTTCACCATAAGCGTCGCGCAGCGTCTTGGTCAGCGCTTTGAGGTCGTGATTACGGCGGTAAGCCTGCAACGACGCATCGATCATCTTACCGATGCCCGCGCACGCCCAGCCTAGATGGGTCTCCAGAATCTGTCCGACGTTCATGCGTGACGGCACGCCCAGCGGGTTAAGGACGATGTCGACCGGCGTGCCGTCTTCGAGGAACGGCATGTCTTCGAGCGGGTTGATCTTGGAGATCACGCCCTTGTTGCCATGCCGGCCCGCCATCTTGTCTCCCGGCTGCAGCTTGCGCTTCACCGCGACGAAGACTTTGACCACTTTCATCACGCCGGGCGGCAGATCGTCGCCGCGCTGGACCTTCTCAATCTTGTCGGCGATGCGCGCTTCGATCAGACCGACTGAGTCGTCGAACGAAGCCTTGAGCGGCTTGATCGCCGCTTCAGCCGCATCGTCGTCGACGGCAATCTTCCACATGTCGAGCGGCGCCATGCCGTCAAGATACTCCTCGGTGATGTCGGTCTTCTTGCCGCCGCGTGCGACGGCTTTCTGACCAACCAGCAGTTGACGCAGGCGGCCGATCGCATCGCGCTGGATGATCGCCAGCTCGTCGTCCTTGTCGGTCATCAGCTGGTCGATCTGCTCGCGCTCGATCTGGAGCGCGCGCTGGTCCTTCTCGACGCCATGACGGTTGAACACCCGGACCTCGACAACCGTGCCGGTCGCGCCGGGCGGCATGCGAAGCGAGGTGTCGCGAACGTCGGAGGCTTTTTCGCCGAAGATGGCGCGGAGGAGCTTTTCCTCCGGGGTCATTGGCGATTCGCCCTTCGGCGTGACCTTGCCGACCAGGATGTCGCCGGCCTGGACTTCCGCGCCGACGGCCACGATGCCCGCCTCGTCGAGGTTGCGCAGGGCTTCCTCGCCGACGTTCGGAATGTCGCGGGTGATCTCCTCGGGCCCGAGCTTGGTGTCGCGAGCGGCGATTTCGAATTCCTCGATGTGGATCGAGGTGAAGACGTCATCACGCACGATGCGCTCGGAGATCAGGATCGAATCTTCGAAATTGTAGCCATTCCAAGGCATGAATGCGACGAGCACGTTGCGGCCGAGCGCCAGTTCGCCAAGGTCGGTCGAGGGACCATCGGCAATGATGTCGCCCTTGGCGACCTTGTCGCCCACTTTCACGATCGGGCGCTGGTTGATGCACGAGTTCTGGTTCGAGCGCTGGAACTTGGCGAGGCGGTAGATGTCGACGCCCGAGCGGGACGAATCGACGTCTTCCGTCGCGCGCACGACGATACGCATCGCGTCGACCTGTTCGACAATGCCGCCACGTTTGGCGGAGACGGCGGCGCGGCTGTCGCGAGCGACAACCTGCTCCATGCCGGTGCCGACAAGCGGTGCATCGGTGCGGACAAGCGGCACGGCCTGGCGCTGCATGTTCGAGCCCATCAGCGCGCGGTTGGCGTCATCGTTCTCGAGGAACGGGATGAGCGCTGCAGCGACCGAGACGACCTGTTTCGGCGAGACGTCGATGTAGTCGATGGCGTCACGGGCGACGAGCATGGCGTCGCGCGCGGGCCCGACCCGCGCGTTGTCGAAATGATTCACCAGCACGCCCATGGCGTCAACCTTCGCGTTGGCCTGGGCGATCGAGTAGCGCTGCTGTTCCATCGCCGTGAGGTATTTCACCTCGTTGGTCAGCTTGCCGTGCGTCACCTTGCGGTACGGGCTTTCGATGAAGCCGTACTTGTTGATGCGGGCATGCGTCGCCAGCGAGTTGATCAGACCGATGTTCGGGCCCTCGGGCGTTTCGATCGGGCAGATGCGGCCGTAATGCGTCGGGTGCACGTCGCGCACCTCGAAGCCCGCGCGCTCGCGCGTCAGACCGCCCGGCCCGAGCGCCGAGAGACGACGCTTGTGCGTGATCTCGGAGAGCGGGTTGGTCTGGTCCATGAACTGCGACAGCTGCGAGGAGCCGAAGAATTCGCGCACGGCGGCGACGACAGGCTTCGCGTTGATCAGGTCGTGCGGCATGACGGTATCGATATCGACCGAGTTCATGCGCTCCTTGATGGCGCGCTCCATGCGGACGAGGCCGACCCGGAAGGAGTTCTCGAGGAGCTCGCCGACCGAACGCACGCGGCGGTTGCCGAGGTTGTCGATGTCGTCGACTTCGCCCTTGCCGTCCTTGAGGTCGAGCACGGTGCGCATGACCGAGACGATGTCTTCTTCGCGCAGCGTGCGCTGCGTGTCGGGAGCTTCCATGCTGAGACGCATGTTCATCTTCACCCGGCCAACGGCCGAGAGGTCATAACGCTCGCGATCGAAGAAGAGTTGATTGAACAGCGCTTCGCCCGCTTCCAGGGTCGGCGGTTCGCCCGGACGCATGACGCGGTAGATATCCGAGAGCGCATCGGTGCGGTTCTCGGCCTTGTCGACCTTGAGCGTGTTGCGCAGCCAGGGACCGCGGGCGTTGTCGCCGTCGGTGTCGAGCAGGTGGATGGTCTTGATCTTGGCGTCGCGCAGCGCAGCGACCGTCTCCTCGGTCAGCTCATCGCCCGCTTCAGCGTAGATCTCGCCGGTCGCCTGATTGACGATGTCCTCGCCGATGAACTTGCCTTCGAGGAAGGTCGAGGGAACCAGAATGTCTTCGAGACCATCGGCCTCGGCCTTCTTGGCCTTGATCGGCGTGATTTTCTTGGCGGCCGGGAAGACGACCTTGCCGGTCTTCTTGTCGACCAGCTCGAATTCAGGACGCGCGCCTTTCCAGCGCTCGGCCGAAAAGCCGGTGACCCAGCCGGCCTTGTCGAGTTTGTAGGCGACCTTGTTGTAGAAGGTGTCGAGGATCTTGGGGCCATTATAACCCAGAGCCTGCAGCAGCACGGTGGCCGGGAGCTTGCGCTTCCGGTCGATGCGGACGTGCAGGATGTCCTTGGCGTCGAATTCGAAATCGAGCCACGAGCCACGATACGGGATCACGCGGGCCGCAAACAGCAGCTTGCCCGAGGCGTGGGTCTTGCCCTTGTCGTGGTCGAAGAACACGCCCGGCGAACGGTGCATCTGCGAGACGATGACGCGCTCGGTGCCGTTGACGATAAACGTGCCCTTCTCCGTCATCAGCGGAATATCGCCGAGATAGACGTCCTGCTCCTTGATGTCTTTGATCGACTTGGCGCCGGTCTCTTCGTCGGTCTCGAAAACGATCAGGCGCAGCTTGACCTTCAGCGGCGCGGCGAAGTTGAGGTCGCGCTGCATGCATTCCTGGACGTCGAACTTCGGCGCCTCGAATTCATAGGAGATGTATTCGAGGGTGGCGCGGTCGGAGAAGTCCTTGATCGGGAAGACCGATTTGAACACGGCCTCGAGCCCGTCTGGATCCCGCTTGTCGGCGGGCGTGTGCATCTGCAGGAACTGCTCGTAGGACGAGCGCTGGACCTCGATGAGGTTCGGCATCTGCACGGTTTCGGGAATGACACCGTAGGACTTCCGAATACGCTTTTTTGCCGTGAACGACAGAGCCATGCTTGCTCCAGGTCTCTCAATTTGGGCCGCGGCGGTCTCCTTGAAGGGAGACGAGGGAAGTGAGCCGACGGCCGGCCAGTATCCGGGTGCGCGAAAACGGCGGGTCGAAAATCGAAGCGCCGTTTCACTATACGAGGGTCGTCAACCCCCTCCCCTCGCGCAGAGGAGAAGGCTGTCGCGCGGAGGCCGGCCGGGGCAAAAGCTCCAGACCGGCCGCCGCGCTGCGCAGGCCTACTTCACTTCGACCTTGGCGCCGGCTTCTTCGAGTTTCTTCTTGATGGTTTCGGCTTCCTCTTTCGAGACGCCTTCCTTCACGGGCTTCGGCGCGGCTTCGACCAGATCCTTGGCTTCTTTGAGGCCGAGGGCCGGAACGATCTCGCGCACCCCCTTGATCACGTTGATCTTCTTGTCGCCGGCATCCTTCCGGATGACGGAGAATTCGGTCTGGACTTCAGCCGGAGCAGCAGCCGCGCCGCCGCCAGCGGCGGCCGCAGCAGCAACCGGCGCCGCAGCCGAGACGCCCCATTTTTCTTCGAGCAGTTTCGCCAGGTCGGCAGCTTCGATGACCGTCAGCGACGACAGGTCCTCGACGATTTTTTCGAGTTTCGACATTTCAGTGTGTCCTTGATTTCGTTTGTGTGAGGTCGGGATTCAAGAGGCGGTGCAGGGTCCCAGGAACGGTTCAGGCGGCGTCTTTGTTGGCGTAGGCGCCGATGACCCGCGCGAGCTGACCGGCCGGCGCCTGCAGGATGCCGGCGATCTTGGTCGCAGGCGCCTGGATGAGGCCGATGATCTTGCCGCGGAGCTGATCCAGCGACGGCAGTGTGGCCAGAGCCTTCACGCCGTTCGTGTCCAGCACCGTCTCGCCCATCAGTGCTCCGATGAGAACGAGCTTTTCGTTCCCCTTGGAGTACTCCGCGACCACCTTGGTGGCGGCGACGGGATCGGCCGAGTAGGCGATCGCAACCGGGCCTGCGAACAGGTTCCCGGCAGCATCGCCACCCTTGCCGTCAAGGGCGATTTTCGCGAGTCGGTTCTTGATGACCTTCAGATTCGCGCCTTGGCCTTTCAGCTTGCCGCGCAGATCCGTCAGCTCCGCCACGGTCAGCCCGGAATAGTGCGTGACAACCACGACGCCTGCATCCGCGAAGACCTTTTTGTAGGTCTCGAGGGCTTCGGCTTTTCCAGCTTTATCCATTGCGGTCTCCATAGCGGACGACCGGACTATCCGGCCACCCCAGGATGCGCACGCAGGACCAGCTCCCGCTCCGCCCCTCGCAACATGCCAGCCCCACGCGGGGAACCGGCCGTTCCGGGAAGCGCAGCGGTCCCTTGACCAGCGCGCCCCCGTCCCAGGGCGGTAACGAAGTCAAGGGCGCAGTCGTCAGCCCGAAGGCGGACCACCTGCCCGTTGTCCCGTCACACCCCGTCTCATGCAGGCGAATATTACGAAGTCCGGCGAATTGGCCCAGTTGAGCGAATCTGCCGTTCCCCACCTGCAGTCATGGACAGGAAACGGGAGAGTCGTTTGTTAACGATTCTCCCGTCCAACGCAGGGCTGTATACCCCATGCCATAGACATGCAAGCGCCCCCTTGCTTTTTTATACAGCCGTGTGCCGCCGAGGGTTTCGCTCCCGAAGCCAGCGCCTTCCTGGCCCTTCCCATCGCCGCAAATGCAAATCCCGGAAACGCGAAGCGCTCCCGGGACCACATTATAAACGTCCGTAGGCCTGCAGATCAGTTGGCCGTGCTGGCCTGGTTCACGTCCGCCACGTCGATCGCAACGCCGGGGCCCATGGTCGAGCACAGATTGACCTTGAGAACATAAGTGCCCTTAGCGCCGGTCGGCTTGGCCTTGAGCAGCGCACCGATGAAGGAGCGCACGTTTTCCTGCAACGCCTTCTCGGTGAAGCTGGCCTTGCCGATGCCGCCATGGATGATCCCGGCCTTTTCGACCCGGAACTCCACCGAGCCGCCTTTGGCGTCTTTGACGGCCTGGGCCACGTTCGGCGTCACACTGCCGACTTTCGGGTTGGGCATCATGCCCTTGGGACCCAGAACCTTACCCAGACGGCCGACCAGGCCCATCATGTCCGGTGTCGCGATGACGCGATCGAAGTCGATCTTGCCGCTGTTGACGATCTCGAACAGGTCCTCCGCGCCGACGATGTCGGCGCCGGCAGCTTTCGCCTCCTCGGCCTTCTTGTCGCGCGCGAAGACAGCGACGCGGACCTTGCGGCCGGTGCCGTTGGGCAGATTGACCACGCCGCGGACCATCTGGTCGGCGTGCTTCGGGTCGACCCCGAGATTGACGGCGATCTCAATGGTTTCGTCGAACTTCGCCTTAGCGTTGTCCTTCACCAGCTTCACCGCTTGTTCGACGGTGTAGACTTTTTGCGGGTCGATCTTGGCGCGAGCCGCGGTCGAGCGTTTTCCGAGAGCCATGTGATTACTCTCCCGTGACCTGAAGGCCCATCGCGCGGGCAGACCCTGCGATGATGCGCGCGCCAGCGTCGACGTCGGTGGTGTTGAGATCTTTCATCTTCTTCTGCGCGATGTCGCGGCACTGGGCCATGGTCACCGTGCCGGCGCTATCGCGGCCGGGCAGCTTCGAGCCGCCCTGGATCTTGGCGGCCTGCTTCAGCAGGTAGGACGCCGGCGGCGTCTTGATTTCGAAGGTGAACGACTTGTCCTGATAATAATGGATCACCACCGGAAGGGGCATGCCCTTGGTTTCCTGCTGGGTGCGCGCGTTGAACGCCTTGCAGAATTCCATGATGTTGATGCCGCGCTGACCAAGCGCAGGGCCGATCGGGGGAGACGGGTTCGCCGCTCCGGCGGGAACCTGAAGTTTCAGGCTCCCAATGAGTTTCTTCGCCATAAGTCCCTCTAAACACTAAGCCTGCGAGGACCATCCCCGTAGGCTGCCCGAAGGCTGAGAGAGCGTGGTGCGGCGCCGGTCCTGGACTTCTGGACCTGCCTCCCACGCGTTTTCCGGGTCATCCCGCGAAGGCCTAGACCTTCTCGACTTCCCCGTATTCAAGATCGACCGGGGTTGCCCGGCCGAAGATTGAAACTGAAACTTTTAGGCGGCCGGCGTCCTGATCGACATCTTCCACCGAGCCCTCGAAAGAGGCGAACGGGCCGCCCGTGACTTTCACCTTTTCGCCGATCTGGAACGAGATCAGGGCGCGCGGGCGTTCAGCCGCCTCGACCGCGTTGCCGAGGATGCGGTCGACTTCGACCTGCGGCACCGGCAAGGGCTTCTTGCCGCCCTCAGCGCCCAAAAAGCCCGTGACCTTGGGGGTGTTCTTGACGAGGTGATAAGCTTCGTCGGTCAGCTTCATCTTGACCAGCACATAGCCTGGCATATGTCGGCGCTCGACCGTGCGCTTCCGGCCGCGAACGACCTCGACAACTTCTTCGGTCGGGACCTCGATGTCTTCGAACAGCTCGGCGAGACCCTGCACGTCCGCCTGTTCACGAATGGTCGACGCCACCTTCTTCTCGAAGTTGGAGTAGGCGTGAACGATATACCATTTGGCGTCAGCCATTGAGCGACCCGACCTGTGTTATCAGCCGAACCAGGAAAACCACGATGGCGTCGGTGACCAGGAAGAACACCGCCGCGGCGCCGACCATGATCAGCACCATGACCGTTGCCGCCACCGTCTCCTTGCGCGTCGTCCACGTCACCTTGCGGCCTTCCGTGCGCACCTGCGCGAGGAAGGTGAACGGGCCGGTACGTTTTTTGGTTTCTGCGGTGTCCGCCACGGGTTCGCTCGGGTTGACTGGAAAGGGGTTACAGAACGGGTCCGTCTAAGGCATCCGGACCCGGCCGACAATGCCGAAGATGGGAATTTGTGCCGCAGGCGGTAAGGGGCGAGAAGCCGCCCGACCCGGTCAAAACAGCCTCAGATGGGAATGTATTTGGGCCTGAACCATTTCAGCCACAGGGCCATGATTAACCGCGCCACGATCACCGCTGTGAAGAAAGAGGTGATGATCCCTACCGCCAGGGTCAGGGCGAAGCCGCGGATCGGTCCGGATCCCAGGTTGAACATGATGAGGCCGGCCAGGAAGTGGGTGGCGTTGGCGTCAATGATGGTCGCCATGGCGTGGGAATAGCCGGACTCGACCGAGCTCATCACCGAGCGACCATTGCGCTTTTCCTCGCGAATCCGCTCGAACACCAGCACGTTGGCGTCGACCGCCATGCCGATGGTGAGCAGGATCCCCGCGATGCCCGGCAACGTCATCGTCGCCCCGAAACCCGACAACACACCCATCAGCAAGGCGATGTTGAAGAACAGCGCGATGATGGAAAAAATCCCGAGCAGGCCGTAGATCGCCACCATGAAGATGATGATCAGCACCAGACCAACCGCTGAGGCGGTGAGGCCCGCCTTGATCGAATCCTGACCGAGACCCGGCCCGACGACGCGTCGCTCGGCCACCTTCAGCTTCGCCGGCAGGGCGCCGGAGCGCAGGACGATGGCGAGGTTCTCCGCCTGCTGGATCGTGAAGCTGCCGGTAATCTGCCCCGAGCCGCCCGTAATCGGCGAGTTGATCGTCGGGGCGGAGACGATGTGGTCGTCGAGGATGATGGCGAACGGCTTGCCGACATTCTCCGACGTCGCCTTGCCGAAGCGCTGGGCGCCCGCAGGTCGCAGACTAAAGCTAATGTTGGGCTGCCCGCTCTGATCGAAACTCTGCGAGGCCGACTGCAGGTCCTGGCCGGTGATGATCGGATCGTCGAACACCACCTGCGGTTCGTTGCCGCGCTCGGTGTTGGGATAGGCGGTTCGGCCATTGCGTGACTCGCCGATCGTGAACTCGGCCGCGTTCGCCTGCTCATCGACCATCTTGAAATAGAGCACGCCGGCCTGGGTAATCACATCGATGAGGCTGGTCGGATCGGAGAGACCGGGAACCTCGACGATGATGCGGTTATCGCCCTGTTTCTGGATGTTGGGCTCGACCGTGCCGGAGTTGTCGACCCGACGGCGCACCGCTTCGATCGAGTTCTGCAAGGCATCGGCCTGCAGCTTTGTCAGGGCCTCGGGCGTCAGTTTGACGGCGATCACGCCGTCGGCGCGCTGGGCGACCGTCAGTGAATTCTTGACCCCGATCTGGCCGACCGGCGCATCACCCAGTTTCTGGATGCGTTTCATCGCCTCGGCGGCGTCGTTGGCGTCCGACAACTTGACCCGCAGCTCATCGCCTTCAACCGATCGTTCGGTGAAGATCGCGGGACGCTGGTTCAGGGTCTGGCGTACATCGCGGCTGAGTTCGACCGCCTTGTTGTGAGCGAGTTCGACCGGATCGACTTCCAGCAGGATCGAAGCGCCGCCGCGAAGGTCGAGACCGAGCTTCATCGCTCCGGAGGGAACCCAGCCCAGATAGGCCTTGCGATCGGCCTCCGACACGAAATTGGGCAGGCACAGGACCACGCCCACGAGCAGGGTCATCACGATCAGGATGACCTTCCAGGCCGAAAACTTGAGAAGCATGGAAGATCAGCTCTCTTTGACGTCGTTCGCCGGCGCGGGCGCGCTCGAGTTGCGAACCTCGACGACCATGCCGCGGACCAGGCGCAACTTGACGCCTTCGCCGGCGTCGATGGTGACTTCATCGTCGGCGATCTTGAAGACCTTGCCGATGATGCCGCCCTGGGTGACCACCGTGTCGCCCTTCTTCATCGAGCCCAGCATTTCCTTGTGCTTCTTGGCGCGCTGATTCTGCGGCCGGATCAGCAGGAAATAGAAGATCGCGATCATCGCCACGGGGAAAAGCAGGGTCGTCGCCAGACCGCCCAGCGGCCCCTGGTCGGCCGCAGCTGGGGCCGGCGTCGCCTGCATGATCAATTGGGTCAGCAGCATAGATGGGCCCCGCCTTGAATCTGTCCGCGCTCCCGCCAGACCGGGGGAGCATTAGGGCGCGGACTATATCCAGAGCCTGCCCCTTTGCAATCAAATCAGGCCGACGCCTCGCCATTCCAAGGCCGGTTGCAACGCCGCACCCGCAACGTGACCTACGGGCCACAGGCGTTGGGGGCATAAGGGCGAAGCTGCTTTGGAGTTTCGCGCGATTGGTCCTAGAAGGCCGCGACAAACGCAGGAGAGATTTATGGCCAACATGTCGGACTCGCGCCGCAAAGCCATCCAAGCCAAGCAGAAGAAAGCCAAGAACGCGCTGTTGCGCACCGCAAAAGCGGCCCGCCGCGAAGGCAAGAAGACGAAGTAACGCCCTCCTCCGCCGCCTTCCTCCCCGCTGGCCTCAGCTCGGGCCTCAGCTCGGGCCTCAGCTCGGGTCTCAGCTCAGGCCTCAGCTCAGGCCTCAGCCGCGGGCAGGCAGATATTGCGCCGGATCAACCGGCCCCTTGCCGCGACGCAGTTCGAAATGGACTTGCGGCCCGTGGGCTGAACCGGTCGCGCCGGCGCGGGCGATCGGCTGACCTTGCACGACCTTCTCGCCCTCCTTCACCAGCAGGCTTTCGGCATTGGCGTAGGCCGATATCCAGCCCTCGGCATGGCGGATGAGCACGAGATTGCCGAACCCGGACAATTCATCGCCCGCATAGACGACTTCACCTGACGCAGCAGCGCGCACCTCGACGCCCGCCTCGGCGGCGATGTCGAGCCCGTCATTCTGCTGACCGGCGCCATCCTCGCCGTAGGGTTTAAGGACCCGGCCCGCGACCGGCCAGATGAAAACTGGGCTCGCGCCGGGGTTTGCCGCGCGCGTCTGGCGGCTCGACGCAGGCTTGGCGCCATCGCTGACGCCATAGCTGGCGGAAGCGATGGCGGAGGCGATGGCAGGCGTCACCAGCTGACCAATCTCGTCGGCGCCGGGCGGCAGCAAAATCTCGTCGCCCGGATAGACAATCCATGGCCGCGGCAGAGCATTCATCAGCGCGAGCGAGCGCGTGTCGACGCTGAAGCGGCGGGCGATCCCATAAAATGTCTCGCCGCGCTCAACCACATGAAGGTTGGGCGCCGGTAAGTAGATCGCGCTGCCGGGTTCAAGCGCGTATGGCGATGGCAGGTGATTGGCGGCCGCCAGCACGGCGAGGTTGACGGAGTAGCGGCGGGCGATGCCGGAGAGCTTGTCGCCGCGCTGGATTTGGATGCGGCGCTGGGCAGGATCATCTTTTGGCTGGAGTAGCGGGCCGCCAGGGCGCGAACCAGTTTCAGGCTTCAGCCCAGCCGCTTCGACGACCGCAGGCGAACCTGAAGGCGCTCCAAGGCTGGCGATCACCGGCGCGGTGCGGACCTGCGGCTGAATGGATGGGCGGGCAAGCGGCTTGGTCCCCTGGCGCGAGGCCGACGCGGTGGCTGACTTCGCGCGATCCTCGATCGGGGCTGCGTGCTTGCGGACAGGCGGAGCGACGCTCGGACTGGCCGCGCAGGCAGCCAGAGCCGCAGCGGCGGCGACCAGCAAGGCGGTGCGCAGAAGCGTCGACATGGCCCGGTTTCCTGCGGGCGCCTGCCCCGTCTGGACTCACGCCACTGGACTGCCGCAGGAAACTTAACCAGTCGCTAAGGATGCGGACACGGCCTAAAGCTCCCGCGCCACGCCGGCCTGCAGGGGCGTGAAGTTCGAGCGCATGATCGGCGTCTGGGTGAATGTCCCATCCGCCTGCTTCACCAGTTTCACGATGATTTGCACCGGACCGCCATCAATCGGGGCAACCACGATGCCGCCCACCGCGATCTGCGCCGCCAGAACCGGCGAAAGCCCGGTCACCGAACCCATCAGCAGCAATCGGTCGAAGGGCGCAGCTTCCGGCCAGCCATTGAGCCCGTCGGCGTGGCGCAGCTCAACCCGCTCAATGCCCAGCTGATCCAGCGCGACGCGCGCCTTTTCGACCAGCGTGCGGTAGCGGTCCAGCGTATAGACCCGTCGCGCCAGCCGGCTCAGCACCGCGGACGAATAGCCCGAGCCGCAGCCCACCTCGAGGACCGTGCTCTCCCGCTTTGGATCGAGCGCCTGGATCATGGCCCCCACAACCACCGGACGGGTGAGGTTCTGGCCGCAATCGATTGGCAGTTCGATGTCTTCCCATGCGCTGTCGACGAAGGGGCGAGGCACGAAGGGTTCGCGAGGCGTTTTCTCCAACGCCTCCATGATGCGCTGGTCCATCACGCCTGCCTGGCGGAGCGCCAGCACCAGCCGCGCGGCGTGGAAACGGGCGTAAGGTTCGCTCATGCCGGCCCCAGCTTCAGCGTTCTTTCCAGCTCCGCGCGATAGGCATGGTGCGTCATGTCGATGTGCAATGGCGTGATCGAGATGCGGCCCTCATAGATGGCGCGCAGGTCGGTGCCTTCGGGCGGCTCCGACAGCTTTCCCGAATAGCCGATCCAGAAATAGTCGTTGCCGCGCAGGTCAGTGCGCTTGTCCAGCGTCGAGATTGCCTCGTCGCGGAAGCCCTGGCGTGTCACCTCGATGCCGGCGACATCGTCCGGCAGGCGATCTGGGAAGTTGACGTTCATCACGACATTCTTCGGCCAGGGCGAGGCCAGCAACGCCTTGAGCACGCGCGGGCCCCACGCCCTTCCCGTCTCCCACGGGATCGGCTCGCCACGCCGGAAATTGCGCGACTGGCTGAAGGCGATGGAGGGCACGCCAAGATGCATCCCCTCGATCGCGGCGGCGACCGTACCAGACTGGCTGGTGTCCTCGGCAATGTTCTGCCCGCGATTGACGCCGGAGAGCACAAGATCCGGCCGATGATCCTTGAGGATGTCGATCACGCCCAGCAGCACGGCGTCGGCCGGCGTACCGGCAACGGCATAACGCTTTTCCCCCTCCTGCCGCACACGCACAGGATCGGTCAGCGTCACCGCGCGGGCCTTGCCGGACTGTTCCTCGTGCGGGGCGACGATCCAGACATCGTCGGTCACTGACCGCGCGATCTCCTCCAGCACGGCGAGGCCGGGCGCGAAGACGCCGTCGTCATTGGTCAGGAGGATACGCATCCGCTCTCTCTAGCGGGGGATGCGCCGCCGCGCCAGAAGCCTGTCGAGCCCGGCGAACCCAAGCCCGATCACCGACAACACGGCGAGCATCGCGACGATATTGCGAGCAAGCTCCGGCAGACTGGACCTCGAAGGGTCGAGGAACCAGTAGCCATACCACCCATCCATCGCGCCCCGGACCAGTGCATAGACCGCATAAAATCCTGGAAACACGGCGCACCAGAGCGCATCGCGCCACTTTGTTCCGCCATGCGGGCGGATGAGCCACACCGCAACGAACAGCACCGGCATCACATCATGCAGCAGGTGATCCGCCAGCAGCTTAAGGCCGGTTGGATCGCGCAGCCCGCGCAGCGCGACCGAATAGACGACGCCGACGAGCGTGATTGAAGACGCCGCCGCCAGCACCACGCGGGGATCGGCAAGCCCGGTTGCCGCCTCCGGTCGCACCGCGAGGCCAACGAGCACCACCGCGCAGAACAGGTTGGCCAGCACGGTGAACCAGCCGACGAAACGCCAGAGCGCCGCCAAGGGGGACATCCCCTGTTCGATCAGAAGCTGGATCGTCAAGCCTGCCTGCAACGCAAGCGCGCAACATCCAACCAATGCGGCGACAGCGGTGAAGATGCGGGTGGGGTTCATGCGCGGGTCAGCCGCGGGCTTTTGTGGGCGTGACCTTGCCGCTGATCTCGCCATTGCTGAACCTGTTGGTGTGGACATTGAGCACCACCTGCCCGCCGGCCATTGCCTTCATGAAGTCGTCGAACGAGAGATCCGACTTCAACAGTTTGGCGCCTTCCTCATAGGCGTAGCCCTTCATCGTCACCGAAAAGCCCTTGGGCGTATCCTTGTAGGCTGCACCAAACGGCGCCGGCAGGACGAGATCGACAACGCCATCGGCTTTGTAGTTGTGGTGGTGGATGGGGCCCACTGGCGCCTCGACCAGCTTGGCCCAGAGGTCAGCGGTTTTGAGACCGACAACGTCGATCGTCATGTCGACCGTCTGCTTGTCGGTATCGACGGTGATGACGCCCGTGCCCGTGGCGCTCGATTTGGTGTCCGACGTATCGACAGGGCCCGACAGTGTCGCAGTGAAGGATTTTGGCGCCGCCAACACCGGTGTTGCAGCAAACGCGGCAACGATGGCTGCAACGACCAGATGCTTGAACATGAAGCCCTCGAGGTTCAACTGCGGCCACCTAATCAGCGCCGGCCCAGCGTGACAATCACAACTCTGGCGTGGCCCCAAACGCCAGCGACCTTCGTGAAGCCACGAAGGTCGCCAGAGTGGATGGTCGGGTAGGTCCTAAGGCGACGCTCAGCGGCGGTCGAGGCGCTTGGAGAGTTCGCGGGCCTCGCGATAATCCGGGTCGTGTCTGTCGGCGCGCGAGAAATAATCGTCCAGCGCATCCTTCGCACGTCGGTTCTTGTCGTCGCCAAGCGCGGCGCGAGCCTCCACCACGAGGTAGTGCTGCGGCATGCGTCCAGGCAGCGCGCGATATTGATCGATCATGTCGAGCGCGCCGCGATAGTCGCGGATATCCATCGCACGGTCGATCTGACGCTCCAGCCGGTCGCGGTCGACGACCGGACGTCCGCCAGGCCCGCCAGGCCCAGGTCCGCCTGGCCCGCCAAAGACCGGACTGGAAGGACCGAGATACCGTGCGGAGGAAATCGAGTCGTTGAGACCGAGGACATTGAGGTCGCGGATGTCGCCGGTGGCTTCCTCGCAACGGCCCAGATAATCGCCATTCGAGCAGAGCAGCCAGCGGCCGCGCAATCGTACGCTCGACACCTTGTCGTTCATCAGGCCTGGCCGGCCGAAGTTCGGCTCGGACCGCGTCAGCGTGAAGTTGAAGCCCTTGAAGTCGCCATTCTCGTAGAAGGTTGCATAGTCACCCCTCTGAGCGAAATCATCGCCTCGATCGCCCCTGTCGCCCCTGTCGCCCCTGTCGTCTCTTTGGGCCAACGCAACTGGCGTCACCAGCAGCATCACGGCGCCAATTAGCAAGGTGCGCATACGGATGTTCATGTCCGCCCCTTGGATCCAACGTCCCCGGCTCAATCTGCCGCGAGCCTGACGCCGCTGCAACCTGCCGATGAGACAAGCCTATCCGCCCTCAGATGAACGGCGCCAGAACGGCCGCGATGGCTTTTTGCAGCGCGCCCTAGGCTGCGATCACTTCCAGCCCGCCCATGTAGGGGACAAGCGCTCTTGGCACGCGGATCGTGCCGTCGGCTTCCTGGTAGTTTTCCAGGACGGCCACCAGCGTGCGGCCGACGGCGAGGCCGGAGCCGTTAAGCGTGTGCACGAATTCTGGTTTTGCCTGCGCCTCGCGGCGGAAGCGGGCGTCCATGCGGCGCGCTTGAAAGTCGCCGCAGGACGAGCACGAGGAGATTTCGCGATAGGTGTCCTGGCTCGGCAGCCACACTTCGATGTCATAGGTCTTGCGGGCGCCGAAGCCCATGTCGCCCGCGCACAGCATGACGGTTCGGAATGGCAGCTCGAGCCGCTTGAGGATCTCTTCGGCGCAGCCGGTCATGCGCTCCAGCTCGGCGTCGCTCTCTTCCGGCTTCACGATCGAAACCAGCTCCACCTTGATGAACTGGTGCTGGCGGATCATGCCTCGAATGTCACGCCCGCCCGACCCGGCTTCCGATCGGAAGCACGGCGTCGCCGCGGTTATCCGCATCGGCAGCTGCGCCACGTCGAGGATCTGCTCGCGCACGATGTTGGTGAGGGAGACCTCGGCAGTGGGGATGAGCCAGCTTCGCTCTGTCACTTGCTCCCGCACATTTTTAGATGATCGCGCGAGATCCGGTTCAATTACACTTTTTTCCCACTCGCCAGCAGCTTGTCGGGCATCTCTACCGACGTATTCCAATAGCTTCTGGCAAGCGCTTCTCTCAAAATCAGCCAGCGAAGTGATCTCGTCCGTTGGCTCACCATAGCTATGGGTCGAGCTATCAATCCGCTGGATAGCCGATTGGATCGCTCCTTCAGAAACGTCATCTTGAACATTCGCGATGCTCTGAAGAAGGCTCCAGACGTACTGGTTGCGCGATTCAATGATCCCCCATTTCCAGTTTGATCGCGCGAAATCTTGAATTGGTTTTAACCCGAATATCCCGGAAAACAGGTCATCGCTAAACTTTGGCAACTGTCCCGTCCCGTACATCGCGTGATCACGCACCAGCAGCGGCACACTCGTTTCCGAATAGCCGTGTTCCCCCGTTTGCACATCCAGCATGAACGCCGCCAGCGCGCGCTCCAGCCGTGCGAGATGCTTCTTCAGCACCACGAAGCGCGCACCGCTCATGCGGGCGGCGGCTTCGAAGTCCATCATCTTCAGCGCCTCGCCGAGGTCGGCATGGTCCTTCGGCTTGAAGTTGAAGGCGCGAGGCGTTCCCGCCTTGCGAACTTCCTTGTTGGCGTGTTCGTCGGCGCCGTCCGGCACGTCGTCCATCGGCAGGTTGGGCAGCCGCGCCAGCAAGTCGTCGCGCTTGGTGATCGCTTCCGTCTCGCGCCTGCCCACAGCTTCGATCACCGCTTTCGCCGTCGCGACGTCAGCCATCAGCTGCGCCGCCAGCGTCTCGTCCTTGGCCGCCTTGGCCTTGCCGATCTCTTTCGATTTGGCGTTGCGCGCGGCTTCAGCGTGCTCCTTCTCGGTGATCGCTTTGCGCACGTCGGCGTCGAGCGCGAGGATCGCGTCGGTTACCGGCTGGCCGTCGATGAGGTGCACGCCGCCCGAGCGACGCGACCAGGCCTTCTGGAAATGGCCCGGGTTGTCGCGAATGGCGCGGATGTCGTGCATGTCGGCTCCTTGTGTCGTGGCCAGCGTTTAGCGTGGTTCGCGCAAGGATGGGAGGGCCGAAGCGCCTCTCGATTGGCCGAGAATGCGGGACCTGCGGCTGGGACGACCAGCCTCAGGCCGGCTTGGCGCCCGAGGTTTCGGCAACAGCTTCGCGCGCGGCTTCTTTCTCCTCGGCTTCCTCGCGCTTGCGCTTGCCGCGGGCGATGACCGCAGCGGTGATGATGCCCGACTCGTAAAGCAGGTAGAGGGGCAGGCCGAAGATGAACTGGCTGAACGGGTCCGGCGGCGTCACGGCGGCGGCGATCACCAGGATGATCAGGAAGGCGAATTTCCGCCACTTGCGCAGCTGAACGACGTTCACCACACCGGCGCGCGCCAGGAGCGAGATCACCACCGGCAACTGGAAGGCGAGCCCGAAGGCCATCAGCAAGCCGATGGCCAGCTCGTAGTATTCCTTGATCTTGGGCTGGTATTTGACGTCGATCCCGGCGGCCTTGAACTCAGACTTGAAAGACAGGTCCATGAAGCTCGGCAGGATCTCGTAATAGACCAGCGCCGCACCAGCGAGGAACAGGATCGGCATGACGAAGAGGAACGGCATAACTGCCGCTTTCTCCGTCTTGTAGAGACCGGGCGCAACAAAGCCGTAGGCCTGATACGCGATGAACGGAAAACCTGCCGCGATCGCGATCAGGAACGCCACCTTGAACTGGATGAACAACAGCTCGAGCGGCGCCTGGTAGACCGCGACTGCCTCTTTCAGGTCGGCGTGGTGCCTCAGGGCGGACTCGCTCATCGGCACGAGCAGGAAAGCCAGAGCCTGCTGCGACACCAGCCAGCCGCCGATGAACAGGATCATGATCGCCCAAAGAATCCGCACCAGCCGGGTGCGCAGCTCGTTGAGGTGATCCATCAGCGGGGCGCGGCTGGCCTCGACCTCATCGGGCGGCTCGTTCGGCGGCGCGCCCTCGGGCGAGGGAAGAGCGGGCGTCGCCGTCACGCCGAAGCGTCCTGCTTGGTGGGCTGGGCGGGGATGGAAACGGGTTCGCCATCGGCCGGCGTCATGACGCTCAGATCGGGTTCACCGAGGATGTGAGGAGCGCTCGCCTCGAGGTAGCCAAGCTCCGAGGGTAGCGCCGCCGCAATCGAGCTGGCGTCGGGCGCCGGCAGGGCGGGCATCTCGGAGGTGTCGATCGGGGAGGCTTCCGACGTCAGGTCGCGCGCGCCGCTGTCATACATCTGGCTGGAATAGTCCTGCTCGATGCCAAGCCGGGTTTCCTCGATGTCTTTGTGGAGCTCGTCGAGCCCGGTATGCTTCTTGAGGTCGGCGACTTCCTTGCGCAGCTCTTCAAGTTCGGCTTGGCGGCCCAACTCGTCGAGGCCCTGCTGGAACTCGAACGCCATCGCCCGCATCTTGCCGGTGAACTTGCCGAACTTGCGCATCATCAGCGGCAAGTCCTTGGGGCCGATCACGACGATCGCCACAACAACCAGCAAGATCATTTCCGTGAAGCCGATGCCGGGCATCATGGCTTTAGCGCTCCTTCCCGGGGAGAGGGCCGAGCGGCCAGGATCGGAGGATCATGTCCTCCCGCGATCAGGCCTTGGTCTTGTCTTTTTCCGGGGTCACATTGATCGGCTCACCGATCATCGGCGCCGGCACCGTGTTTGGCGTGTCGGGCTTGTCAGTGTCCTTAAGGCCCTTGCGGAAATTTTTGATCCCGTTCGCGAGGTCGCCCATGGTCGATGAAATCTTGTTCCGCCCGCCGAAGAAGATCAGCACGATGGCGAGAATAACGATGATCTCGATGGGGTTGCGAATTCCGAACATCTGTCAGCTCCGTTTCGCTGGCGGCAGGGCGGATCGGGCGGCTCTAAGCCCGGTCGCCAGCTCGTTGGTCTACCCAAGGTAACGCCGAGGGACGTTTCCTGCAAATACAGACGGATGGGGCCGAGCGTCTATTCCCGGTCCGCTTCACGCACGGTCGTCGGCGCCCTCGAAGAAATCGGACTGGAACTCGCCTGTCTCCAAGGCATCTTCACCAAGAAGTTCGCCGGTTTCCGGGTCGCGTGGGCTGCCGGCAAACTCGAAATCACGAGGAATCTCGGCGCCCAGCAGGCCCGCCGCCTGGAGGTCGGTCTTGCCGGGAAGCGTATCGAGGCTGTCGAGCCCGAAATGGACCAGGAAGGCGTCCGTGGTTCCATATGTCACAGGTCGGCCCGGCGTCCGCCGCCGGCCGCGGGGTTTCACCCAGCCCGCCTCCATCAGGATATCGAGCGTGCCGACGGAGACGGCGACGCCGCGCACGTCCTCAATCTCGGGCCGGGTGACCGGCTGACAATAGGCGATGATCGCCAGCGTCTCGAGCGCCGCACGCGACAAGGGCCGCTGCTGTTCGCGTGTTTCCTCGAACAGGAAAGCGAGGTCCGGCGCGGTCTGAAAGCGCCACTTACCAGCCAGCTCCACCAGCTGGACGCCCTTACCCTTGTAGGCGGCCTTGAGCTGCATCAGCACGTCGCCTGGTTCGACCCCTGGCGGCAGCGCCTGCGCCAGCGTGGTTGCGTCGATCGGTTCGTCGGAGGCGAACAGCACGGCCTCCGCCCGGCGCAGGGCGTCGGCGAGGCGGTCCTGGTCGATCGACGGCGGCTGCGATGCGCTGGCAGGCTGGGGCTGGTCAACTGCAAGCGCAGGCGGCGCCTCAGCCGGGCGCGCCTTGCCCTTCG
>JANMWT010000061.1:0-11508 GCA_031394145.1 Alphaproteobacteria bacterium | reverse complement strand
CCCCGCTGCGCGACGCACCCCCGCTGCGCGACGCACCCCCGCTGCGCGACGCAATTGGCGCTCGCTCCTCTAAGGCAGCCGCCAAAACAGCGCCGGGCGCGTGTGTGCGAGCCCAGCACGGCCTGGCGCATTGGCGATATTCAGCCGGTTCGAAATCTCAGTTTGGCTTCGCTGCGTTGGCCGGCGGTGCGATCTTGGGGGCGACAACGGCCGCCTCGATGGGTTTGGCGCCCGGCGCGCTACACTTCGCAAACTTTCCCGATGCATCCTTGCATTTCACCTTGGGCGTCTCGGCTGGTTTCGGCGGGCATTTGATGAACTTGCCGCCAGCGTCACGGCACTGGGGCGCTTTGGCGTAGGCGGTGGTCGGGAGGATCATCGCGCCGCCTGAAAGCAGGAGCGCGATGGCGAGAAGGTTCGTCTTCATGAGGGTCTCCGGTTCCACGGGCTGAATGCCCGTTCTGGTTGGCTGACACTCCAGCTGCCGGCTGACGCGTTGCTGACGGCGAGATTAACTTGCAGTGAGCTTGCAGCCGCAGCGTGAAGGCGGGCGGGCGAAGCAAACCTCAGGACCTGCATGCGATGCAGCCCCTCTCCGCCGCCTTCAAGGCGCTTGCGGCGGCCAAGACGGACCGAGACGCCGGACGTCAGCTCGGATCAGGGTCGGGCGGTTCAGGCGAACTTCATCTCGCTGTCGGTGACCCGGGCGTAGCGCATGTTCAGCAGGTCGAGCGCGTAGTTCTGGTGAAGCTTCCATGGCTTGCGTTCGCCCTGGCGCGGGAAGCGATCGATGCCGCGCTGGACGTAGCCCGACGAGAAATCCATCCAGGGTTCTTGCTTGACCGCGACATCCGAAAGGCTCGGCGTCGCAGAATGGTAGCCGTGCTTGTCCATGTAGATCAGCAGACGGCAGACATACTCGCAAGTCAGGTCGCACTTCAGCGTCCATGAAGCGTTGGTGTAGCCGAATGCGGTGGCGAGATTTGGCACGCCCGAATACATCATTCCCTTGTAGGTGAGCATATCCTTCGGTGCGATGTGTTTGCCGTCGACGTGGATCTGTGTCCCGCCTGCGAACTGCAGTTCGAGGCCTGTCGCCGATACCACGATGTCCGCATCGATGTGATCTCCCGACCTCAATTTGATGCCGGTCTTGTCGAAGGTATCGATCGCATCGGTGACCACCGAAGCCGTGCCGCGATTGATCGCCTGGAACAGGTCGCCGTCGGGAACCAGGCACATGCGCTGATCCCAGGGTTTGTAGTGCGGCGTGAAATGGCGATCGACATCGTAGCTGGGCCCCAGTTCCTTGCGGACCTGGTCAACAATGAAGGTCTTCATTTTTTCGGGTTTCGATCGGGCGGTGCGGAACAGGTACATGCCCATCAGCACGTTGCGCCAGCGCACGATGCCATAAGCGAGCATCGGCGGCAGGCGTCGTCGTAACCAGTTGGCCATGGCGTCTTCGGCCGGTCGCGACACGACATAAGTTGGCGAGCGTTGTAGCATGGTGACGTGAGCGGCCGCCTTCGCCATCTCTGGAACGATGGTGACCGCTGTCGCGCCGCTGCCGATGACGACGACCTGCTTGCCCGCGTAATCAAGCGCATCGGGCCAGGCCTGGGGGTGGATCATCCGGCCGCCGAAATCGCCGACGCCTGGGAAATCCGGCGTGTAGCCGGCTTCGTAACGGTAGTAGCCCGCGCACATGAACAGGAAGCCGCAGGTGAGGGTGACGGTTTGCTTGGTGTCGCGGCTGGCTCCGATTTCGGCGGTCACTGTCCAGCGCGCGTCCTTGCTCGACCAGTCGGCGCGGACGACGCGATGGTGAAATCGGACGTGCTTGTCGATGCCTGCTTCGCTCGCCGTCGCGCGCACGTATTTCAGGATCGAAGGCCCATCGGCGATCGCCTTTGCCTCGCGCCATGGCCGGAAGGAATAGCCGAGCGTGTACATATCGGAATCGGAACGGATCCCGGGGTAACGGAAGAGGTCCCAGGTGCCGCCGATGGCGTCGCGTCCCTCAAGGATTGCGTAGGTCTTGTGCGGACACCGATGTCGCAGATGCCAGGCGGCCCCGACCCCCGAAAGGCCGGCCCCCACGATCAGGACGTCAAAGTGGTCTGTCACGCGTCGCTCCGCTTGCTTCCTGGCAAGTAAAGCACGCCGAGCCGGCGATTAGACACCGTCAAACCAGAGGGCTCAACGGCGCGCTTAAGGACTCCCTTGCGGCGCGATCGACCGCCAAAGCCTGTCCCGATTGAGAAGTATGGAACCAGGCTCAGTGTGGTTTTCACGTGACAACAACCTCGTGCAGGACGCGAGGGCAGGGGCTCGAATCAAGCGCGCCTTAGTTCATCCCCTGTAGCCGTCCAGCTGTTTTGCGAGGTTCGATTGATATTCCTCGCGCCTGTTGCTGGCCCGCCCCGGTAGATCCAAAAAAAAACAGACAGAATTCACCTTTGGCGGACCTCTTGTATCGCCAACCCAAAAAAAACGGTGTAACGCGGGATCAGAATGCGGGGCGACCGCGTTTCGTACCCGGCGTGTTGATGAGACGTCGGGGTTACCTTTTGAACGAGGGGAACGGTATGAAAAGAGCACTTTTGTGCGCCACGGCGGCCGCCACCATGGTCACTGTCGGCGCAACTGCACACGCCCAAACTGGCTGGTACGGTACGGGAAGAATAGGCGCGATTATCGGCGGTCTTCAGGACATCGACGCGCCGCAAAATGTTAACGGCGCCCTCGATGTTCGCGCCAAACCCGACAGCGATGCGGTTTATGGCTTCGGTCTGGGCTATGGTCTGGGGAACGGCATCCGTCTCGAAACGGATATCGGCTATCGCAACACCAAACTCGAAGTCGCCAACACGTTCCTTGGCGCGAAACCCGCCGGCACATCCGGGCCCTTCGGCCACGGCTCGACCCGCGTGACGACATTGATGTTCAACGCGATCAAAGACTTCAACACCGCAAGCAATGTGAAGCCCTATGTCGGTGTCGGTGTCGGCGTCGCCCGGTTCGATAGCCGCGCCGCGTCGCTCTACAAAGCCGGCGGCGTCTCCGCCAACGGCTTCGACGACACTTCGACGGGCTATGCTTACAACGTGCTGCTCGGCTTTGGCATGAAGCTGTCCGAACGCCTCACGGCTGATCTTGGTTACACCTTTACCGGCCTTGAGAAGGCAAAGCTGAACGGCATCCTGGGTCGTTCCGAAAACTCCTACAATGACCATGCGGTGACCTTTGGTCTGCGCTGGCAGTTTGCGGCCCCGCCGCCGCCGCCCGCGCCCCCTCCGCCGCCCCCTCCGCCTCCGCCGCCCCCTCCGCCTCCGCCTCCGCCTCCTCCGCCTCCGCCGGTTGTGACGCAGGCGCCGACGGCGACGTGCGCGACGCAACCTGACCCGTTCACCGTTTACTTCGAATGGGACAAGTCGGACCTGACGTCGAACAACAAAGAGATCATCAGCCAGGCGCTTTCGCGCGCCAAAGCTGGCGGTTGCAGCGTCAAGCTGAGCGTCATCCAGGGCTACACCGACACCTCCGGCACCCCGGCTTACAACGACAAGCTGTCGGCGCGCCGCGCGGACATCGTGAAGCAAGCCCTGGTCTCCGGCGGCCTCGCGGCCTCGGCGATCACCACGGAAGCCAAGGGCGAGAAAAACCTCGCCAAGGCAACGAAGGACGGCGTGCGCGAGCCGCTGAACCGTCGTGCGGTGGTTACGATCTCGATCGGCAAGTAAGCCCGATCCTGATTGGTAAGACAGAAGAAGCAGCCCGGTCGCAAGACCGGGCTGTTTTCGTTGGCGTCAGTCCTTTCCAGCTCCGCCGCTCACGCGACGGCTTCGCGCGGCCTGAATCAGGCGGGCGTCGCCCGGTTTTCCGCGGCGCTCGGAGAGGGTTGGTTGGGCCTGCCAGTCTCGCCCGTTGATCCGGGGCGGCGCCCGCAAGTTTCAAGGATCCGATTGAAAGCAGCGAGCAGTTCAACGCCGCGCGCCGGGTTGTCGACCTCGGCGACGGCGATCGCCAGGGACAGTGCGCCCATCAGTTGCTGCAACGGTTTTGCGCCGATCCCAGCGATGGCGTCAGCAATGACGTCAGCCGAAGGGACGGCTGGCTTTGCCGATGCTTCGACCGGCATTGGCGATCGCGCCGGATCGACTTCGAACAGGACGGGCTCGATGACGCCAGTCTTTTGGTGCGTCAAGGCGAGGATGTCGGGGCCAACACGGATTTCGGCCGCGACGGCCGTGCCCTTGCCGCCTTCATAGACGTGCGGCGCCCCCAGATATCGGATCGGCCAGTGATATGCGGCGATGCGTTCGGCGAGCCGCAATTCGGCCAGCATGGTGAGTCGCAACACGCCGCGGCTCTGGCAGAATTCCAGAATTCCGACCATGAGGTCGCGCTGGTGATGGGTGGGCCAGCGCGGATGGGCGACCCGTCGATGACGCGGCGCTGCGATCCTTCGTGAAATGTCCCAGCAATCTTCAGCGATCGGCAGCGGCTCGTTCGACCAGCTCGCGAATTTCTTCAGGAGTGTCGGCCCGGTTGTCGGATTGAGGCGCACCGCAGCGGCGACCTCGCCCCACGGATCGATGCTCATCAGGTAGACGACGCCGTTCGCGTCGAACTCATCGCGCTCCTTGCCATCATTGCTCGTCAGACCCGACCAGCGATGGCCTTCGATGTAGAAAGCGTGTCGCATCCGGAACATGGCGTCGAGTTGGGGCCCGTAGAGATGTTGGTTGGCGCGGGTGACGACATGAATCATGCCGGTGTCCTCTTTTGGCGACCGAACGACCGAACGACTGGCCGACAGCCGAAAGGCCGCTGGGCCGCTGGGCCTCTGGGCGACGGGCGGCTGGGCGACCGTGCGCTCCAGCCCTCACCGCGCTTGATCGCGCAAGGATAGTTACTACTGTAAGTTGAGTCCGAACATCGGGGTTTCCCCAGGGCCGATGTCGCCGCGCGACATCCTGCGATGCGCGGGTTAGAACCTGCACGCTTAAATCCGAAGCCCCGGCAAAATCGACTGTCGTTTCGAGGCGTAGATGACCAACGGTTCTGCACTGGTGCTTTTTTCCGGCGGCCAGGACTCAACCGTCTGCCTGGCTTGGGCGCTCTCGGTGTTCGATCGCGTCGAGACGATCGGCTTCGACTACGGCCAGCGACATCGGATTGAACTGGATTGCCGGGTCAGGGTCGCCGATGGACTTGGTCAGCGCTTTCCAGCATGGCGCGCGAAACTCGGCGACGACCATCTGATTGATCTTGGCGTGCTGGGCCGCATCTCGGACACCGCTCTAACCCGCGACCGGGCGATCGCATTCGAAGCCAGCGGCCTGCCGTCAACCTTCGTGCCGGGCCGCAACCTTGTGTTTCTTGCTTTCGCTGGCGCGGTCGCTTACCGGCGCGGGATCGTATGTCTGGTTGGCGGCATGTGCGAAACGGATTTCTCTGGTTATCCCGACTGCCGCCGGGACACGATCGATGCGATGTCGCAAGCCTTGCGTCTGGGCCTTGACCGATCGACGCCGATCGAAACGCCGCTGATGAAACTCGACAAGGCGGCAACCTGGAAGCTAGCCGAAGAGCTTGGCGGTCAAGGGTTGGTCGATCTGATCGTTGAAGAAACCCACACCTGCTATCTTGGCGAGCGGGGAGAGCGACATGCTTGGGGCTATGGTTGCGGAACCTGTCCTGCATGCGAGTTGCGCGCACGGGGCTGGAGGCGGTACCGGGCCAAGTCATGACCTACTCGGTGAAGGAGGCCTATTACACCCTGCAGGGCGAAGGCGCGCAGACCGGGCGTGCGGCGGTGTTTCTTCGTTTTGCTGGTTGTAATCTGTGGTCCGGGCTCGAGCGCGACCGCGCCTCGGCGGTGTGCGCCTTCTGCGATACGGACTTCGTCGGCGTCAACGGACCGGGTGGCGGAAAGTTTTCTGCCGCAGACGACCTTGTCGGGCATGTCGCCAAGATGTGGCCTGGCGGGGGTCGGCCCTATGTCGTCTGCACGGGCGGTGAGCCTCTGCTCCAACTCGACCCCGCCCTGATTGCCGGGTTTCATCGGCAGGGTTTCGAGGTCGGCGTCGAGACCAACGGCACCATCGCGGCGCCGGCCGGGCTCGACTGGATCTGCGTCAGCCCGAAAGCCGGTTCAAAGCTCGAGCAGCGATCTGGCGATGAACTGAAACTGGTCTATCCGCAAACCGAGGCGCTGCCCGAGCGGTTCGAGCACCTTTCCTTTCGACATTTCTTCCTGCAGCCGATGGACGGTCCCGATCGGCAATCCACGCAGCAACAGGCGATCGCCTATTGTCTCGCCCATCCCAAGTGGCGCCTCAGCCTCCAGACCCACAAGCTGACCGGCATCCCCTGAAACAGGAACGCCCCGCATCTGAAGATGCAGGGCGTCGTCCTCAGCGCCTCGTCAGCCTGAACTAGCCGATCTTCTTTGCCAGCTTGGTGGCGAACCTGCCGAAAGTCTGCTCTGCGTCGGTCCAGGTCGTATAGCCGACCACCTGAGAGATATCGGTCTCGTACCAGTCATAGCTGAGCGTGCCGATTTCCTTGCCTGATGCATCATAGGCCGAGCCGCTGAGCTTGGCGCCGCCAATGCTGATCGAGCGGATCGGATCCAATCCGATCTTGTTGCTGACCTGACCAAGCGTCGGGCGGTTGGGCGCTGCATCTTCAATGGTCACGACAACATGGTCGGCTTTGACGCCTTGCTTGGCGAAGCTTTTTTCGATCCTGCGGGTCAGCTCGTTGCTGAGGATCTCGCCCTCGCGGACGCCGAGGTCCTTGTCGAGCTTTTTCTGGAACGCAGGAGAGAATTTGGTTTCGACGGTGACGGCGAAGGCTGGCATCGCCGACAGGGCGAAGAAACCAGCAACAGCGACAAGAGCAAGGCGCATGGAAAGCTCCTCTAAGTCGTTCAGCGATGCTGAACGTTAACATAACCTAACATGAAGCTGGGATGAACGCTGCCCGAATTGAAGGCGTCAGGTTGCGATTCAATGATCGTGCTTGTGTTCTTCCCTGTATTTCTTGGCATCTTTCTTGTCTTTTTCCGCCTGGCTGGTGGTGACCGCATCAACGGTTCCGCCGACAACCGCGCCAGTCACGCCGATCGCAGTGCCGGCAACTGCGCCGACGGCACCGACGGCTGCAGCCGCAAGACACCCGGTGAGAAGCAAAACCGCGGCCGCCGCCGCTAGGATTACGCGTTTCATGGAAACCGTCCTGCATCCGAGGAGCCGGCCATCCCCAGACTCTCATAGTGCCGAGCGTTCGCCAACAGGCGCGGCGCCAACCGGTCAGCGGGTGTCGGTCAGCACGATCTCGACCGGGCCCTCGATCGCCCGGAGAACGATACTCGGTTCGTCGCGAATGGCGACGCCGTCACGGGCGTTGACCCGCTTGCCGTTGACCTCGAGCGCACCGGTGGCCGGAGTGAGATAGATATGACGACCGGGTGCGGCGTCATAGGTGAGCTCCTGGCCGGCATCGAGTGTCGCGCCGAGGACGCGCGCGTCGGCGCGGATCGCCAGTGCATCGGCTTCGCCATTGCCAGACGCCAGCACCGACCATTTTCCCGAGCGGTCCGTCTTCGGAAACTGCTTTGCGCCCCAGCCAGGCGGACCGCCGGCATGGTCAGGTTCGATCCAGATCTGGAAGAGCGTCGTCGGCCCGGCCTCGAGATTGAACTCGGCATGGCGCACGCCCGTCCCAGCCGACATCACCTGCACGTCGCCAGCTCCGGTGCGGCCTTTATTGCCCATCGAATCCTCATGGGTGATCGCACCCTCGCGGACATAGGTGATGATCTCCATGTCGCGGTGCGGATGAGGCGGGAAGCCGGACTGCGCAGCAATGGTGTCGTCGTTCCAGACGCGCAGCGCGCCCCAGTTGTTGCGCTTGGGGTCGTAATAGTCGGCGAACGAAAAGTGATGATGCGCATCGAGCCAGCCATGGTTGGCGCCGCCGAGCGTGTTGAAGGGCCTGATATCGATCATGGCGGGGCCTTCCTGGATTGCGGCGCTCTTGCAAGCACGTGTTGGCCCGGAGATAGGCCCGCCCAGGGGTGAGGGAAAGTAGGCGCCTTTTGGTAACTGCCGTTGCCGGGCCTTTGGGTTCCCAGCTTTGCGGCAGGGGCGGCGCTGCTATCTCAGCGGCGAATAGCTTGTCGGTTTGAGCTGCACCGAGACGACGCCGTCGGGCTGGGGCAGCAGGATCGGGCCATCCTTCTGGCTGTCGGCGGAGACCTTCTTCCACTCAGGGTCGGCGGAGAAGTCCGTCCAGTCCTGGTTGCGCGCCTCGACGTTCGGGAAGGCGAGCAGGTAGGTGAGCTTGTCGGTCATGCCGGCCTGCCCGGCGACCGGGCGCCAGTAGAGCATGCTGGTCATCCCGTGCTTGGCGAAGATGTCCAGCGTATGGTTGCGAAAGCGGGTATGGACGCTCTCCAGCTTGCCCGGGGTTGCATGATAGGTGCGCAGCTCGAACAGACGCGGCGATTTCGCCGGCGAAGTGTTCAGCTTCGGGGAATAATCGGTCGGAGTGTAGAGCGTGGCGGCGATCGAAGTCGTGAGTGCGCCGCTGGCATTGGCGGCTTTGTAGGCGGCGGACCATTCGGGATCCTTGGCAAAATCCACCCACGCAGCGTCGCGGGCTGCCTTGTCCCTGTAGCCCATGATGTAGAACAGCCGGTTGTCGACCGGCTGGCCGGGCAGAACCACCGGCGTGAAGAATCCGATCGGCGTCATGCCGTGCTTCTTGAACAGCGGGATCTCGTGATCGCGGACGCGGGCGTTGAGCGCGTCCATCTTGCCGTCAGCGGAGGCATAGACGCGGAGTTCGTAGAGGCCGATGTCGGACCGCGCCGCGACGGGCGCTTCAGGCTTGCCTTTGCCGGTGTCGAGGCTTTCGCAGGATGCCAGGAAAGTCGCGGCGGCGATGGCAAGCAAACCGGCGACCCGGCGCAGCGTCTGGCTGCGGCGCGGAGCGAGGCTGAGAGCAGTCATCTTGAACAACCCTGGTCTTGCGTTTCCGGGGGCCTCTGTCGGGCCGGCCCGGTCAGATAGCGCGCGCTTTGGTGAAGCAACAAGCGCACCAGCATCACGGGTTGTTCACCATGTTTGCAAGGGAATGTGGCGCGGAAATGTCAGGAGATGCAGCCGGATTGGACGTGCAGTCGCCTGAGGGTTGCCCGCCTCAGGCCGGCGTTGCCCGAACTGCGCGCGCGTCCCAGTCAGGGATTACGCCGCCTCGCCGAAAGCGAAGGCGTCCATGCGGAGGATGCCGTAAGTGGTGCTGCTGTGCAGGCGGCGAACGCTCTTTGCGCCGGCGCCCAGAGCGACGTAGAGCGGCAGCAGGTGTTCCTCGGTCGGGTGGTTGTGAGCAGCTTCGGGCGCGAGGCGGCGATAGGCGATGAGGTCGTCGATGCGATGCTCCTCGAGCGCCTTGGTCATCCATTCGGCGAAGACGTGCACCCAGTCGCGTTCCGGCGCATCCAGGACCCCGCCAGTGGAGCGGAAGGCCGACAGGTCATGGGTGAAGCTGCCCGACCCGACAATCAGCGCGCCCTCGGCGCGCAGGGGCGCCAGAAGCTGGCCGAGGCGGAAATGGTGTTCGGGGCCCAGCTGTGTCTGCACCGACAATTGCACCACCGGCACGTCGGCATCCGGCCAGCCCAAGCGCAGCGGCACCCAGGCGCCATGATCGAGACCGCGCGCGGTGTCGATATCGGTCGGCAGTCCGCCAGCCCTCAGCAAATCGGCGACGCGCTGGGCAAGCGCTGCCGAAGGCGGCGCTGGATAGCGGATGGCGTAGAGTTCGGGCGGGAAGCCGCCAAAGTCATGGATGGTCTGGTTCACCGCCGGCGCGTTGACGGTCGGTCGCAGTCGCTCCCAGTGGGCCGAAACCACGAGAATCGCCTTGGGACGCTCCGGCAGCAGGCCGGGCAGGGACTGCAGGAAGCGCCGCGCGGCGGTATCCTCGACCGCCAGCATGGGCGAACCGTGAGACAGGAAAAGCGCAGGCAGCATCGGGCGAAACTGGGCCGTCGGGCCGGCAGGATCAAGTAGGAACCCGAAGGCGCCTGAGCCCAAAAATCTCCACCGTTGAACCGTCCGCCCAAGTATCGCAGAAGTTGATCTCCAGCCGGGGGTCCGGCGAAGCGGAGCGCCCGCCGTCCCGGCGGTGCGGAATTGATGGATTTTCTGGTCCTTGTGCTGCTCATCTTCGTGAACGGGGTGTTGTCCCTGTCGGAGATGGCGATCGTTTCGTCCCGCAAGCCTCGTCTCAAGGCGATGGCCGACAAGGGCTCGCGCGGCGCCAAGACAGCGCTGCGGTTGCTGGAAGACCCCTCCAAGCTGCTCTCCACCGCGCAGGTCGGCATCACGGCGGTCAGCGTGCTGTCGGGCGCCTATGGCGCGACCTCGCTGATGGATGAAGTGCAGCCCTGGGTCACTGCCGCGCTGGCGCTGCTGCCGATCCCCAAGATCGAGAGTTACGCGCCCGGCATCACCTTTGGACTGTTGATCGTGATGGTCACGGCGCTGTCGCTGATGTTCGGCGAGTTGATCCCGAAACGGATCGCCCTGGCCGCGCCCGAACCGCTGGCGGCGGTGATGGCGCCGGTGGTGGCGCTGATCGAGACGGTGGCCTCGCCGCTGGTCTGGCTGCTGCGCACCATCACCGACGGGTTTGTCAGTTTTCTTCGCCTCGACCGGAAGCGTCAGGATGTGACCGAGGAAGAACTCCAGTCGCTGATCGACGAAGGCGCTGAGGCCGGCGTCATCGAGGAAGAAGAGCGGGAGATGATCGAGAGCGTGATGCGCCTCGGCGACCGTTCGGTAAAAGCGATCATGACGCCGCGTACCGAAATGGTGTGGCTCGACCCGGAAGAATCGCATGCCGATATGCTGGTCGAGATCATCGAAAGCGGACATTCGCGCTTTCCAGTCGGCGAGGGCGACGCCGACCACATCGTCGGCATCGTTCAGACCAAGGAAATGCTGGCGCACCTCGCCAAGACCGGAAAGCTCGACCTCAAGGCGGTGATGCACGCCCCGCAATTCGTCCCGGAAACGATGCCGGTGCTGAACCTGCTCGAATCGATGCGCGGCAATCCGGTGCGCATGGTGATGATCTCCGACGAGTACGGCGCCGTTCTCGGCTTGGTGACAGCGGCCGACCTGCTCGAGGCCATCGCCGGCGATGCGGCGCTGAGTGAGGATGAGGCCATCGCCCAGCCCATCGAGCGCGCCGATGGATCATGGCTGATCGACGGCATGATGCCGATCGATGAGTTCCAGGAAGACCTCGACGTTCGCGGGCTCGACGAGGAGGAGGGCTACTCCACCGTCGCGGGTTATGTGATGCACCTTCTGCGTACCGTGCCCAAGGAAGGCGACCGCGTCGAGCGCTGGCCGCTGGCCTTTGAGGTCGTCGACATGGACGGCCGCCGGGTCGACAAGGTGATCGTGCGCCGGATGGCCG
>JANMWT010000555.1:0-3132 GCA_031394145.1 Alphaproteobacteria bacterium | reverse complement strand
GGACACCTTCCGTCATCGCTATCCCGGCTTCCGTCCTGCAAACGACGAGGAGGCAATCTCATTGGCGGCGTAATGAACCCCACAGGATTGCATGCTCTCAGCAGCCTGTCGTGATGGAGATATTCAGCCGTTCGATTGTCTTCCTGACGCCAGACAACATTGCGTCGGTGATTTTGAGAACCCCTTTTGCCTCGACGGCATGGGACCTGGCGAACCTCTATCTGCTGAGTTGCGGCGCCGAGCCGCTTTCAAAGGAAGCACCCGAGATCGTCGGGTTGAGCGAAGAGACGACATGCTACGTTTCGACGGCGTATTTCCAATCCGAAAATCGCCTTGACGATTTCGTGGTGCATGAGGCCGCACATGTTTTTCACAACAGCAAACGCGAGACGATCGGCCTCCCGAGAATCCGGGGTCGCGAGTGGCTACTCGAGATCGAATTTCGCAAGCGCGAGTTGTTCGCTTATGTCTGCGAAGCTTATAGCTGCATCGTCGCCCTTGGCGGCAGGCCAGCTTCTCGGAAGGCGCTGCTTGCTGAGATAGAAGCCGATTGGACGCCCCCTGACGACAGGGTCGATGTCGGGGAATATTTGGCCACGCTCCAAGAAGCCGTCGATGCGCGCAATGGTTGGAAGCGCATTCTGGAAAGATGCCGGCCGCCTCCGAGAATACGTGCCAAACCCGGCGAAAGCACCCAAGTTTGAGGCCGCGCATCAGTCCTATTTGCGGATACGAGATTCAGCGCTCCAATCAATGTCAGCCGTGGTCATGAAGAAGATCGGCGTAGATATTCTCGATGGCCATTACCTCGTCATCGGTCAGCGCGCCAAACTCCTGCTCCCGGGCCCGCTTCGAAAAGCGTCCACCGTTCTGTCGTAGGAATCCCATCATCAGATCGAATCTGTGCTCGGGCATCTCGAGAAAGTTCTGGATACGGTCTTTGGCCAAATCGTAGCGGCGGAGATACTCGATCTCGCGCGGCAAAGTGTTCCGAACGGTTTCCAATACGGCGGCGCTCAGAAATTCCGCCTGGCGCGTCGCGTCGAAAAAACGGAACAGATCGCGCGTCTCGTTCAGGATCCGCACATTGAGATCCGGCGTCGTCTCCCATTCGGTCAGCGCTAGGCGAGGGCGTGAGTAATGTTCAAGCGTTGCGCGGTAGGCCTCGATCCGCTCCAGGAAGATCGCCGAGACCGGGAAGTTGACGCCCGGCGGATTGAACCCGCGCCGCGCGAGCACATGGTGCAGAAGCCAGCGATGGATGCGCCCGTTGCCGTCCTCGAAGGGGTGGATGAACACGAAGCCAAAGGCGAGGCATGAAGCCGACACGATCGGGTCCAGCGCGCCAGTCTCGCTTCGCTCAGCGAATGCCATCAGACCGTCTATCAGGGCCCGGAGGTCCTCCGGCCTGGCGCTGACATGGTCCGGCAACGGTGCGTTCGTATCGCGGTCGCGATGCCCGACGAAGCCGCCCTGAACGCACCAGCCAAGGCGCAGAAAGCGGATGTCGCGGCCGATGACGAGACGTTGCAGGCGGAGGAACTCATTTTCGCTGATCGCTGTCCGCCCCGCCTCGCCAAGCGCCTGACCCCAACGCTGAATGCGATCCTGCGGGGGACGCTCGCCTTCGATGACGTAGGATGCCTTGCTGTCCTGCAGCAGCAGGAAGGCTGCGGCGCGCGCCATCAGGTCAGGCGCGGTGCGCCGAACGACGGCCCGCGCTTCTTCGGCGAGGTCGCTCGCCAGCATTGCGGTCAAATCCGGGGACACACGAACCAGGGGGCAGAAGAGCGGGGTGCCAGGCAGATTGTCGCGAACCCTGTAGCGCGAGACGATTTTCCCCGAAATCACGAATTGGCGCTCCGGGTCGATGGCATCCGCGGCGGCCACTTTCGGGGCCGACGGCAAATCCAGGCGCTCTCCGGTCAGCCATTCGTACAGAAACCAGGCGCGCCGCGGATGCTTGCCCGTCGGTTGCTGCCGAACCCAGGCCGTGATCGCGGGCCCGGCCTCTGGTCGGCGGAACAGAGCGGCCAGCAGACCCAGATCTACCGGTTCGTGGCGGAGCGCGAAGGCGAGATGGGCCACCAAGGTGTCGGCCGGCCTATATCGTGGCGTCAGTATCGACCAGCGCCCTTCCGTTCGCATTGTATGCCGCTCACCGGTCGCAAAGAGGCGGTCCGGGGCTGGGACATCCAACCCGTAGGCTGCGGCGAGTGCCGCACATCCGAGCGGCCGGACGCCGCCGGGCACGGGCTGTCCCATCACGGAGGAGACCCTCTCCAGCAGATAAAAGTTCTTCCCTACAGTCCCGGGTGGTTTGTCGGTCTCCGGAATCTCGTTCATCAGGGCTGAAAAGCCTTCACAATTTTCTAGTCCATGTGAATTACATTATCGGTCTTGCCGCTGCAAAGGGTTCACGCTCTCTGAAATTCGATCACTTCGATCGCTATAAGCGGAAAATTGTATGGCACCGTGCCGGCGGGCCCCGGTCAACCTGGTGGCTCATCTTGGCCCCGAGGGATGGGCCCCCGGGATCCGGAGGCCTGTAGGGTTTCTCTGCTCAAAGGTACGTAAAGCGACATCAGATTTACCAGAGCCTCAATGTTATTAGGCAGTTAGACCGATCTCGGAACCCCCATTTCGCGGGTCTGATTGAGGGTCGAATCTGCGGGCGAACGTCCAACCTGATCGGTGAGGCTCTGGTCACCGGCATGGTAGCATGAATCCGGTCTCTGGACGGCGCTCAGAGGCCGCCTGTAGCGCTTCCAGGCGGCGGGACACCGCGCACGGCGGATCAGATGGCTCTGATCGTAGAAGGAAAACCATCAGCCAGCCCATGTCGCTTTACGTACCTTTGAGCAAAGGAACCCGCCAGTCTCGCCGCAGCCGTGTTGCTGCTCGGCCGGGCCGCGTGCGCCCAGGTGGCGACCCCGCCGCCCGCGCCGGCCGGCCTGGGGCCTTCGATGATGCATCTCTCGGCGCAGGCGCGCATCAAGGTGGCGCCCGACGAGTTGGTCGCACGCCTGGCCACAATCGCCGTCGCGCCGACCGCCACGGCGGCGCAGCGCCGTGTCAACGAGATGATGGCCAAGGCGAGGACGACAGCCGCCGGCGCCCCCAGCGCGCGGA
>JANMWT010000551.1:0-17966 GCA_031394145.1 Alphaproteobacteria bacterium | reverse complement strand
TCAGCAGCGCGTGGCCGCCGCCGAGGATGGCCGCCAGCGTCAGCTCGACCACCCGCTCTTGTCCGAACACGACCTTGCCGATCTCGGCGCGCACTTTCGCAAGCGATTCCACCGCGGCGTCCGCTTCGGCGACGATTTCCTTGCTGGGGGCTTCGGCGATGGCGGCTTCACTCATGTCGGCGCTTTACCTATGTCTGGGGCGGAACCGCTTCGGGAGCCCGCCATGTCGAACGCAATCTCAGGCGCAAACGGCTCAAAAGCTAAATCGCTTCTGGACCTTGTCGCCACCTTGCAGGCGGAAGCGGGTTTGGAAAAGCCCCGATCCCTGCCTCCCGTGCATTTATGGAACCCGGACGATTGCGGCGATATCGGCCTCGAAATCCGCCGTGACGGGTCCTGGTGGCAGGATGGAGTGCGTTTCAGCCGGGAAAAGCTGGTCCGCCTGTTCTCAACGATACTTCGCAAGGATTCCGACGGCTACTATCTGGTTACCCCTCACGAAAAAGTGGTGGTCAGGGTGGCCGACGCGCCATTCATGGCGATCCGCGCGGATCGTCACGTCACAGACGGTCGACCGGTCATACTGGTCACCACCAATGTAGGCGATGTCGTGGCGATTGACGCTGAACACCCGCTGCGCGTGCGCACCGATCCCTCGACAGGCGAGCCTTCGAGCTATGTCCGCGTCCGGGGCGGATTGGAGGCGCGGCTGGCCCGCCCGCCCTGGTATGAGATGGTCGGCTGGGCCGAACCCGATCCGGACGGAAAAAGCATGAGCGTGTTCTCCTCCGGCGTTGGTTTCCCGATCGGCGCAGCGAGCGAGCCTGCCTAGGCGGGCGATTGCAGGGAGCGGACGAGGCCGAGGATCATGCTGCGCGGCAGGAATTTCACCAGGCGGGCGGTCAAGGCGTTGCTGGCGCCGGTCACCTTGACCCGCCGGTTGGCCGCAAAGGCCTGATAGCCCATCTCGGCCACGGGCGCCGAGGCCATTGCCTTGGAGGTCTTGCCCAGCCGCGTCTTGTCAGTCCCGGCTCGCTCGCGAAATTTCGAGACTGTGGGTCCAGGGCAAAGGCAGCTCACCTTCACGCCCGTGCCGCGCGCCTCTTCCCACAACGCTTCGGAGAACGAGAGCACATAGGCCTTCGAGGCATAGTAGACCGCCATGAAGGGTCCGGGCTGGAAGGCGGCTGTCGAGGCAACGTTGAGAACCCCGCCGCGTTTCTTCTCCAGCATGCTCTTCCAGTAGATATGGGTGAGCTCGGTCAAGGCCCGGACGTTGAGGTCGACCATGCCAAGCTGCGGTGCGGCCGGCTCGGCGGCGAAACCGCCCGCATGGCCGAAACCGGCATTGTTCACCAGCACGTCGACCGACAGACCTTGCTGGCCGATCGCTGCCGCCAGCTTCGCTCCGCCATCGATTGCGCCGAGATCAGCGGGAAAGGTCGCCGCGCGGACGCCATAGGCCTTCGACAATCGCTCGGCCACTTCTCTGAGCGCCGGGCCCGAGCGCGCGGTCAGGATCAGATCATAGCCTTGCCGGGCGAAACACTCGGCCAGGTCAACCCCGATGCCGGCCGATGCGCCGGTGATCAGCGCCGTCTGTCCCTCGCCCGTTCGTTTGCCCGTCATCCTCATCCCTCCCCATCGGCTGGCCGGGACCTTCGCTGCAAGACCGGCGGCAAGCAAGACCGGCGGCAAGCAAGACCGGGTCACGCGCTCCCAGCTTGACCGCGGCGGGAGAAGCGGTCTCTCCATAGCGGGCATGCCATTCACCACGCGCGAGGATTTTCTGAACCGGGCGAAGGCGCGTCTTGCGCCTGCGGACGCCGTGTTCGACACCATTGACCGAACCGATTTCGACCTGAACCCCGGCGTCACATTCCCGGCGACGCCGCCCTTCCGCCGCGCGGCCGTGCTCGTCGGCTTGATCGATCGGGGCGAGGATTTAGGCGTCTTGCTCACCCTGCGCCCGGAAACCCTGAGCCAGCATGCCGGCCAGGTGGCGTTTCCCGGCGGCCGGATCGATCCAGAGGACGCCTCGCCTCTGTCGGCGGCTCTGCGGGAGGCGAACGAAGAGGTCGGCGTCGATCCGGTCACGGTGAGCGTGCTCGGGCAGGGCGATCCTTATCTCACCTCGACGGGCTATGTTGTTTCCCTGTTCGTGGGGCGTCTGCCGGCTGATTTCGTTCCGCGGGCCGATCCGCGCGAAGTCGCCGAAACCTTCGAGACGCCACTCTCCTTCCTGATGAACCCCGCCCATCACCTGCGCCATGAGCGCAGCTATCAGGGCCACTTGCGCGCCTACTACGCCATGCCCCACAACGGCCGCTATATCTGGGGCGCGACGGCTGGCATGATCCGGTCGCTGTATGACCGGATCTATGGCGAGGCCGAAAGCCCGCCCTCGAGGGGCGACACAACATGACGCGGCGTATCCTTGTTGAGTTGGCGCTCTTCCTCCTGCCGTTCGTACTGTTCTTCGTCTATCGCGCCGCTTCGCGTGAGCTCCGCGTCGCCGACCGCTGGCCGCTAACCGCGCTGGCGGTCATCGGCGCGGTCATCGCCGTCGCAGCGCTGGTGGCCGAGCCGTTGCTGGCGCCATCGCAGAAGGGCAAGTGCTATCTTGCCGCCCGCTATGAGAAGGGCGTCACCATTCCTGCAAAGGAAGTCGATTGCAACGCCGCGTCGGCCCCCGACAAGTCGGCCCCGCCGCCGACGCCGCCGCCGGTCGCGCCGCGCGACCAGCCGTCGGCCGCAAGCGCGCTGCCGAAACCCGTGCAGACCTTGCCGAGCGCAAAAACGCCGCCGGGGCCGCCTGAAGGCATTCCGGAGATCCCCGCCAAGCCGGCCGCGAACGATGGCCAAGCGCCGCCCCCGACCGTGGGCGTGCCTCGGCCCGCACCGGGACCACACAGGTAACCGGATGACCAACCGGCTCCCGTTCCAGCCCTGGATGGACCTGGCGCAGCGGGTGATGCGGGCGCTGGAAGGCGAGCGCGCAGGATCGGCCCGCTTTGTCGGCGGCTGTGTGCGCAACGCGTTGCTGGGCGAACCGGTCGCCGACATCGACATCGCGACAAAGCTGACGCCGGATCGGGTGACCCGCGCGATGCTGGCGGCAGGAATTGCAGTTCATCCCACCGGCATCGAGCATGGCACGCTGACGGTGGTGGCGGACCACCGATCCTTCGAAGTGACGACCTTGCGTCGCGATGTCGAGACCGATGGTCGCCGAGCGGTGGTCGCGTTCACCGAGGATTGGACAGAGGATGCCCGGCGCCGCGATTTCCGCATGAACGCGCTCTACGCCGAGCCGGATGGAACACTGCATGATCCGACCGGCGGCGGCCTTGAGGATGTCGCGGCCCGCCGCGTCGTCTTCGTCGGCGATCCTGAAACGCGCATCCGCGAAGATTTTCTGCGCATTCTCCGCTTCTTTCGCTTCAATGCCTGGTACGCGAACGGGGGCCCGGACGCGGCGGGACTGGCGGCTTGCACCAAGCTGAGGGCGGGCCTTGGCGCCATTTCGGTCGAGCGTATCTGGTCGGAAACCGGGAAGTTGCTCGGCGCACCCGAACCGCTGGTTGCGCTGGACGCCGCCGAGCAATCGGGGGTTTTCGCGGCGCTGTTCCCGGAAAGCCCAGGTCTCCAGCTCATGTCCGACCTGGTTCGCCTCGAGGCCGCGACAGGCTTGGATGTCGACCCTTTGTTGCGCTTCCTCAGTCTGTTCTGGAAGGATGCGGCGGTGCTCGCCTCGGTGGCCCGTCGCCTCAAATTGTCGAATGAAGAGCGCGACCGGCTGGTTTTCGCGGCGCGATGCGATGCTATGTTGGACCCGGACGCGAGCCGCGCTGACCTGCATCGTCTGCTCTATCGTCACGGCCGCGATGTCGTCCGCGACAATCTTCTGCTTGCCTGGGCAAAGCAGGGCGTGAGCGCGCCGGGCTGGGGACGTCTGATGGCCGAGGCCAACGTCTATGTTCGCCCAGTCATGCCGGTGTCGGGTGAGGATGTGATGGCGGCGGGCGTTGCAAGCGGTCCGGCCGTCGGTGTCGCGATCCGGAAGCTGGAAGCGGCTTGGATTGAGAGCGACTTCAACGCCAGTCACGAGACCCTGCTCGGTCTCCTCGCTTGATCCCCCTCAGTTGGCGAACACCACCCAGGCGTTGAGATATCCTGCGAAGGTGAGCCAGGCGAGGTAGGGGTATTGCAGTTGCGCTGCGATCGGGCTGTAGCGGCGAAACTCCAGGATCATCAGCAAAGTCAGCAGCCACAGCGCCGCAAGGTCGATGAGCGCGATGATCGCCATATGGAAGTGGAAGAAGAGCACGCTCCAGCCGAGATTGACCATCAGCTGCAGGAAATAGACGCCAAGCGCACTATCGGCGCGTCGCCAGCCTCCCGCCTTGAGCCACACCCGGCAGGCGCCGATCGCCATCAGGGTATAAAGGGCCGGCCAGACCGCCCCGAAAACAAAGCCGGGCGGGTTTCCCGGCGCCCGGCTCAGGGATTGGTACCAGGGATCGACCGCGCCGGGCGAGACCAGCGCGCCGAGGGCTGCGGTCAGGCAGGCGCCGCCAATGATGCCGATGAACGCGATGACGGTGAGTTCGACAGGGATCTCTCGAACGCCTGTGGACGTCTCTGGCCCGGCGGAAGGCATGGAAGATCCCCTTGCGTCTGGAGGTCAGAACGTAGGTCGGCGGAAGCTGTCGCCCAGCTCGACATTACAATATGGTAGGAATTTGGCGATCGGTTTTCGATGCACCGCGTCCGGCGGGGTCTTGCGGCGGGTCAGGGCCACTTCACCACGGGCGGCATCGAGGACAGAATGCTCGCAACATTGCCATTGGTCTTCAGGCCAAACGTCGTCCCGCGATCATAAAGAAGGTTGAATTCGACGTAACGGCCGCGACGCACGAGCTGTTCTTCGCGCTGCGCCGGGGCCCAGGATTCCGCCATCCTTCGCCGAACGATGCGAGGATAGACCTCCAGGAAAGCCAGACCGACGTCCTTGGTGAAGGCAAGATCGCCATGCCAGTCGCCGCTGTTGTGGCGATCGTAGAAAATTCCGCCAATCCCGCGCGGTTCGTGACGGTGGGGGAGGTAGAAGTACTCGTCGCAATGCTTGGCGAAGGCTGTGTAGTCGGCGCCCGGATGGGGCGCACAGGCGTTGCGAAGCGCCCCGTGGAAGTCGATCGCGTCAGGATTTTCCTGATTGCGTTGGGATTCGAGCAGCGGCGTCAGGTCGGCCCCGCCGCCGAACCAGGCTTCCGAGGTCACCAGCATACGCGTGTTCATGTGGACAGCCGGGATGCGAGGCGAGTGCAGGTGGGCGATCACCGATATGCCGCTGGCCCAGAAGCGCCCGCCTGACTTGTCGGCGCCCGGCATGGTGCGGGCGAAGTCCTCTGCGAAGACGCCATAGACGCACGAGACGTGCACGCCGACCTTTTCAAACAGTCGGCCGCGCATCACCGCCATGGTTCCCCCGCCGAGGTCTTCCGAGCCGTCGCCGCGACGCCATGGGGTCTTCTCGAAGCGTCCAGCAGGTCCCCGGAACAGAGGCGGCCCCGCCTCATCCTCGAGGCCCTCGAAAGCCGAAATGATCCGCCCCTGCAAGTCTTCGAACCAGGTCCTGGCGAGGGCCTGACGGTCTGCAAGCGCATCGTCGCGGGCGATCGAGGGGGCAGGTGTCATTGGCCCTGCTAACCCGGCAGCGGGCGGTCCGTCCAGCCGCCGGGGCCAGCCGCCGGGGCCAGCCGCCCGCACCCGTCGCCCCGGCCAGTTGAAGGGCGACACGCTGCGGGGCTAGCGCCGGCGGCGTTGCCGGGCGTAGTTTCGGCGCGGCGGCGGGCGTGACGAGGAATTTGGGGTCATCGGATATGACAAGGGTCAGTCTGGCCGCTGCGGCGGTCCTGGTGCTCGCGGCTGGCTGCAGCGAAGGCGGGGCCGGCAAGGAGGTCTGGATCAAGCAGTGCGCCAAAGGGGGCGATGACCGAAAGACCTGCACCTGCGTTGCTGATGACCTGCAGAAGAACCTCGATCACCTGGCCTTCAAGGCGATGTTGCTCGATGCCGAGGGCAAGCCGGAGGAAGCCAACCGTATTCGGGACAAGATGCCGGTGGACCGGCAGATGGCGACCATGAATGTCGCCATGAAGGCCGCAGGTAAGTGCGCGGCGGGCGTCCTCAAGCTCAAGTAAGCGCCGTCTTTGTTGAACAGACCCTCGCCAGCAGCTAGGCTGGCAGCCATCGGGCGAGGTCGAGAGAGTTCCATGGTGCGTTGGTCGCCGGTTGTGGCCACGCTGCTGGTCGCTGGGTTTGTCGCCAGCGCATGCAGCGTCGCCGATTCGGGTCGCAAGGCCATTCTCGACGCGTGCCTCAAGGGCGGTCAGCCAGATGGCGTCTGTTCGTGCTTGGCCAAGGAATCGGCGCGGCGGCTGGACAAGCCGATGTACGAGGTCGTGGTCCTGGGCGCCCAGGGCAACGAGGCCGAGACGGATCGCATCATGGCGACGCTGACGCCAGCGGCCGCCCAGAAATTTGTCTCGACCACCCAGTCGATCGCCCGCACCTGCGGCGCAGCGCCTCCAGCGACCGCGAAATAGCCGTCAACTGGCGCTCGAAGGCGCGCGTCCGGTCTGCCGCATGGCTTCCCAGAGAGCGATCCCCGCCGTCATCGCGACATTCAGCGATCGGGCCCCGGGCGCGAGGGGGATCACCACCCGGGCCGACGCAGCGGCGTGGACAGCTTCAGGCGCGCCCGCCGACTCGCGGCCGAAGAGCAGCGTGTCGCCGGCCTCGAATCGAAAATCCTGGAGCGGCGTCGCCCCGCGAGTCGTGAACAGGACGAGGCGTGAAGATCGGCGCCCTGACGTTGCGAGAAATGCCGCCCATCCGTCATGGCGCACCAGATCGACCCGATTGCCGTAGTCCAGCGCGGCCCGTTTGAGGCCCTTGTCGGTCAACGGAAAGCCGCAAGGCTCAATGATATCGACCGAAACGCCGAAACAAGCGGCCAGACGGACGGTCGCCCCCAGATTCTGAGGGATGTCAGGTTGAAAGAAAGCGAGACGCACTCTAGAGCCTTCCGCTGCAGGGTCCTTCAGGGGGGCTTCTTGCGACATCGCGCCGCGCGCGGGCTTTTGCGCAGGTGCTATGTAAGCGTCCGATAAGACCCGGATAACATGGGAGAGGCGTGTGGCGGAACACGGTTCGAGCAGCCCGACAGCTGATAACGAACACGCTGGCGAAACCCGCCGCGATTTTATTCACATCGCTGCCGCGACGGTGGCTGCCGGAGGCGTCGCCTCTGTCGCCTGGCCGTTCATTCAGCAACTGGCGCCGGCCGGCGATACGCGGGCCTTTTCCAGCGGCGAAGTCGATGTGTCCAAGATCCCGCTTGGCGGCGAGGCGCGGACCCTGATCGGCGGCAAGCCTTTCTTCATTCGCCACCGCACCGATGCGGAGATCCAGGCAGCCCGCAACGTCGACATCAAGTCGCTCAAGGATCCGGCGACGGACGATTCGCGGCTTCGCCCGGGTTTCGACGGCAAGCTGCATCCCGACTTCCTGGTGACTTCGGGCACCTGCACGCACCTTGGGTGTGTGCCGGTTGGTCCCGCTCAGGGAAATGTCGGCGAGTTCGGCGGCTGGTTCTGCCCGTGCCACGGGTCGCAATACGATACCTCGGGACGGATCCGCAAAGGTCCGGCGCCGCAGAACCTGCCGATCCCGAACTACGTCTACACGTCGCCGACCGTCATCAAGATTTCGCTTTAAGGGGGGTGGGAGCGTGAGCGGACCGTCGAGCTACGAACCCAAGACCGGCTTCACCAAATGGCTGGACGCACGGCTGCCGATCGTGCGCCTCGGCTATGACAGTATGATCGATTTCCCGACCCCAAAAAACCTCAACTACTGGTGGACGTTCGGCGGCATCCTCGCCATGTGCCTGGTGATCCAGATCGTCACCGGCGTGTCGTTGGCGATGTACTATATCGCCAGCACCAAGATGGCGTTCGCCTCGGTCGAACGGATCATGCGCGACGTCGATTTTGGCTGGCTGATCCGCTACATTCACGCCAACGGCGCGTCGATGTTCTTCCTCGCCGTCTACATCCACATGTTCCGGGGGCTCTATTACGGCTCGTACAAGGCCCCGCGCGAGATCCTCTGGATCCTCGGCTGTGTGATCTACCTGCTGATGGTCGCCACCGCCTTCTTTGGCTATGTGCTGCCCTGGGGCCAGATGTCGTTCCACGGTTCGTCGGTGATCACCAACCTGATCGGCGCGTTGCCCCTGGTCGGCGACACGGTGAAAACCTACCTGCTTGGCGGCCCTGCGGTTGGCGATCCGACCCTCACCCGTTTCTTCTCGCTGCATTACCTGCTGCCGTTCGTGATCGCCGGCGTCGTGATCCTCCACATCTGGGCGCTGCACGTCGTCGGCAACGGCAACCCGACCGGCGTCGCCGTTCAGGACGTCAAGAAGGATACGGTGCCCTTCCATCCGTACTATACGGTCAAGGACGGCTTCGCGATCGTGCTGTTCTTGATCATGTTCGCGATGTTCGTGTTCTTCTTCCCCGAAGCGATGGGCAAGACCGACAACTCGATTGAAGCCAACCCGCTGCAGACCCCGGCGCACATCGTGCCTGAATGGTACCTGCTGCCTTTCTACGCCATCCTGCGCGCGGTCACCTTCGACATCGGGCCGATCCCCGCCAAGCTGCTAGGGGTGCTCGCCATGTTCGGCGCCATCGGCATCCTCTTTGTCTTGCCCTGGCTCGATACCTCGAAGGTCCGCTCGATGCGCTATCGGCCATTCGCGCGCCAGCTCTTCTTGGTCTTCGTGGTCGCCTGCGTCGGCCTCGGCTTCTGCGGCGCCAACGAGCCTGACGCCTTCGTCTTCAAGACCGGCGCGGACAAGCTTGAAGTCACCTATACGGACGCCGCTGGCCACGCCGGATCGAAAGTGTTCGACGATTTCGGCCAGGCGAGCGCCTTCAAGGGGTCCTTGCCGTCGACTTCCGGGGCAGGCCTTGTGGCCAAGCCGGCAGGCTTCAAATGGGTGTCGCTCTCACAGATCCTCGGGGCTTATTATTTCCTCTACTTCCTGGTCGTGTTGCCCTTGCTTGGCGTGATTGAGAAGCCAAAGCTGCGCCCCGCCTCGATCGCCGACAGCGTGCACAAGCGCTCCATATCCACAAAGTCGAGCGCCGGCCCCGCCGCTGCTCCACTGCACGCCGAGTAGGGGGCAGACAGATGCGTCTCATCACACTCGCCGCCGCCGGTCTCGCCACTCTGGCGATGGGTTCCGTGGGTCTCGCTTTTGCTCAGGAAGGCGGCGCGACCAGCGCCATCAGCCCGCAACATCTCGACGAACCGGCCAGCGGCTGGTCGTTCGAGGGCTATTTTGGCGCTTTCGACAAGAACGCCCTGCAGCGCGGCTACAAGGTCTATCGCGAGGTCTGTTCGTCCTGTCACGGCATGAAGCTGATGTCGTTCCGCAACCTCGGCCAGCCGGGTGGGCCCTTCTACGATCCTGAATTCAAGAACCCGGGCGACAATCCGCGCGTCAAGGCATTGGCGGCCGAACTCAAGATGCCCGACGTCGACCACGACACCGGCGACGCCATCCAGCGCGATGGCATCGCATCGGACACATTCCCGGCGCCCTTCGCCAACGAGTACGCGGCGCGCGGCAACAATGGCGGCGCGCTGCCGCCGGATCTGTCGGTCATCGTCAAGGCGCGCGAAGGCGGCCCCAGCTATGTCTATTCGCTGCTCACCGGCTTCGTTGAGCCGCCCGCAGGTCTCAAGGTCAATGCCGGCCAGCACTATAACCGCGTCTACTCCGGCGACACCGGCTCGCAATGGTCTGGCGATCCGCGCCTGAAGCCGGTTGGCGGTTTCCTCGCCATGGCGCCGCCGCTCAAGGCTGACGGTCAGGTGACGTTCGATGATGACACCAAGCCGACCGTGAAGCAGATGGCGCAGGACGTCGCGACCTTCCTCGCCTGGGCCTCCGAGCCCAAGCAGGAAATCCGTCGGCAGATGGGCGTCGCGGTTGTCGCCTACCTCGCTATATTCGCCGTCTTGGTGTTCTTCTCGTACCGCCGCATCTGGCGCAACGTCGAGCATTAGCTCCTTCGGGCTTTCCTGACGGACCCCACTGCGCCGCAAGGCGCAGGCCGGGACCCGTGCTCGCCGTCGGGGCTGTCGGCGCGCCGGGTCCCGGCATCGCATCTGGGTGGACATGTCGAAGCCAGCGACCCTCCCACCGGGCATCACCCTTCATCTTGCTGGGCCAGGCGAGGCGGGCCTGCTGCTCGATGTCATGGTGCGCTGCTGGACCGGAACGGTCGCCGCCAATTCATCCGCCTTTCGCGAAACTGAATCTGACATCGCTGGTCAGATGGTTCGAGGCGGGGGTGTCCTCATGCTTCACAGCGAAGCTGTGATCGGCGGCGGTCGTTTCCATCCCGTGTCCGGCCCAGCTGGCGATCCGCGCGAATGGGTCGAGATCAAGCGCGTCGGCGTCTTGAAGGACTGGCGTTCCTGCGGCCTCGGCGCGCCGCTTGTGTCCTCACTCGAGCTTGAGGCGATGCGGCGCGGCCATCCCGGGGCGCAGTTGGGTGTGCGCAAAGACCAGCCTCGCCTGGTCGCCTTCTGGTCAGCGTTGGGCTATGCGCTGGCGGACGACGTCGAGATGCACACGGTCAATCGACTGACGCCCCCACCCGTCACCATGCGCAAGTGGTTCTAAGCGGCCCTGGAAGGCGCCAGGCAGTCCTTGCCCCCGGTTGCAAAGCCTGAGCGCAGGCGTTTTGCTGCAAGGGCAGTTGGAGGGAAGAAGTCGATGAGGGCAGAGCTGTTCTTGGCGGTCTTCGTGTTTGCGACGCTTCCTGCTCATGGTCAGACGCTTTCGGCCAGGACCCACACCAGCAATGTGACGATCGTGAAGAACCGGCCCATCTTCATCCAGTCCATCGAGCCCAAGCCGGTCGACATTTTCGGCAGACCACTTGTTTGGTCGCTGACCTTGCCGGACCGAGACAGCTTCGTCCGGAAGCTCGAGGCAGTCGGGCCGCAATTCCGAAAGCGGGTGCGGTGCGCAGAAGGAATTGAGTGAACCATGGCAAGCTGGGTGCTCGGCGTCATTGGCGGCTCCGGCCTCTACCAGATCGACGGGCTCGAGGGAGCTCGCTGGGAGACCATCGTCTCGCCCTGGGGCGAGCCTTCGGACCAGGTCTTCCGTGGAGCCATCGGCTCGGTGGAGCTGGTCTTCCTGCCGCGCCACGGGCGCCAGCACCGGCTCGGGCCTACCCAGCTCAACTACCGCGCCAACATCGACGTGCTGAAGCGAGCTGGCTGCACTGACCTCCTGTCGCTATCGGCCTGCGGGTCGCTGAAGGAGGCCTATGCGCCGGGCGACTTCCTGATCGTCGGCCAGTTCATCGACCGCACCTTCGCGCGCGAGACGAGCTTCTTTGGCGAAGGTGTCGTCGCGCATGTCTCGATGGCGCATCCGGTATCCGAGCGGCTCGCCGGGCTGGCCGGGGACGAGGCGGCGGCGATGGGCCTCACCACCCATCATGGCGGAACCTACCTGGCGATGGAGGGACCGCAATTTTCCTCGCTGGCGGAATCGAAACTCTACCGCGCCTGGGGTTGCGACGTGATCGGCATGACCAACATGCCCGAAGCCAAACTCGCCCGCGAAGCCGAGTTGCCTTACGCCTCGGTCGCCATGGTGACGGATTATGATTGCTGGCGCGAGGAAGCCGGGCCGGTGACCGTCACCGAGGTCCAGAAAGTGCTGCACGCCAATGCGGAAAACGCCCGCGAGCTGGTGCAGCGTCTGGCGCGGCGCCTCGACGGCGCAGATCGGCCCGCCGATCCGCAGGGCATCGATACCTGTCTTGACCATGCGGTGATCACGCCGAAAGCGGCGCGTGATCCGGCGCTGGTCGCCAAGCTCGACGCCGTCGCGGGCAGGGTGCTCGGCGGGTAGGACCCGGTCGGATAGAGCCTGGTCGTGTCGGGTTGGGACTGGGTGGTAAGGGCAGGTTCTGGCCATGAGGAAATTTCCTCGGGCCGGGAATACCCTTTTCTCCATGGCGCCCAGGGATGTCCTGCCCCATCTCCAGCCCGCGTCACGGAGAGCAAGATGAGTCCCGAGAAATTCACGGCCTTCGTGACGCTGACCACTTTGGTGAGCTTTCTTCCGGGCCCGGCGGTGATCTTCGTGATGTCGCAGGCCGCCTGGCGTGGGCCGAAAGCCGGTGTCGGCGCTGGTCTTGGCATCCAGTTGGCCAACGCGATCTATTTTGCGCTCAGTGGTATTGGCCTCGCCAGCCTGATCGCAGCGTCAGGCGCCGCCTTCACCGCGATCAAGTTGCTGGGTGCGGCTTATCTTGCCTGGCTGGGCGTCAGCGCTTTCATCCATTCCTTCCGCCAGCAGGCGGACATGACCACGCTGGCAACGAAGGCCAGTCGCAGCGGCTTCCGCGACGGGTTGTTCGTCGGCCTCGGGAATCCCAAAAGCATTCTCTATTTTGTCGCCGTGCTGCCGCAGTTCCTTGACCCGACCCAACCCCTGTGGCGGCAGATCGGGCTCCTCGGGGTCGTCGCGATCGGCATCGATTTCGGCGCCGACCTGGTCTATGCCTTTCTCGGCGTGGCGGTGTCGCGCGTGATGAACCGGCCCAAGGTCAAGCGCTGGTTCGAGCGCGGCGTCGGTTCGCTGTTCGTTGGATTGTCAGCGGTGACGGCGCTCTATCGCCGCGTCGCTTGAAGCGGAGAACCAGGACCCCGTGACCGAGCCCAAACTGCACATCGGCGAGAAGAACTACTCCTCCTGGTCGATGCGGCCCTGGCTGGCGCTCAAGCATGGCGGCATCGCGTTCGAGGAAGTGCAACACGCCCTGCCTGACATAGGCGGCGACAAGCCGGCGTTCGGCGCGATTTCGCCCAACGCGCGGGTTCCGGCGCTGGAGATCGCGCCAGGCGTCGTCATCGCTGAAAGCCTCGCGATTTGCGAATGGGCAGGAGAGCTGGCGCCAACGCTCTGGCCCGGCGGTCCGCCGGGGTCCAGCGCCCGCGCCGTCGCCCGCTCCGCGGCTGCGATCATGCATTCCGGCTACAGCGCGCTCCGCAGCGATTGTCCGATGAACATCCGCCGCCGCACCGACGCCTCACGGGTCACACCGGGAGGTTTGGCCGATGCGGCCGCCATCGACGCGCTGTGGACGGCGTGTATCCAGCGTTCGGGCGGGCCTTTCATGTTCCGGAGTTTCGGCATCGTTGACGCCATGTACGCCCCGGTGGTGACCCGCTTCGTCACCTACGCGCTGCCGCGCTCGAAGACCGCCGCCGCCTATATTGAAGCCGTGCTTGCCGATCCGCACGTCGCGGCGTGGATCAAGGCGGGGGAAGCCGAAACCCGTCAACTGCCCCGCTCGGACATTGCTTAGGCCGGTCTCCCCGTCGTAACTGGCAAGGACGCCAACAACGGGTGAGCCCCATGGACCTCAAGGACGCAATCCGGACCATTCCGGACTATCCCAAGCCCGGCATCATGTTCCGGGATGTCACCACGCTGATGGGCAATCCGCGCGCTTTCCGTCAGTCGGTGGATGAGCTGGTGCAGCCCTATGCCGGGGCCAAGATCGACAAGGTCGCAGGGGTCGAAGCGCGAGGGTTTATCCTCGGCGGCGCTGTGGCGCACCAGCTGTCGGCGGGCTTCGTGCCGCTGCGCAAGAAGGGCAAGCTGCCTCATGCCGTGATCACCGAAAGCTACGAGTTGGAATACGGCGTGGATTCCATGGAGATTCACACCGACGCCATCCTGCCCGGAGAGCGTGTGCTGCTGGTCGACGATCTGATCGCCACGGGGGGCACCGCTCTGGCGGCCGTGAAGCTCCTGCGCAAGGCCGGGGCGAAGATCGTCGCCGCCGCTTTTCTGGTTGGCCTGCCCGAACTCAAGGGCGACACGCGACTGGCCGCGGTCGGGGTTGAGGTTTCCTACCTGACGTGGTTTGGCGGGCATTAGCGCGGCTTTTGGCCCGAAATCGGCAGGCATTGACCCGGAGCCGGCGCGCAGCCACCTATTGCCCCATAATCTGACTGGAGCCGACATGACGATTCGCCTGGACGATGACGATGAAGATGATTCCTCCTCGAAAGAGAAGGAATCGCCCTCCTCGCAGATGGAAAAGGCGCTGTTTGACGCCCGCACCATCCTGCTGACTGGCGAGATCAATGACCGTCAGGCCAAGATGGTCTGTGCGCAGCTGCTCGGCTACACGGCCGTCAGCGACAAACCGATCCTGCTGGTTCTGTCTTCGCCTGGCGGGCACGTCGAAAGCGGCGACATGATCCACGACATGATCAAATTCGTGAAAGCGCCCGTGAAGATCCTCGGCGCCGGCTGGTGCGCATCTGCGGGCGCGCTGATCTATGCGGCGGGCAAGAAGGAAAATCGCTTCGCTCTGCCCAACACCCGCTTCCTGCTGCATGAACCCCGCGGCGGCGTCGGCGGTCAGGCGTCCGACGTCGAGATCCAGGCGCGCGAAATCATTCGCATGCGCGAGCGTCTGAACAAGATCTTCGCGGCTGCGACCGGCCAGACGCTCGAGCGGATCAAGAAGGACACCGATCGCGACCACTGGATGTCCGCTGAGGAAGCGCGCGAGTATGGCCTTGTGGGCAAGATTGTGACTTCCCACAAAGAAATCGTGTAGGCACACGGACTTTTGGGCCCTTCGCGAGCGCCGCCCCTGAGCGCATAGTCCGCGCCCATGGAGATGCGAAACCGCATCGCGGGCTGGGCCGCATCGGCGGGGTGGCGGCGCACGGCGCCGTTCGCCGCATCTGTGCTTGTCAACCTCGCGATTGTTGCTGCGATCGCCAGCCTGGGCGCCGGCGGCATGGAGCCGATCCGTCGGCCGGCTGCGATTTCGGTGACCCTGTTGCCGGATATCACGCCGCCGCCATCGCGGCCCGAGCCAGCGGCGTCCGCACCGAGCCCGTCGCCGGCCATCCGCCACGAGGCGAGCCGCAAGCCTGCGCCCGCCGCGCCGGCACCGCCCTCGAGCGTCGCCAGCGCCGCGCCAGATGGCGATGTCTACGTCGCGCCGCCAGCCGCCAGCGCGCAGGTTGGCCCGCCGCTGGGACTTCGCAGTCTGCTCGAAAAAGACCCCTGCAACGGCGTGGCGGACAAGATGCGCAGCGACTGCGCCCTCAAGTGGAGCAAGTTGATGGCGCAGGGCGAATACGTTCAGGCGCCGACACGCGAACAGTTGAAGCGGATGTATCCCGGCTTTGGCGAGGAGCCGAGCTGCCAGTCGAGCCATATGGGCTGCATCAAGACGGGAGAACGCTGGACGTCGCTCAACGGCACACATGAAGTCACGCGCAGGAACGGCGCCAGCACATCCCGGCTCGGCAGCATCAACCAAATGATCGGTCGCCTCGGCCCCGCCAACGAATATCAGCGCGACCCAGGTTTTGGGGACTGAGCGATGGAGGGGGGAAAGGTGCTCCTGCGTCATCGCCGCCCTTCCTGGCGCATCGAGCAGGTGGTCCGCCGTGCGGGACCCGTAACCGCGTCGATCGTGCTCAACCTCGCGCTGGTCGCAGGTTTCGCTGCGGCTTCGGTTGGCGGCGGGACGTCCGCGCCGCTGGTTGGGCGACCGCCCGAACCGATGGCCGTGACCCTGGTTCTGTCTGACTTCATCCCGCCGCCGCGGCGCAGACGCCCGCCGTCGCAGGCGTCTGTGTCTGCTGACGAGGCGCGCGCCAGCATGTCCAACCATCGCCGGAAAGCGACGGGGCCGAGCGCGCCGATGCCTGAGGCGGATGCAGGCTCCGACCCGGCGGTCGATGCCGGCGTCGGAGTGTCATCGGATGGCGTGCCGGCAGGATTGCGCGGTCTGTTGAAATCCGAGCCCTGCGGGCCGACCTCGGAACGCGCCGGCCGAAGCGACTGCAAGCGCCGCTAGGCCAAACTGGTTCCACCGCAGGACGACTGGAGGCTGCCCGATCTCCACGGCTACGAAGTGCGGTTCGGCGAGGTTGTCGGCGTCGAAGAGAAGCACCGTAGGTTCGTGCAGGCGATGGCGCTCATGGGCAAGCCGGCCGGGCATCTCGATCCCGTTTGGGGCGACTGAGGCAAATTCGGCCCATTGGACCCGCGTGGCTTTGGCGGCATAAGGCGAGCCTTCAGCGGAGCCGACCCACGTGAACTACCGCCACGCCTTTCATGCCGGAAACTTCGCCGACGTGGTCAAGCACGTCGCGCTGGCGCTCTGCCTCGAACGACTGAACGCCAAGGACAAGCCCTACCGTTTCATCGACACCCATGCCGGTGTCGGGCGCTACGATCTCGGTTCGGAGGAAGCGCAGCGTAGTCCGGAATGGCGGGATGGCATCGCGCGGCTATGGCTGACCGAAGCCGATGCGCCACCGGCGGTGCGCGCCGCGTTGGCGCCTTACATGTCGGCGATGCGCGACCTCAATCCGGGAGGAGACCTCGTCGCTTATCCGGGCTCACCCCTCATCGCCGCCCACCTGATGCGGGCCGACGACGCGATCCGCCTGTGCGAACTGCATCCCGCATCCGCCGACAAGCTTCGCGAGGCGATGGGGCGCGATCGGCGGGTGAAGGTGGAAGAGCGCGATGGCTATGAAGCGCTCGGCGCCTACCTGCCACCGCAGGAGCGGCGCGGCCTGGTGCTGATCGATCCGCCCTTCGAGGAGGGCTCGGCCGAGCGGAAGCTCGACTTCGACTACATGTTGCAGGCGACCAAGAAAGCGGTGAAGCGCTGGCAGGGTGGAACCTATATCCTCTGGCGTCCGATCAAGGATGCGGGAGCGGTCGAGGCCTTCGACGGGGCTCTGGCTGGCGTTCTGATCGAGGAATTGGGCATGGCCCCGGACAAGCTGTTGGCCGCCGACCTCTGGGTCCGGACGGCCGGGCCGGGTCCGCTCTCGGCGGCAGGCGTCGTGATCGTTAATCCGCCGTTCGGCTTGGCCGATCATCTGAAAGTCGCACTGCCCTGGCTCGCAAACCTGATGGACCAGACCTCGGATGGCGAGCCGGCGGCAAGCGGCTGGCGGCTGGCCTCACCGCAGGGCGAGGTCGGGCAGGGCGAGGATGGGCAGGGCGAGGATGGCCAGGGCGAGGATGGGCAGGGCCAGGATGGCCAGGGCGAGGATGGACCAGGCGAGGATGGACCAGGCGAGGGTGGGCCGGGCGCGTGATTTCACCGGCGACCATCGCTCCTATCGGTCCGTGTTTGCGGCAAACCAGATGGCGACGCCGGCGAGCAGGATCGCGAACGTGCGCCTGACCAGGGTTTCGCGCCGTGGATTTGACAACGCCTGGTGAAAGCCCCCGGCGAAGACCACGATCGTCAGATGCACACTCGTCGCTATGGCGACGTAGACCGCGCTGAGGAACAGGGTCGGAACCAGACGAGCCGCCTCGCCCACGACAAACCCCGGGATCAGTACGACAAACACACTTGCCGCCTTCGGGTTGAGAAGATTGAGGATCAAGCCTTTCTGGAATTGTCTGCCTTGGCTCGAGTCTTCTTTTGCAGATTGGCTCTTCTCGCCGCGCCAGGCTTCCACCGCGAGATACAGCAGGAACAGTACGCCAGCCCAGCGTAGCGCCTCATAGACGAGCGGGTAGGCTGTCAGCAGCGGCGCGAGACCTGCGGCCGCGATGATCGCCAGCAGCGCCAGGCCCAGAGCGATCCCGACAACGGCGCGGACGCCGGTTCTTCGCCCTTGCCGCATCGACAACAGAGCGAGCCAGGTCATGTTCGGCCCGGGTGTCAACTCCATGAGCAGCGCCGCCGCCACGAACTCAAACGTAATTACATTCATCGTGCGCGCCCGAAGGTGAGGGCCGTCTCAGCTGGCGTAGTCGTAAGGGCCGCCGGCCTTCA
>JANMWT010000548.1:0-11856 GCA_031394145.1 Alphaproteobacteria bacterium | reverse complement strand
CCTGGTCAACACCAACGACCTGCTCAACCTGATGATCCTTGGCATCCACCAGAAGGCGCCGAGCCTGGAGGACATCTTTCGCCACAACGCCGTCGGCTGGATGGGTACGTCGACCTATCTGGTCCGCTACGAGGAGATCATCGCCCACCTGAAACGGCTCGATGGCCCCGACGCCGAAGCTTACTTCATGCGCCTGTTCACAGCCTGCGGACTGGATCCGGTTCCTGCAGACTGGCGGGCCCGGGTCCTGGTCGGCTCGGATCGCAGGCAAAGCTCGACCGCGCGAGAGAACCTGGCGGGCGGACAAGCCGACCTGCCGGATGAATTGCCCGAGATCCAGAAGCGGCTGATCGAGTATGCCGCGCCCGGCTTGCGGCCGCTGCTGGGCTATGGCCAAGCCTAAAGCTTGCCTCTGCGGGCCAGTTTTCTCAACCCCGACCTTGCCTCCCGGCCCGGGATGGCGAAAGTTCCGTTCGCCGAGATGCGGACCTCCGAGGGCGGGTAAACCGATCCGGAAGGAAACAACCAGCATCCGGCGCCGGAGGACGTCCAGTGGTCACCAGAACTGAATCGCTTGCGCAATTGACGGCGCCCGGCCAGCCCTTCGAGATCGAAGCGGCCGTGGTGCGCGGTCGGGCTTGCCGGGTCTTCCGCAACGCCCCAAGGACGCTACGGGCGATCTACGAGGCGGCGCGCAGCGATCTCCCCTTCATCATCTACGACGACGAGCGGTTGAGCTATGAGGAAACCTGGCAGCGGACCTGCAAGCTGACGGCTGCGCTGGCCGGTGAGTTCGGCGTGCGGCGCGGTGATCGGGTGGCGATCTCGATGCGCAATTACCCCGAATGGATGATCGCCTTCTGCGCCGCGACGTCGCTCGGCGCCATCGCCGTCGCAATGAACGCGATGTGGCAACCAAATGAGCTGGAGTACGCCCTCAAGGACAGCCGGCCAACGGTCCTGATCGTCGACCCGGAAAGGCTCGAGCGCTATCTGCGCTGCGAGAATGCGCCGCCAGGCATCGCCGTCATTGCATGCCGCACGCCAAGCCCCCTCCCGGTCGGCACTCACGCCTGGGAAAAAGTCATGGCCGGTCACCCGGTTGCGACGATGGCCGCCTACGACGTCGACACCGACGACGACGCCACCATTCTCTACACCTCCGGTTCGACCGGCTATCCCAAGGGCGTCGTTTCCAGCCATCGCGCCATCATCAGCGCGTTGTTGTCCTGGGAGCTGGATGCAACAGCCGCGGTCGCGACCGGCCTGATCGAAGCGCCGCCCGCGGGCGACAAGCCAGCCATGCTGCTCGGCGTGCCGCTCTTCCATGTCAGCGGATCACACGCCGCCTTCCTCCAGTCCTTCCGCGCCCAGAGGCGCCTGATCTCGATGTACAAATGGGATGTCCAGCAAGGCATCGATCTGATTGAGCGTGAACGCGTCACCGCCTTCGTCGGAACGCCGGCAATCACGGGCGACCTTGTTGACGCCGCCCCAAAGACCAATCGCGACCTCAGTTCGCTGCGCCTGCTTGGCGGCGGCGGCTCGGCCCGGGCGCCAAAACAGGTGCGCGACATCGACAAGCGCTTCGACAACGCCAAGCCCGGCACGGGCTGGGGCATGACCGAAACCAACGCCATCGGCGTCGGCATCGCCGCAAAGGACTATCTCGATCGCCCGGAAAGCTCTGGCCGCTGTTCGGCCGTGCTTGATCTGCTTATCGTCGATCCCGACGGCCATGAACTGCCGACTGGCCAGCGCGGCGAACTTCAGGTTCGCGGCACGGCGGTCTTCCGCGGCTACTGGAACCAGCCCGACGCCAATGCCGAAACCTTTGTTGGCGGCGAGTGGATGCGCACGGGCGACGTCGCCTATCTCGACAGCGAAGGCTTCCTGTTCATCGTCGATCGGATCAAGGACATGGTGATCCGCGGCGGCGAGAATGTCGGCTGCGGCGGCGTCGAGGCGGCGCTGCTCGAGCACCCCCGCATCGTCGAGGCCTGCGTCTATGGCGTCCCGGATGAGCGCCTGGGCGAAGAGATCGGCGCCACCCTCTATGTCGCTGCGCCGGTCGACGACCATGAGCTGCGGGACTTCCTATCGAGCCGTGTCGCCCGCTTCGCGGTCCCGCGCTACCTGCACTATACCTACGAGCCGCTGCCGCGAACCGCATCCGGCAAGATCCTCAAACGCGAGCTGCGCCAGGAAGCGATGACGCGACTTAAACTCTGAACGCCGTTTCCGCAACGGAACTGACAATCAGCGCGTTTGCGACGGCGCCCGCTTCAATCGCGCATTCAGAGCTTCCGTGCGCGGCAATCGCGCTCTAGCCTCCGCCTGGACGATCGGCGGCGAAGCTCGTCGACGTCGGGAGGAATTGATGCCGGTTCTGGATACTCACCTCGCCACCCGATCGGACGCGTTCCAGCAAAACCGCAAAGACATGCTGGAGCTGCTCGGGGTGATGAACGGGCTGCTCGAAGAAGCAGCCGAAGGTGGCGGCGCTGAAGCGACCGCCCGTCTGCGCCAGCGCGCCAAAATGCCAATCCGCGAACGGATCAGCCACGCGCTCGATCGCGATTCGCCCTTCCTGGAGATCAGCCCGCTGGCAGGGTGGCGTTCAGCCTATGCGGTGGGCTCGGGCTTCGTCTGCGGCATCGGCGTCATCGAGGATGTCGAGTGCGTGATCCTCGGTCATGATCCCTCGGTGCGAGCCGGCGCATTCAACCCGTTTAACGCGAAGAAGCTGATGCGCGGGCTGGAGATCAGCCGCATCAACCGCATGCCCTATGTCCAGTTCGTCGAATCCGCCGGCGCCGACCTGCGCGGCGAAGGCGGCGATGACCCCGAGGCGGCGATCCAGCGCGAAGTCGGCCACTTCGCCGAGAGCGGCCGGTTGTTCTACGAGATCACCGAGCTGTCGAAGCTGCGCATCCCGACCATCTCGGTGGTGTTCGGCGCCTCCACCGCCGGGGGCGCCTATCAACCCGGGATGAGCGATTACAACATTCTGATCCGCAACCAGTCGAAGGTCTTCCTTGGCGGTCCGCCGCTGGTGAAGATGGCGACCGGCGAGGACGCCGACGAGGAGAGCCTCGGCGGCGCTGAGATGCATACCAGCGTTTCGGGCCTTGGCGATTATCTCGCGGAGGACGAGCGAGACGCGATCCGCATGTGCCGCGAAGTCGTGCGCCATCTCAACTGGTGCAAGCTCGGACCTGAACCGGCGCCCGGTTTCGAGGCGCCACGACATGATCCCGAGGATCTGCTGGGCATGGTCGCCCGCGACCTGCGCCAACCCTTCGACATGCGCGAGGTCATCGCCCGGGTCGTCGACGGCTCGTATTTTGAGGAATTCAAGGCGCTCTACGGGCCCACTCTGGTCTGCGGCTGGGGAAGCGTCCACGGCTATCCCGTCGGGATCATCGGCAACAACGGGGCGCTGTTTTCGGAGTCGGCGGAAAAGGCGGCGCAGTTCATCCAGCTCTGCAATCAGATCGATACGCCGATCGTCTTTCTTCACAACATCACGGGCTACATTGTCGGCGCCGATTTCGAGCAAGGCGGCATCACCAAGAACGGCTCGAAGATGATCAATGCCGTATCGAACTCGACCGTACCGCACATTTCCATCATCGTGGGCGCATCCTACGGCGCTGGAAATTACGGCATGAGCGGCCGGGCCTTTGGAACACGCTTCACCTATATCTGGCCGACCGCGAAGATTGCCGTGATGGGGCCAAAGCAGATGGCTGGGGTCATGTCGATCGTCGGCCGCGCTGCCGCCCAACGTCGCGGCGCCGTCTTCGACGAGGCTGCGGACGCCAAGCGCGCCGCGATCGCCGAACACTGGGCGGAAGAACGCTCCAAGGGCCTTTATGCCACCTCAAGGATATCCGACGACGGCATGATCGACCCACGCGACACACGCGCGGTTATCGCCATGTCGCTCTCGGCCTGCGCCAACAACAAGGTCCAGGGGACCAAGGAGTTCGGCACATGGCGCATGTAGAAGACGGAGGGCATGTAGACGCGACGCATATCGTCGTGAAGCCGATCACGCGCCTGCTGGTCGCCAACCGCGGCGAGATCGCACGCCGCATCTTCCGCACCGCGCGCGAAATAGGGATATCAACCGCCGCCATCTATGCCGATGGCGACGTCGAAGCGCCTTTCGTGCGCGAGGCGGACCTCGCCGTGGCGCTGACTGGCCGCACGTCGAAAGAGACCTATCTCGACGTCGGCAAAGTGCTCGATGCCTGCAAGCGCTCGGGCGCAGATGCTGTCCACCCGGGCTATGGTTTTCTGTCGGAGAACGCCGGCTTTGCGAAAAGCGTGATCGACGCCGGCCTTGCATGGATCGGACCTTCGCCTGATGTGATCGCACAGATGGGCGACAAGCTCTCCGCCAAGAAGCTGATGCAGGAGGCGGGCGTTCCGACCCTGCCCGCGGTCGAGCTTGGCCCCAAGACCAACGTCAAGACCGCGGCCGCAAAGATCGGCTATCCGGTTCTGGTGAAAGCCTCCGCCGGCGGCGGTGGACGCGGCATGCGTGTGGTCGAAAAGGAGAGCGATCTTGTCGACGCCATCGCCAGCGCCCGACGCGAAGCGGCCGGCGCCTTTGGCGACGACACGGTGTTTCTCGAAAAATGGCTCGATAGCTCCCGTCACGTCGAGATCCAGATCCTCGGCGACCGGCATGGCAATGTCGTCCACTGTTTCGAACGTGAGTGCTCGATCCAGCGCCGCCACCAGAAGATCATCGAGGAGGCGCCCTCCTCCGCCCTCGACGGGAGGATCCGGGCCGCCATGTGCGAAGCGGCGCTGAGCGCCGCACGCAAGCTCGGTTATTCTTCGGCCGGTACGGTCGAGTTCCTGCTCAAGGGCTCGGATTTCTACTTCCTCGAGGTGAACGCCCGCCTGCAGGTCGAACACCCCGTCACTGAAATGATCATCGGCCGCGACCTGGTGCGCGAGCAGATCCGCATTGCCGAAGGCGAGCGGCTCTCATTCGCGCAGGCTGATTTGTCGATCACCGGCCACGCCATCGAGGCCCGCCTCTGCGCCGAGGACCCGCGCAATGGCTTCCTGCCATCGCCTGGCCTGATCGTCGCCTGGACGCCATCGTCATCGGTTGCCGCCCGCTTCGACAGCGGCGTTGAGACGGGCAGCGACATCAGCCCGGATTTCGACGCGATGATCGCCAAGGTGATCGTCCATGCACCGACCCGCCGAGAGGCTGCCGCCCGTCTTGCGCGAGCGCTGGAAAGCACACGGGTCCAGGGCCTTGCCAGCAATCGCGATTTCCTCGTGGCGACGCTGCGTACGCCGGAATTCCTAGCAGGAGACACCACCACCGATTTCATCGAACGGGTGAAGCCCGCAACCGCCCGCACGCCGGATCGATCCGAACTCGTTGCCGCCTCGATCGCTGCTGCGATCGAGGGGCAGGCTCGCCGCCGCGCCGCCGCGCGGGTGCTGAAATCGATGCCTAGCGGCTGGCGCACCACCGTGATGCCGCTGGAACAGATCGTCTTCACCGTGGGTGACGACCAGATCGCTCTCGGCTATCGCGCCAAGCGTAACGGCGCCTTCCGCTTCGCGGTCGACAACGCCGACCATACGGTTGTGGTCCATGGTTGCGGCCAAGGTGAAGTCGATATCGCGATCGATGGCCTCCGCACATCGTACTCTATCGAGCGGCGCGCCGAGCGCTGGTTTATCCACGGACCGCACGGCGATCTCGAATTGCAGGAGGGTCCGCGCTATCCGGATGCGAAAGCCAAAAGCCTCTCTGGCGGTCTTAAGGCGCCGATGCCGGGCGTCGTGCTCTCAACCCATGTGGCGAACGGCGCGGCGGTAACCAAGGGCCAGCTCCTGCTCGTGCTGGAGGCGATGAAGATGGAACATCGCATCACGGCGCCGCGCGACGGGGTTATCGCCCAGCTTCATGTTGGCGCCCGCGAACAGGTAAAAAACGGCCAGCTGTTGCTGACGATGGCTGATGCAGAAGGGGCTGGCTGACATGCCGACCGAAGCTACCCTCTACGCCATCCGTGACGGCGCCGCCTGGATCACACTGAACCGGCCCGATAACCGCAACGCGCTAACCGCAGAGCTGGTGAACGAGCTTTACGGCCACATCCTCACCGCCAACGCCGAGGATACTGCGCGGGCCATCGTCATCACCGGCGCCGGGCCCGCCTTCTGTGCGGGAGCAGACCTCAAGAGCCCGCCCGGCTCGGCGATCTCCGGCGGTAAATCAGTTCCGCTGGCGGACGTGCTGAGCGCCATGCTCGACAGCCCCAAGCCGGTGATCGCCGCCATCAATGGCGCCGCCTTCGCCGGCGGTCTTGGCCTGGTTGGCGCAGCGGACATAGCGGTGACCGTCGAGGATGCCCTGTTCAGCTTCAGTGAGGTGCGCATCGGGGTCATCCCGGCGGTGATCTCGGTCGTCTGCCTGCCCAAGCTGGGGGCACACCATGGCATGAAACTGTTTCTTACCGGTGAGCGCTTCACAGGAAGGCAGGCGGTCGACTTTGGTCTTGCCCATCGCGCCGTGCCGGCGGCCGACCTCGTCGCTGCCGTGCAGGCGGAGATCGAGATGATCCAGCTCGGCGGACCCAACGCCGTGCGTGAGGCAAAGCGGCTGGTGCGACGCATCCCTGAGCTCAGCACCGCCGACGCCTTCAAGGAGGCCGCGACGTGGAGCCTACGCATGTTCCAGGCCGAAGAAGGCGTCGAGGGCATGACGGCGTTTCGCGAGAAGCGAAAACCGAACTGGGTGAAAGGTCCATAGCGCAATGGCTGAGATCAATCCTGACGTGATCCGCATCGCCAACTGCAGCGGCTATTATGGCGACCGGCTCGATGCGGCGCGCGAGATGGTGGAAGGCGGGCCCATCGACGTACTGACCGGCGATTATCTCGCCGAACTCACCATGTCGATCCTCTATGGCCAGCGCAAAGCCCGCGGCGAAGACATGGGCTATGTCGGCACCTTTCTGAAGCAGGTGGAGGATGTGGCCAGGCTGTGCCTCGAACGCGGCATCAAGATCGTCTCCAACGCTGGCGGTCTCAACCCAAAAAGCATGGCGGGGGAAGTCGAGAAGATTCTCGCCAAGCTCGCCCTCACCGGAAAGGTTGCCTGGATCGACGGCGACGATCTCATTCCTGACCTTGCAGAGCTTGCGGCCGATGGCGAGACCTTCGTCAATCTCGATACCGGTGAAGCGCTTGCTGAATCCGGAGATAAGCCGGTCACCGCCAATGTCTATTTCGGCGCCTGGGGCATCAAGCAGGCGCTCGATCAGGGCGCCGACATCGTTATCTGCCCGCGCGTCACCGATGCGGCGCTGGTGATCGGGCCCGCCGCATGGAAGTTCAAATGGAAACGCGACGATTTTGACGCGCTCGCCGGCGCGCTGGCCGCTGGCCACGTGATCGAGTGCGGCGCGCAGTGCTGCGGCGGCAATTACTCCTTCTTCGAGGAAGTGCCGAGTTTTCGCAGTGTCGGCTATCCGATCGCCGAGGTCGAGCGTGATGGCGCCTTCACCATCACCAAGCACAAAGGCACCGGCGGCCTGGTGTCGGTCGGCACGGTGACCGCACAGCTCCTCTATGAGATCGCCTCGCCTGCCTACATGAACCCGGACGTCATCGCCCATTTCGACACCCTGAAGATCGAGCAGGCCGGCCCCGATCGCGTCCGCGTCTCGGGTTGCCGCGGCTCCAGCCCGCCGCCGACCCACAAGGTCTGCTTCAATGTCCTCGGCCCCTGCCAGCAAAGCTTCGAGATCCTGCTCACCGGCCTCGACATCGAGAAGAAGGCCGAGATCTATCTCGACGCCGTCTTCCATAATCTCGGCGGACGCGAGCAGTTCGACAGCGTCGATGTCCAGTTGCTGCGAACCGACAAGGAAAATCCCGCGACCAACGAAGAGGCCTACGCGGCGCTGCGGGTTACCGTGACGACCCGTGACCCGAAGAAGGTCGGCCGCCTGTTTTCAGCGCGGCTGGTGGAGCTTGGCCTCGCCAACATTCCTGGCAACGCCAGCCGGGGCGGCGGCGGCTTCGATGGATCGCCTGCAGTGGTTCACTGGCCGGCGCTGATCGCCAGCCGACGCGTGACCGAGCGCGTGCATATCGGAGCGACGGTTACAGACGTCTTGCCGACACAGCGGCTCGGGCTGGAAGAAAAACACTACCAGCGCCTGCCGGTGAATGCAGCAGCCACGCCTGGCGGACCGAGGGTTAAGATCCCCTTCGGCCGGATTTACGGAGCGCGCTCGGGCGATAAGGGCGGCGCGGCCAATTGCGGCGTCTGGGCGCGCAGCGACGCAGCGTGGGCCTTTCTCGACCAATACCTGACAGTCGACGAGTTCAAGCGGCTCTGCCCGGACATGGCGCGCTTCGAGATCGACCGGTTCGACATGCCAAACCTGCGGGCCCTGAATTTCTACATCAAGGGCGTGCTGGGTACCGGGGCTGCCTCCAACAACCGCATCGATCGTCAGGCAAAATCGCTCGGCGAGTACCTCCGCGCAAAAATGATCGAGGCGCCGAAGGTTCTCGTCGATGAACTCGGACTGCGCGTCTAGGCCTGACGCTGCTTCTCCTGCGCTCGCTGGAAACCCGGTCGCTCGATCAGACCCGCAAGGTAGCGCCGACAGTTTGGCTTGTAACGTTTGTCCAACCCGAGGCTGACGCCAAGATAGAGCGCGTAGCCAACCGTGATGTCGGCGATTGTGAAGCGATTTGCGCAGAGCCAGTCGTGACCTTGCAGCGCCGTTTCGACGGCGCGCAGGCGTGAGAGATACCAGATCGAATAATCCTCAACGACCTGCGGCTGGCGACGCTCCTCAGGCTCGAGCCGGGAATACCGCAACACCAGCGTCTGGGGAAAGGTCAGGGTCGCATCGCTGCGATAGAGCCAGTTGAGCCATTCGCCATAGGCAGGATCCTCGCGCCCGACGGCAAGATCGGTGGGGCCATAGCGCTCAGTCAGATAATGACAGATGGCGGAGGACTCAGTCATCGTCAGCGCGCCGTCGACCAGGGTTGGAACCGTGCCGAGCGGATTGATGTCAAGATAACCCGGATAGCTGGCGCGAGGCGGAAACGCCATGTTCACCAGTTCATAATCGAGGCCCATTTCTTCCAGCGTCCAGAGCGGGCGCAGCGAGCGAGCATCGGCGCAGTGATAAAGCTTCATGACCCGACCCCGTCCAGCAGAAGCGGCGCCAGCGCCTGGCGGTGATAACGTTCGTCGCCATACTGATACTGACACCACAAGGCGCGGCGCAGATAAAGCTGAGCGTCGCACTCATACGTAAAACCAAAGCCGCCATGGAATTGCACCGCCCGATCGCCGGCAAAGGCAAACGCCTCGCTGCCGTGCGCCTTGGCCATCCGCAGAGCGATGTCGGCGCCGCTCAGGTCGCCGCGCGAAAGCAGCGTCGTGGCGTGATAGAGGTGCGAGCGCGCCCGTTCGAGACCGATCAGGATATCGACCGTCGGGTGCTTCAACGCCTGGTAGCTGCCGATCAGCTTGTCGAACTGCTTGCGCGTCTTGAGGTAATCCACGGTGACATTGAGCACGCCGGCAAGCCCGCCTGAAATTTCCGCGCAGGTCAACAGAAGCGCAGCGCGTTCGATGGCCTTAAGATCGGCGTCGGGGAAGAGCCCGGAGGGGTCGACATTGAGACCATCAAGCCTCAGGCGATAGCTGCGCCGCGTGTCGTCGATCACCGATTCGCGGACCAGCGCCCCCCGGATCGCAGCGCCATCGAGCGCGAGGAGGCGGACACGGCCTCCGAGCCGAACCGAAACAATCACACATTCGGCCTGCGCGGCATCCAGCACGAAGCATTTGGCGCCCGAGAGAACCAGCGTCTCGCCCTTCGGTTCGGCCAAAGCAGTGACCCGCGTCAGATCCCAGCTGCCATCCTCCTCGCTTAGCCCCAGCGTGACGATGGCGCCAGCCGCGATGCGCGTCAGCCATTCGGCCTTCTGCTGCGTGCTGCCAGACGTCAGGATCGCATGCACCGCGAGTGTGGTTGCGAGCAGGGGAGATGGCGCAAGATTGCGGCCCAGCATCTCGATCACCGGCGCGACTTCCGCGAGGCCGAGCCCGACGCCGCCATGCTCGGGGGGAATCAAGATCCCTGACCAGCCAAGATCGACGATCTGGCGCCACAGCGCGTCATCGTCGTCCGCGGCGATCCGTCCGCGCAGCCGATCCATCGGCGCAGCATCACGCGCAAAGCTGGCGGCCTGGTCGAGCAGCATCGCCTGCTCTTCGGAAAGTTCGATCTTTGCGCTCATCTTGTCCTCTAGCTCTTCGGCAGCCCGAGGACGCGCTCGCCCACGATGTTGGATTGGATCTGGCTGGTGCCGCCGCCGATGGTCGAGGAGAAAGCATTAAGATAAGAACGTTGCCACTTGCCGCCGTCGATCGTCTCAACGCCAACATAGCGGGCGCCGTTCGCGCCTTGAAGCGCCAGCGCAAACTGACACATGCGACGCTTCAACTCGGAGTGACGCAGCTTGCCGGTGAGCGGGATCGCCTGGGGCCAGTCATAGGTCAAGGCTTGGACGCCGACGCGCGCGTTCATCAGTGCGTTGCCCTCGCTTTCAATCATGAACTGCACGAGCTGATCGCGGATCAGAGGGTCCTCGATGGCGGGCCGACCATTGCGCCTGGCGCGCCGCGCCAGCTCGACCACGTCGTTGATATTGAGGTCCATGAAGGAAAGCCCGCCAGCCTGCCCGCCAGCCGCGCCGCGTTCGAACGTCAGCGTGATCATGGCGATCTGCCAGCCCTGTCCTTCCTTGCCCATCAGGCAGCTTGAAGGAATGCGGGCGTTGTCGAAATAGGTCTGGCAGAAGCCGTATTCGCCGGTGAGCTTGCGGATCGGCTTGGGGTCGATGCCCGGCGACTTCATGGGCGCAAGGAAGAAGCTGAGGCCGTCATACTTGCTAGGCCCCGCCAACGAGGTGCGCGCCAGGAGGATCATGTACTTCGCGTACATGCCGAGGCTGGTCCAGATCTTCGAACCGTTGATGACGTACTCCTCACCCTCGCGCACTGCCTTGCATTTGGCCGCGCCAAGGTCAGAGCCGTGGTCCGGTTCGGAGAAGCCCTGACACCAGATGTCCTCGGCGGTAAGAATGCCCTTGATGTAGCGCTGGCGATCCTCTTCCGCGCCCATCTGGAGCAGCAACGGTCCGGCCCAGTTAAGGCCGATGGTGTTGAGCACGAAAGGCACGCGCTGGCGCGCCATCTCCTGGGTGGCGATGTCCTGAAAGGCCTGCGGCATGCCGCGTCCGCCATACGCCTTGGGCCACGCCATGCCGAGATACCCGGCCTCATAGACCTTGCGCTGCCAGTCACGGAGAAACTCGAACTGCCGGTCGGTTCCGACCTCCATGAAGGACTCAGGCAGCAGAAAGCCAGGGTCGGCTGGCTTATTGGCCTTGAGCCAGCCAGCGACCTCCCGCTGGAAGTCTTCAAGTTCAGGCGATCCGTCGATCATGCGCAGCAAGCCTCCATTCCCGTCCTTGTAACCTCCTCGCGCGCGATACAATAGTTCAAGCGCCAGAACTCAGCCGCAGCCAAGAAGGTCGCGACGTCAAGGGCCGACCGGTTTGCCGAGCGCGAGGCCAAGGATGCTTGCAACCGGGGCGATTCACAGCCGACAATCCGCCATGGCGCCAACCTCCCTGATCATCGATTGTGACCCAGGCGTGGACGACGCCGTCGCGCTGTTCCTGGCTTTTGCTTCACCCGAAGCGCTGGACCTGGTGGCGATAACGACCGTGGCCGGAAATGTCGGCGTCGAGCAGACCACGCGC
>JANMWT010000545.1:0-3048 GCA_031394145.1 Alphaproteobacteria bacterium | reverse complement strand
TCGAAGTCTGGGTCGAGTGCAGGCCAGACCGGTTTGTCCTTCAGCTCAAAGAGGAAATGGTGATCGAAGCGGAGGCCGATCCTTCGCAGGACTATTTCCACATCAACATCTACGACGGTGGGGTTCAGGTTTATCCGCCGGGCTCAATGCCTCACCGGGTGACGATCAATGGACAGGTTGCAAAACCCGAATGGCCTGAGCCGGGCACCTGAAAGAAATTCAAAAGACCCCACTACCTCATTGCAGGTCGGGTTGACTCTTGCCCGCAACGGAGTCGTTCTAGAGGTCAAGAACAAAACATGAACAAAGATCGCCAATGCCTGCAAACGCTCATGATCTCGATGCGCTGCGCCGTCAGCTCTCCGCCCTCGATCGAGGGATGGGACCTGTCGCTCATGCCGTGGCGCCGCTGGGCTACGCGCCGATCGATGCGGCTCTCGGCGGCGGGCTTGCGCGCGGAGCGTTACATGAAGTTTTCGCCGCCACGGCCGACGCGGCGGCGGCCACGGGGTTTGCGCTCGCCCTCGCGCTGCGGGCGGCGGGCGAGCGCCCGATCCTCTGGGTGCGGCAGGATTTTTCCGGCGTCGAGACGGGAGAGCTTTATGCGCCAGGCCTCGCCGAGCTGGGCCTTGGCCCGGGGCGCCTGATCCTGGTCCGCGTGCGCGACGGACCGGGCGTGCTGCGAGCAGCAGAGGAGGCGGCGCGCTGTCCCTCCCTCGGCGCCGTGCTGATCGAACCATGGGGGGCGCCGCGCGCGCTCGATCTCACCGCCACGCGCCGGCTGGCGCTGGCGGCGGAAGTCTCCGGCGTGCCGCTGATCATGCTGCGCATGGCGGCTGCGCCTGCGCCCAGTGCGGCGACCACGCGCTGGGAGGTGCGCGCCGCGTCGTCGTCGCCGCTCGAAGCGAACGCGCCGGGACATCCGGCTTTCGCCATCACCCTGGCGCGCCAGAAGGCGGGCGCCGGAGACAAGACCTGGACTGTGGAGTGGGATCGTGACCGACGGGAATTCAGATCGCTCGCATCAGCCGGCGCGACGCTATCTGGCGGTGTGGTTTCCGTTCCTGCCGACGGACCGCTTGAGGCGCCAAATCCCGAAATGCCAAATCCCGAAATGCCAAGGCCAGGAGCGCCAAGGCCCGGAGCGCCAAGGCCAGGAGCGCCAAGGCCAGGAGCGCCAAGGGATGGCGCGCGCCGACGCGCAGGCTGAGGGGCCGCCGCTGGTCATCGTCGAGAAAGTGAAGGGCGCGCTGCGCCTGTCTGCCGTCAGCCGCGAGGCGCTAGCGGTGGGGCTCGTTCCTGGGCTTGGGCTCGCCGATGCGCGCGCCCGCGTGCCCGAGCTGACGGTTGAGGAGTGCGATACGCACGCCGACGCTGTGCTGCTCGAGCGCCTGGCTGAGGATTGCGATCGCTTCACGCCGGTCGTTGTCATCGATGCGCCGGACGGGCTGCTGCTCGACATTACCGGCTGCGAGCATTTTTTTGGCGACGAAGCAGGGCTGCGCCGCGCACTCGGCCGACGCTTCGCGCGCGCTGGCCTGCAGGTGCGCGCGACGCTGGCCAGCGCGCCGGACGCTGCCCGCGCCTTGGCCCGGTTCAGTCGCGTCACACAGACGCCGCCTGGCGGCGACGAGGCGGCGGTGCGACCCCTGCCAATCGTGGCCCTGGGCGCCCCTGAAGACGCGCGTCTGGCGCTCGCGCGCGCCGGCCTCAAGACCATTGGCGATCTTGCCGATCGACCAAGTTTGCCGCTGACCGCTCGTTTCGGCGAGGACCTGATGCGCCGCCTGCGCCGCACGCTGGGTCGAGAGACAGGCCCGGTCACGCCGCGCCGCCGTGTCCCAGCCTGCAGCGTCGAGCGTCGCTTCCCAGAACCAATCGCCCGTATCGAGGATATCGAAGCGACGCTGACCGATCTCGTCGCCGAGGCGGCCGATCTGCTGATGCAACGCCGGCAAGGCGGGCGCACCTTCGAGGCCAGCTTCTTCCGCGCCGATGGCGCGGTGCGCCGCATCGCGGTCGAAACCGGCCGACCGGCGCGCGAGGCAGCCTCGGTCATGCGGTTGTTCAAGGAGCGCCTGGAGACGCTTGCCGATCCGATCGATCCGGGTTTCGGCTTTGATCTGATCCGTCTTAGCGCGCCCATCGCCGAGCCGCTGGCGCCGGCGCAGGCCAGTCTCGACGGCAAGGTGGTGGAAGACGTGGCGGTGGCCGATCTGGTCGACCGCCTCGCAGCCCGCTTTGGCCGCGATCGCGTCGTCCGCTTCCTGTCGGAGGACACCCACGATCCCGACCGCGCGGCCCGGGCAGTCCCGGCGGTCGAGGATCCTGCCGCAGGCGCCATCTGGCTTGCCCCGGAGACGGGCGAGCCGCCGGTACGTCCGGTGCAGCTGTTCGAGCCGCCGCAACCGGTCATGACCATGGCCGAAATTCCCGATGGCGCGCCGAGGAGTTTCACCTGGCGTCGCATGAAGCACGAGATCGTTCATGCAGAAGGGCCGGAGCGCATCGCGCCGGAATGGTGGCGCAAGCAGCCAGGCGCGCCAACCCGCGACTATTACCGCGTCGAGGATGAAGCCGGGCGCCGGTTCTGGCTTTTTCGCGCCGGTCTTTATGACCGAGAAACACCCAAGCCGGGCTGGTATGTGCATGGGGTGTTTCCGTGAACGACGACACGCCCCCGACAGGTTCGGTGCTGGTCTTCCCGTCGCACGCCAGACCAGCGCTGGAGCCGACGCCGCTTGCGACGCCGGCCCCGCCCTACGCCGAACTCGCCGCCGCTTCCAATTTCTCTTTCCTGCGCGGCGCCTCCGCCGGGCAGGACATGGTGTTGACGGCGCTGATGCTTGGCCACACCGGCATCGGCATCGCCGATCGCAACACCCTTGCCGGCGTGGTGCGAGCGTGGAGCGCGCTGAACGTGTTGCGGGACGAGGGTTTGCCGGCGCCGGAGAAGGTGAGGGAGGGCGGTTCGCCCGGCGAGCATGCCTGGATCGAGCATGCCGAAATCGATGCGTTCAAGCAGCATCAGGCTGAGTTCAAGGCCAA
>JANMWT010000452.1:0-4021 GCA_031394145.1 Alphaproteobacteria bacterium | reverse complement strand
TCGTCGTCGCCGGCGGCTCGAAACGCGGCTGGACCACCTGGCTGGTCGGGCTGGAAGATCCGCGCGTCGTCGGTATGATCCCGATCGTCATCAACGTGCTCGATGTGAACGCCACCACTCGCCATCATTGGGAAGCGATGGGCTATTTCTCGCCAGCCCTGGGTGACTATGTCCACCACAAGTTGATTCCCGACGAAATCGGCAAGCCGAAGATGGATGCGGTGAACGCCATCGAGGACCCGTTAAATTATCGCGGCCGCGCGCGCATGAAGATTCCGAAATTCATTATCAACGCGGTGGGCGACGAATACTTCCCGCCTGATAATACGCGCTTCTCCTATCACCTGCTGCCGGCGGGAAAATCGCTGCGCATGTTGCCGAATTCGAAACATTCGACACAGGGCGCCGATATCGGCGACAGCATGACCGCCTGGTACGACGCGGTGATCCGTAACCGCTCGGTTCCGGACTATAGCTGGACAGTGCGCGATGACGGCGCACTGGTGGTCAAGCCAAGCGGCAAGCCTTCGGCGGTGTTGCTGTGGCAGGGCTCCAACCCGAAGGCGCGCGACTTCCGCGTCGATTCGATCGGCAAGGCGTTTACCTCGACGCCACTGCAGCCGTCTGCCGAGGGAACCTATGTCGCGAACGTACCCAAACCAGCCGCCGGCTATACCGCCTATTTCGTCGAGCTGACCTATCCGAGCGGAACGAAGTATCCGTTCAAGTTCACCACCGAAGTCTATGTGAAACCCGATGTCCTTCCCTATCGCTGGGAAGACGCCCGGCCGATAACGGCGCCGGACGGCAACTAGGTCGTCTGACCTCGCACTCAAGCTGAATCGCGAGTTGAGCCTGGCTCGCGCGCCTGCGCTGGCGCCGGCCCTGTTTTCGGCTTATTGCCTTGCAAACTTCCCAGAAGACTGCACGAGACCTTGCCATGGCCGACGATCCGAAAAGTCCCAAACCCGCAAAGCTCCGGCCTGCCACGCTGCTGGTGCGCGGCGGCATGACCCGGTCGCGGTGGGGCGAGACGTCTGAGGGCCTCTTTCTGACCTCGGGTTTCGTCTATGACAGCGCGGAGAGCCACGAGGCGCGGATGGCCGGCAAGGAGCCGGGCTTCATCTATTCGCGCTACGCCAACCCAACCGTGCGGATGTTTGAAGAACGCCTTGCCCAACTGGAAGGCGCAGAAGATTGCCGCGCGACGTCGAGCGGGATGGCGGCCGTCAACACGATGCTGGCAGGCGCCTGCAAGCCGGGCGACCGCATCGTGGCGCCGCGTGCGCTGTTTTCGTCCAACATCTGGATCCTGAAGACCGTCATGCCGAAAATGGGCGTGACCGTCGACTTCGTCGACGGCTCCAATCCCGAGGACTGGAAACAGGCGCTGTCGAAGCCGGTGCGCTTTGTCCTGATCGAGACGCCGTCGAACCCGATGCTCGACGCCGTCGACATCAGGGCCGTCGCCGACCTGACGCACCAGGCGGGCGGCGAGCTGATCGTCGACAACGTTTTTGCCTCCCCCATTCTGCAGAAACCGCTGCAGCACGGCGCCGACTGGGTGGTCTATTCGGCGACCAAGCATATTGACGGTCAGGGCCGTGTGCTTGGCGGCGCCATCCTCGGCAAGGCCAAAGCGATCGAGGATCAGATCCAGCAATATTACCGCCATACCGGCCCCTCGATGTCGCCGTTCAACGCCTGGGTGCTGCTCAAGGGCCTTGAGACACTGGACCTGCGCGTTCGTAAGATGAGCGACAATGCCCGCCTGATCGCCGACCGGCTGGCGACCAACAAGGCGATTGCCGCCGTGCGCTATCCTGGCCGCAGCGACCACCCGCACCACAACACTCATGCCGCACAAATGCCCGAAGGCGGCGGCTCGCTGGTGGCGTTTGCGGTCAAGGGCGGCCGCAAGGCGGCGTTCGCCATGCTGAACAACCTCAGCCTGATCGACATCTCGAACAATCTCGGCGACTCGAAGTCACTGATCACCCATCCGGCGACCACGACTCACCGTACGCTGAGCGATGCGGAGCGGGCCGAGGTCGGGCTCACCGACGACTGGATCCGGCTGTCGGTCGGTCTCGAAGATCCTGCCGATATCGCTGAAGATCTGGAGCAAGCCCTCGCTGGCTAAGGAATGCTGGCTGGCTAAGGAATGCACGCTGGCTAGGGAAAGCAGGCGGGCGAGGAAAGCAGGATTGCCGGGGGGCGCCGGGGGCGGACGAGTGGAGTTCGGGAATGTCGCGCGAGATCGCCTATGAAGCGGAGACCGACGGCATCATCGTGCGCGTCCAGCCATCCTTCCTGGAAGAAGAAAGCTCACCCGAAGACCATCGCTTCATGTGGGCCTACCGGGTCGAAATCGAGAACCGCGGCGGCAAGCGTGTGCAGCTGATGACGCGCCACTGGCGCATCACCGATTCAGACGGCCGGGTGCAGGAAGTGAACGGTTCCGGCGTGGTCGGACAAAACCCCGTGCTCGAACCCGGCGGGCGATTTGAATACACATCCGGGGCGCCGCTGACGACGCCATCGGGCATGATGCAGGGATCCTACCGCCTTGAGGACGAAGCCGGCGCGACCGTGGATGCGCGCATCCCGCTGTTTGCGCTCGACAGTCCTTACGACGCACGCCGCCCGAATTAGGCTTCGGACGACTGGCGCTCGTCTAGCTCTTGAGCGTGCCGGGCGGATCGTCGGCGAGCGCCTCGAGCACCGGGAAACGATAGGTCCGACCGCAAAACTGGCAGTCGGCCGCAACCTCGCCTTCCTCGCCCGCCAGCTCGAGCACCTGGTCGGCCGGCATCGCCTTCAAGGTCGCCAGCAGTTTCTCTTCCGAACAGGTGCACTGATCCTTGAGCGGACGTGGCGGTTCGAGCCGTACGCCGCTTTCATGGAACAAACGGAAAAGCAGCTGGCCCGAAGACAGATCGGGATCAGCCAGTTCAAGATCGGTCAGCGTGCCGAAAAGATGCTGCGCCGTGTTCCAGGATTCCTCCGTGTCGCCGCGCGCATCATCGCCCGCGACCTGCTGGATCAGAGCCCCGCCCGCCCGCCAGCGCTTGGCGCCGCCCGGCTCGGAAATCTCACCCACGGCGAGACGAATGCGCGTCGGGATCTGTTCGGATTGAGAAAACCAGGCCTGGGCGCAATCGGCCAGCGTCGCTCCGTCAATCGGCACAACGCTCTGATAGGGCGTGCGGTGTGGATCCGACGGCGCCAGCATCATCGCCAGGACGCCGCGGCCGATGACTTGCGGAATGTGCGGCCTCGCGCCCTTGTTGATGCGATCCAGCCGATCCCATTTCTCCTTGTTGAGCTGGAGATAGCCGCGCAGCCCGCCTTCGGAGCGGGCTTCGGCGACCAGAAGCGACACCGGCCCATCGCCTTGCGCCTGGACCATCACTCGGCCATCGAATTTGAGCGACGCTGAGACCAGCACGACCAGCGTGATCGCCTCGCCAAGCAGGTGGGCGGCCCAGCGCGGATAATCGTGACGTTTGAGGATCGGATCGAGCGTCCCATCGCCCAACCGCGCAATCCGGCCGCGAACCGGTTCGTCTTCGATCTGGAAGCTGGCGACGAAATCGTCGCCTGCCCCGAGGGGGTCGCTGGCTGAAGAATGTGAGGTCATGACGGGAGCTAACATGAGGAGGGACGACGCCCAAATGGGGATTTCATCCGCTCCCGGCAAGCCTCAAGGCTCGCTCAAAGGGGGGCGGGTTCAGCGCGCCTTGAACCTCCCTCGGCCTGAGCTAGACTTGGCCCCGAAGGCGAGGCGGCAGGATGGCCCCGATCTCTTCAGGCCCGATCTCTTCAGGCCCGATGTCTTCAGGGGGGACGCCATGAAACTGCCGGTGTTGAGGGCGATCGGCGCGACCTTCGGCTTCATCGTCAGCCACGGGCTCGACATCTTGAAGATCGTCTGGCTGCCGGCGGCGCTGACCTGCGCCATCAATCTTCTGATCATGCCGGTCTACATGAGCCAGGTCGCAGCAGATGATCGACCAGA
>JANMWT010000437.1:0-9372 GCA_031394145.1 Alphaproteobacteria bacterium | reverse complement strand
ATCACCGGCGAGGCGGCGGCACAGGAGTAAGCCATGGATATCACCGTCACCCGCGCCGTGCAGGCCGACGCTTTGGACATCGGCATCATCGGCCCGGCCGCTTACGCGATTCACTATTTCGAGGATTGGACCAATGATCCTGCGGCGTTCGCGCGCCAGCTTGCGACGTTCGGCTCCGATGCAGTGAGCGACACGCTCAAGCGGCCCGAGGCTCGCGTCTGGATTGCGCGGGCTGATGGCGTCGCCATCGGCTTCCTCACCATGATCGTCGGCTCACTCGAGCCGATCGAGCACACGCCCAACGGCGCCGAGCTGCCGCGCATCTATCTGCTTTCGGGCGCCACCGGCGGCGGCGTCGGGCGCAAATTGTTGGCGGCCGCCGAGGCCCAGGCCAAGAGTGAAGGCGTGTCCTACCTCTGGCTCGACGTGATGGAGCATGCACATTGGGCTCGCGCCGCCTATGCACGCTGGGGCTTGCGCGATATCGGCGCACAGGCCTTCCCGCGCAAGCTGACGGGCGGGCGGGGCAGTATGCGGGTGCTGCGCAAGGACCTCGTCTAGCTGCTCGGGAGATAGACCATGCAGGTCGATGGCCAGTGCTTCTGCGGCGCCATCCGCTTCGAGGCGGAGGCGGACCCGGCGAGCTGCATCCTCTGTCACTGCACGGATTGCCAGAATCTCACGGGCTCGGCGTTTCGCGTCATCGTCCGTGCGCCAGCGTCCAGCTTCCGCGTCCTCAGTGGCGCAGCGCGCACCTACCTCAAGATCGCTGACAGCGGGACAAAGCGCCTGCATGCCTTCTGCGGCGATTGCGGCAGCCCGGTCTGGGCCGCGGCGCCGATCGATCCGCCGACCTACAGCCTGCGCCTTGGGACGCTGCGCCAGCGAGCCGCGTTCACGCCCCAGCGTCAGCAATGGCGATCCTCCGGGCTTGGCTGGTCGCAGGACATTTCGCATCTGGCCGCGACCGAGAAAGGCTGAGCGAAGTTTGCGATCGCCCGCGGATGCGGTCCGACCAACGCCAGAAGGGGTTCTCGGACGGCTTGTCGGTATGCGATGTCGACAACATGACATCCACAGCGATTGCCGGGCCACTGACGCCATAGGTCGACGTCAGCCAGGTCCGAAAGCGGGGCGGCAACGGGGCCGCGATTTCCTGTCTGGGCTTTCCGAACTATGGTCGCCAGGACAGCGCCAGATGCGGAGATCAGGATGCCCGGTGAAATGATACGCGTGAAGTCGCGTGATGGCTTCGAGATCGACGCCTACCAGGTGAAGCCGGCCGGCCATCGCAAGGGCGGCGTCATCGTCATCCAGGAAATCTTCGGCCTCTCGGCGCATATTCAGAACATGGCCGAGCGTTTTGCGACCGAAGGCTATGAGGCGATCGCGCCTTCGATGTTTGATCGCGCTGAGCGCGGCTTTGTGGTGGCGCCGGCGCTGTCGGAGAAATTTCTGCAGCGTGGCGTCGAATTGGCCATCGGCAACGGGCCCGAGAACGCCATGAACGACATCGGCGGCTGCCTCGACGAGTTGAAGCAAGGCGGGGGGCCGGTCTTTGTCACCGGCTATTGCTATGGCGGTGCGATGAGCTGGCTGGCGTCCGCACGCCTCGACGGGCTGTCCGCCGCCTCCTGCTATTATGGCGGGCGGATCCCCGAGATGGCCGCGCTGCCGCTGAAGAACCCGACGATCTGCCATTTCGGCAGCCAGGATACGAGCATTCCGATGGCGAAGGTCGAGGCGGTGAAGGCAGCGCAGCCGGATGTGCCGGTCTATGTCTACGACGCCGACCACGCCTTCGCCCGCAAAGGCGGGCTCCACTATGATGCGGCGGCCGACAAGCTGGCCTTCGAGCGGACGATCGCGCTGTTCGGGAGGTGGGCGAAGTAAGGCGTCAGCCGCTCGACAGCACGAACGTGTTGCCGTCGGGATCCTTGAACTTGGCGAATGTCCCCCAGGGCTGTTTTGCCGGCGGCCCCTCGAATTCAACACCGCGGCGCTTGAGGGCGCCGTAGGTGTGCTCGACATCGTCACAGGCGAAGGAGCCGTTGAAGAAGGCGCCGATGCGATCCTTCTGGCCGTCCGGGGTAAACAGCACCACCCGCGTCTGGGCGCCCGGGATCGACAGCTCAATCCAGCGCTTGTCCGGACCCATGGCCTGGTCCGTCATCACTTTGAAACCGACCTTTTCGGTCCAGAATTCCAGCGCCCTTGCCTGGCCCCCCGTCGGTATGCTCACGACTTTGACCTGCTTGATCATTGAACCCTCCCGCGCCAAGGCAAACACCAGAGCCCCGGCGCTTGCACACGTGAAGGCTGGTAGCTATTGCTATAGCAATGGCTGCCAAAACGCCTCTGCCGGTCGATCGCTACATCGTTGACACGTTGATGCGCGATCTTGTCGGTCATGACCGCCGCCCATCCGCCTTTCTGGTCTACCTTGCGATTGCGGCGGAAACCCAGGGCGGAGCGCGCGGACTGAGCTATGCCGAGCTTGCGGAGATGACCGGTCTCTCCCGCCGTTCCGCACAGTATGCGGTCGGCCATCTCGCCCACCGGCGCCTGATCGAGGTCAACCGCACGGGCCCCACGGACACGGTGCTTTACCGCGCCCTTGCGCCGTGGCGGCGCGCCTAGATGGCCCCGCGCTCGATCGCCATCGCCGGTTGCGGTGTCGCCGGCCTTGCCTGCGCGGCGCTGATGGCGCGCGCCGGCGCCAAGGTCGTCATCTTTGACCAGTGGGAGAAACCCCAACCGATGGGCTCAGGTCTGATCCTGCAGCCAGTGGGTCTTGCCGTGCTCGACGCGATTGGCGTCGGCGCCCGCATCAGGGATCTCGGCGCGCCGATTCATCGCCTGTTCGGCAAGGTCCAGCCCTCGGGTCGCGTTGTGCTGGATGTCCGCTATCGCGCCCTGGGGCCGGACTGCCCAGCCGGTCTTGCGGTTCATCGCGGCGCGCTGTTCGAGGTGCTCTACGAGGCGGCGCTGGCGGCGGGGGCCGAGGTGGCGTCCGGCCACAAGGTTGCCGCAACCGATGGCGATGGCCGGTTGGTCTTCGCCGACGGGACGCCGAGCCCGCAATTCGATCTGGTGATCGACGCGCTGGGCATGCGCTCGCCGCTTGCGCGCGCCCCGGTCGCGCCGCTTGCCTATGGCGCGCTGTGGGCCAGCCTCGACTGGCCGCCGACGTCATCCTTCGATCCCGCCGCGCTGGAGCAGCGCTACGAGCAGGCGCGGCGCATGGTCGGCGTGCTGCCGATCGGCCGTCTGCCTAAGGCGGATCATGATCAGGCCGCCTTCTTCTGGAGCCTGCGCCATGTCGACCGTGCAGCCTGGATGGCGCGCGACCTCAACGACTGGAAGGGCGAGGTCCACGATCTCTGGCCCGAGACCGCGCCACTGCTCGCCCAGATCCGTTCCCGCGAGCAGCTGGTGTTTGCGAGCTACGCGCACCGCACCCTCGCCACGCCGCTGGAGCGCGGCCTGGTCCATGTCGGCGACAGCTGGCACTGCACCAGCCCTCAGCTCGGGCAGGGCGCCAACATGGCTCTGCTCGACGCCTTCGCCCTGGCCCGGATGGTGGACCGGATCGGCTCGCTGGAGGAGGCGCTGGCAGCCTACGTCCAGGCGCGGGTGTGGCACATCCGGCTCTATCAGGCGGCTTCGTGGAGCTTCACCCCGGCCTACCAGTCCGACAGCCTGATGCTGGCGCTGGTGCGAGACCGGATCATCGCGCCGGCGTCACGTATCTCGCCGATGCCGGCGCTCTTGGCGGGGTTGGTGTCGGGAACATTGGCCTCGCCGCTGGCGCGGATCGAGGCGCTGGCGCCTTCCTCGCATGAGCGCTCAGTGAGCCAATGACTTGATCCAGACCTGCGCGGTCAGGTCGGGCTGGGAGGATTTGGCGTGGTCGCTGGCGCCGGGCTGCCAGGGAAAGGCGCCGCCAGCGTCGGGCCAGACGAGCTGAAGGCAGGGAAATTCGTCGCCGCCGTAAAACCAGCAGCTCCATCCCAGGAGGTCGCGATAGCGATCCTTGGCGACTGGAAAGAGATGCGCCTCGGCGTTGCCGAACAGGTCAGAAACCGCCACCGCAATCGGATAGCGCCGGCCGGCTTTCAGGTCGCGATAAACGTCCCACAGGACGGCGTGAGCGAGCTCAGATTTGAAGGAAAAAACGACCAGCTCGGGGTAATCGAAATTCAGGTGGAAGCCAGTGGTGTAGGAGAAACCCGGCCCCTCATCGTCAGGTAGGACGCTGGTTCGAAACCAGCCGTGCTCCGGGATGGCGTCGGTGAACCCTCGTTCCTGCTCGTCCAGCTCGCTCGCTTGGGTCTCTAACGCCGTTTTCATGGGCCCAAAAAAGCGGCCAAGGCCGGATCGGTGTCAAGCCATCGCAATCGGACGCTCTCGGCCCTTTCCTCGGCGCCCGCCCGCCTCTAAACCCTACCCGATGAGCAAACCCGTCGACAGGACAGATATCTTCAAAGCCGCGCTGTCGGCCGCCACGCGCGCGCTGGCCGAGCAGGATGAGGTCAGTGTCGATTTTTCGGTCGATGGCGGCCGCCTCGCCGACAAGACGATCACGCTTTCGACCCCGCCGCGCGAGATCACGCCGCTTGTCGCCGCCCGGGCGCGCGGCCAGGCCGATGCGCTGGCGTTGCGTCTGGCTCACCACAATACGGCTCGCCACCTGAAGTTGCAGCCCAAGAGCGAGGAAGCGCGCCGCCTGTTCGAATCCGCCGAGCGGGCGCGGGTGGAATCGATCGGCGCGGCGACGATGGATGGGGTCGCTGAAAATCTCGATGCGGCCCTCGTCCAGCGTTGCGAGCGCGCCGGCTATCACAAGGTCATGGAGCGCCAGCGTGCGCCGCTCGAGGATGCGCTCGAGTTCGTGCTGCGCGAGCGGTTGACAGGTCGAGCGCTGCCGCCAGCGGCGCAAGGTGTCGCCAATGTCTGGCGCGAGGAGATTTCGACCAAGGCGGAGGCCTCGCTCGCTCGCGCAGCGGCGGCGATGCAGAGCCAGTCAAAATTCGCCGAGGTGGTTCACGCACTGCTGCGCGATCTTGGCATGGGCGACCAGCCGACCGGGACAGAATCGGACAGCGACGAAACTGGCGAGGAAGACGAGAGCAACGCCAAGACCAATGCGCCCGATGACGGCGAGGGCGAAGGCGAGGGCGAAAGCGAAGCTTCCGATGAGGAGCAGGGCGAGGCTGGAGAAGGCGATCCCAGCGATGACCAGGATGCCAACGTCACGCTCGATGCTGACGCCGACATGGAAGCCGACGAGGTTGACGATTCAGATGAGCCCTCATCCCCAGTTCGACCCAATTGGCGCGCCGGCGATGACGGCCCGCGTTTCGACTACAAGATCTTCACCACCAGGTTCGACGAGGTCGCCGCCGCCGAGACGCTCTGCGATCCAGAAGAGTTGACCCGGCTTCGCGCTTACCTCGATGCCCAGCTGCAAGGCCTGCAAGGAGCGGTGTCCAGGCTCGCCAACCGATTGCAGCGACGCCTGATGGCGCAGCAGAACCGGTCGTGGATGTTCGATCTGGAAGAAGGGGTGCTCGACACGTCGCGGCTGACCCGCGTCGTGGTCGATCCCACCGCGCCATTGTCGTTCAAGATGGAGGACGAGAGCAAGTTTCGCGACACCGTGGTGACGCTCCTGCTTGATAACTCGGGGTCGATGCGCGGCCGGCCGATCATGGTCGCGGCGCTATGCGCCGACATTCTCGCCCGAACGCTGGAGCGTTGCGGCGTCAAGGTCGAGATCCTCGGCTTTACAACCCAGGCCTGGAAGGGCGGCCAGTCCCGCGACGAGTGGGTCAAGGCCGGCAAGCCGGCCTCGCCCGGGCGGCTGAATGACCTGCGCCACATCATCTACAAGTCGGCCGATGCGCCCTGGCGGCGCGTGCGACGCAATCTCGGGCTGATGATGCGCGAAGGCTTGCTCAAGGAAAATATCGACGGCGAGGCGCTGCTCTGGGCGCACGACCGGCTGATGGCGCGCGCCGAGCAACGCAAGATCATGATGGTGATCTCCGACGGTGCGCCGGTGGACGATTCCACGCTTTCGGTGAACGTCGGCAATCCGCTTGAGAAGCATTTGCGCGAGGTGATCGCACATATCGAGGGCGTCTCGCCCGTCGAGCTGATCGCCATCGGCATCGGCCACGACGTGACGCGCTGGTATCGCCGCGCCGTCACCATCGTTGACGCCGAACAACTCGGCGGCGCGATGACCGACAAGCTGGCGGAGCTGTTCGGCGAGGAAGAAGCCAAAAAGGCCAAGAAGGAAGCGGCGCAGCCATCATCGAGCCGGCCGCAACGCCGCAGTCAGAAGAAGACGTTGGCGGTCGATCTTGGCCGTGCGGTGAAGCGTACGACGTTTGAGGAAGTTGGCCGCGGGCGGCGGTAGCTGTCAGCGAGCGGTCGCCAGGCGGTTCGCCGGCCTGTCTCCGCCGGCCTGTCTCCGCCGGCCTGTCTCCGCCGGCCTGTCTCCGCCGGCCTGTCTCCGCCGCCTTACCTGCGCCGCCTTGTCACGGCTGACTTGTCTGCGCCGAATTCCTGTTCGACGAAACGGCCGGAGACATTCATGCGCTGCATCGCCTTGCTGCTCGTCTCTTGCTTTGCCGCCTGCGCGACCCAGCCAGCGGCGCCGATTGCTGGGCCGCTTGGAGGCCCGGATGCACCCGCCGCGCCGGTCGCGGCGACCAGCGCACCGGTGCGGACTGCAACGCCCGCTCCTGACCCGGCTTCAGCGCTTCCAAGCCATGCGCCGGACCTCGCCAGGAACCCGGCCAGCGCCAGCTCTGGCGCAATATCGAGCCAGGCGGCCGCCACGCCGGATCCTTCCGAGCCCCGAACCGGATCCTTGGCCCGTTATCTTCAAGGTCTCAAGGACGTATCCTGCCCGGCGGGCGCTTCATTCCAGAAACCGGAATCGATCACGCTGACCGCCAGCCCCGTGCCCCTCTCGACCCTCAACCCGGGCAAAAGGACAGTCGGCGCGCTGACCTTTGTCGCAGGGTTTCATCTCACCAGTTCGGACAAGCGCTTCGGCGGCCTGTCGGATATCCATTTCCTGCCAAACGGCAACCTCTTGACCGTCTCCGACGAGGGGCATTTCGTCTGGATTGATCTTGGCAAGGATGGGATCACGCCGGCCGCCGCGCGGATTGCCGACATGCATGATGCCCATGGCAAGTTGCTTGAGGACAAGCGTGAGGCGGATTCCGAAGGCCTCGCCATCAATGGCGGAATGGCGCTGGTGTCGTTCGAACGCGACCACCGGGTGCTGGCTTATGACCTGGGCGATTGCGGCGCGGCGGCGAGAGGGGCGCCAATTGTTTTTGACGGCTATGGCCGTTCAATGCCGGACGCGTTCAGGGCGGCGAATATCGAGGTGCCCGACAACACCAGTCTCGAAGCGCTAGCGGTGACGCCCGACTGGATCATGTTCTCCGGCCTGGAGCAGCAAGTCGACGCCTCAGGTCCGCTGTCGGCCCGGCCCGTCGAGGCCCCCCCGACATTCGATTTGCGGGTGGAGAACGGCGCCCCCGACTTTGTCGCCATCGATCTCTTGCCGGACGGCGAGAAGGGCGCTCTGCGCGCCTTCACGCTGCACCGCGGGTTCTCGTCGCTGCTCGGCAACGCGATCGTCATTTCCGAAACGCATTTTGAACGCTGGCTCGACCAGAACGGCTTGCCCGCCAATCGCGAATCCGAGATTCGCGAACGGTCGCACCTGCGCTATCGCGTCAAGGACAGCCGCCGGCTTGCCGAGATGAACATCGCACTGACCATCGACAATTTCGAAGGCCTGGCGGCGCAGAAACTGCCAAACGGCGCGGTGCGGCTGTTTGTGATCTCCGACGACAACTATTCGAGCTCGCAGCGGACCCTGCTGATGATCTACGATCTGCCGCCGGGAAGCTGAGATCTCATTTCCGGACCGCCCTATCAGGCGGCCCGGGAGAGGTCGCAGAGCTATTTCGAAACGGCGATCGTCGGCTTGGATGTCTTGCGATCGACCGAGCACGTCACCGTGGCGGCTGAATCGTCGGCCTTACGGACGTTGAGAGTAAAGATCGCGACCTGGTCGTCGGCGCGGGTGAGGTCGGCGTCGACCTTGGCGCTTTTCGGGGCAGGCGATTGGGTCTTCACCGCCGATTCGCAGATCTCCGGCTGTGCGAGAGCGAAGCTTTCGCGAAAGCCGGGCCGGCGGCGGCCGCGAGGGTGGCGAGAATAACCGCGGGGAGGACGGCGCGTTTGAATGTCATGTGTCTCTCCGGACGTCGTTTCTGTTTGCAGTCGACTCTAATTGTGTATCTACAGAATTTGCCACGCAAAGCGAAAATGTATATACAGAATTCAATGGCTGCGTCAGATAAACTGAACTTCGCATGTCTGGCATCGACCTCGCGACGCACCTCGCGGGCCGTGACCAATTTCTTCAACGCCCGGATGAAGTCGCTCGACCTCAACGTTGCACAGTTCGGATTGCTCGCCGCGATTGGCAACGCGCCAGGTCAGTCGTTGACCACGATCAGTGAGGCGATGCTTCTTGATGAGAGCACGATGGCCCGCAATCTCGGCGTGCTGGAACGGCGCTGTATGGTCGCATCCGAAGGTGGGCGCGGCCGGGGCGGCAAGCAGGTCAGCCTCACCCGCGAAGGCAAGGCGCTCTATGCATCCGGCGCCCGGATCTGGAAACAGGCCAATGCGGCGCTGGAGAATGAAATCGACGCCGATCAAGTCGCAGCCGGCCGGCTCTTCATGAGCGGCCTCACTGCGGCGGCTGAACGCCTGCGCGCCGAAGACGAAGACGAAGACGAAGACGAGGACGAGGACGAAAACTGAAATCGCCCGCCCGCGGCTGGCCGGGGCGAGCGATCCAGATGACGGAAACCCTTAGATCTACTCGCCCGCCGCCAGCGTCGCGGCGCTGGTGGCGAAGTTGAAGGTGCAGATCATCGTTCCGGCGCTGTCGTCGGCGTTCTTCAATTTCAACGTGTAGATGAATGCGTCTCCAGTAATCCGCGTCGCCTTATCGTCGAAGCGGACGGATTTGACGGCGGGCGCCTGTTTTTTCGCTTCAGTGGTGCAGGTGTTCTTGCCCGTTTGGATCGAGGGTTTGGCGACCGCCGGTGCGACGGCGAGCACCACGGCGGCAAGGAGGAAGGCGAGGGAGGATGCGCGTGTCATTTTTTGGCTCCATGTCCGGCCGCTCTTGTGGCGACCAGGCTAGAACCTAGACGCTGTCTAGGTGAGCCGCAACCGCTTTGACCCGACGTCCGCTAACACTTGCGTGACGTCTTGCTTACCTCAGGCGACCACTGGAACGCGCCCTTTGCCCCCCCC
>JANMWT010000405.1:0-13418 GCA_031394145.1 Alphaproteobacteria bacterium | reverse complement strand
CAAGTCGGTGATGAACTCAGGCCCGCTCGCCGGCTTCCCGGTTATCGACTTCAAGGTGACGCTGACGGACGGGGCCTATCACGACGTCGATTCCAGCGTGCTCGCCTTCGAGATCGCCGCGCGCGCCGCCTTCCGCGAAGCGTCGGATCGGGTCCAGATGAAACTGCTTGAGCCGATCATGAAGGTCGAAGGTGTGTCGCCGGAAGACTATGTCGGCACCGTGATCGGCGACCTCAACTCGCGTCGGGGCATGATCCAGGGCCAGGAGATGCGCGGCAACGCCACCGTGGTCAATGCGATGGTCCCCCTTGCCAACATGTTCGGCTATGTGAACAACCTGCGCTCCGCAACGCAGGGCCGGGCAAACTACACGATGCAGTTCGACCACTACGAGGCGGTGCCGAACGCCGTCGCCAAGGAAGTCATCGAGAAACTCAGCGGGTGATGCAGGCGGGGTCTGACGACCCCCTCGCCCCAAATCGGAGCTACGGAGTAAAAGAACATGGCCAAGGAAAAATTCGCGCGCACCAAGCCGCACGTAAACGTCGGCACCATCGGTCACGTCGACCATGGCAAGACGACGCTGACCGCAGCGATCACGATCATTCTGGCGAAGTCTGGCGGCGCAACGGCGAAAAAGTATGACGAGATCGACGCGGCCCCCGAAGAAAAGGCTCGCGGCATCACGATCAACACCGCCCACGTCGAGTACGAGACCAAGGCGCGCCACTACGCCCACGTCGACTGCCCCGGCCACGCTGACTACGTGAAGAACATGATCACCGGCGCCGCCCAGATGGACGGCGGCATCCTGGTCGTGTCGGCCGCCGACGGTCCGATGCCCCAGACCCGCGAGCACATCCTGCTCGCCCGCCAGGTCGGCGTGCCGGCGCTGGTTGTGTACCTGAACAAAGTCGACATGGTCGACGACAAGGAATTGCTGGAACTCGTCGAACTCGAAGTCCGCGAACTCCTGTCGACCTACAACTTCCCGGGCGACACGATCCCGATCGTCCCGGGCTCGGCGCTTGCCGCAGTTGAAAATCGTGACCCGGAAATCGGCGAGAAGTCGATCCTGGCGCTCATGGAAGCGGTTGACACCTACATCCCGACGCCGGAACGCCCGATCGACCAGCCGTTCATGATGCACATCGAGGACGTGTTCTCGATCTCGGGCCGCGGCACGGTCACCACGGGCCGCATCGACCGCGGCATCGTCAAAGTTGGCGACGAACTCGAAATCGTCGGCCTCCGCGACACCCAGAAAACCACCTGCACGGGCATCGAGATGTTCCGCAAGCTGCTCGATCAGGGCCAGGCTGGCGATAACGTCGGCGCGCTGCTCCGCGGTATCGACCGCGAACAGGTCGAGCGCGGTCAGGTGCTGTGCAAGCCGGGCACGGTGAAGCCGCACAAGAAGTTCGAAGCCGAGGTCTACATCCTCACCAAGGAAGAAGGCGGTCGTCACACGCCGTTCTTCGCCAACTATCGTCCGCAGTTCTACTTCCAGACCACGGACGTGACCGGCATCGTCGAGCTGCCGGCTGGCACAGAGATGGTCATGCCTGGCGACAACCTGAAACTGAAAGTCGAGCTGATCTCGACGATTGCGCTCGAAGAAAAGCAGCGCTTCGCCATCCGTGAAGGCGGTCGGACGGTCGGTTCGGGCGTCGTCGCGAAAATCCTCGAGTAACCACCTCGACTGGCGACCTCGGCCCGTCAGCGGGCCAGTATCGGAACGAAGGAAGGGCGTCGGGCAACCGGCGCCCTTTCGCTTTGGCGTTGCGCCTAATCCTGGATGATGTGCGGGATAAACCGCGCCAGGTTACCGGTGACCAGGCCGGCTTCGCGAATGCCCATGCCGGCGGGCTCGCCGTCGACGATCCACGAACCGATGACGGGATAGCCTCCGTCGGTCAGCGGCAGGTCGTAGAGCGCCTGATAGATCACCGGGCCGTCTCCGTACGCGCTTTCGGGGCGCTCAACCTCTTCGCCATTCCGGACGATCTGGACGTTGGCCCCCTCGCGCGACAGGCAGGCCTTGCGCGCGAAGCTGGTCATTCCGTTCGGATGGTCGAATGCCGGCAGCAGATTGGGATGATCGGGATAGCGCCACCAGAGATAGTGAGGATGCGCTTGTTGCTCCACATCATCTTCCAGATGGGTTCGATCCAGAGCATGGGTTTGCTGTTCGGAATGTTCCGCCCGAATGTCTCCGCGACGATCCATTCCCACGGATAAAGCTTGTAGAGAGCGCCGATCTGGCGCTCTTGCAGATCGGTGAAGCAGCCGCGGCCGGCATTCCAGCCAATGTCGCTCATCAGGATCGGTTCGCTCACGATGCCAGCCTCGCGCGCCGTGTCGTGTAGATAGGTGGTCGTCAGCATGTCCTCGCCGCTGTCCTCATCGGCATGGGCGAAATAGAGCGGCGAAGGCAGCAGCGGCTTCAGGTCACGCCACTTGGCGATGAGGCGCTCGTGGATGCTGTTGAACTGGTCTGCTCCCGGAAAGACCTCCTCCTTCCACAACCACTGCACCACCGAAGCCTCGAACAGCGATGTCGGCGTATCGCAGTTGAACTCGAACAGCTTGGGCGGCGAGGAGCCGTCATAGCCAAGATCGAAGCGGCCATAGTTGAGGGCAGGGGGCTCGGCGTCCCAGGTTTCGCGGATCAGACCGGCTGCCCAGGCCGGAATGCCGAACTCGGACAGCAGATTACGCTCGACGATATCTTGACCCGCTTCGAGGAACAGGCGGTAGAGCTCGGCCGAGGCGCTTTCGATCGCCGCGATCTGCTCCCGCGAAAAGACGTAGCTGGAGCGCTCGTCCCAGTAGGGGCCGCCGGCGGTATGCCAGATCAAGCCGATCTCCTCGACCTTCGCCTGCCAGTCCACGCGCGGCGCATGCGTCTGGCGTCTCATTCGCCGGCGCCCTTGCCCGAGGCGTGGGCCGCGCCCTCGGCGCCGAAGCCGCCGCGCTCGCTGACGCTTGAGAAGGAACCCGCCCCTGGGGGCTGCGAGTAGCTTCCATTCGAAACGACGTCGCCAACCGCCGCCGGCTGCGCGCCTCCGCGGCTCAGGTAATACCAGTGGTAAAAGCTGCCGCCGACATACCCGCGCGAGCCGGAGGTTTGACACTGGTTGTCCTCAACCCGGCGGCCGTTGCCGTCCGTGCACATCCGCGCAACGCTGTCCCGCGGCGAACAGCCGCTCATAAGCGCCGCGGCCACGGCAGGCAGCAGCACCAGCGAAAAACGCGTCACGATGCCCCCCTTCGGAATTCCCTGCTTCCACATCCACACTATGGTGGGTCGGGTCAGCCCAAGCCGCTCGGCAAGAGCGATGGCGAGGTTAAATTGGTTTACGCAAGGGAAGATGGAGATGCGACGGGACGGCTGATCCGGGTGGTCACCCTTTGGGTTCATCCGGGCAAAGCGGCTGCGTTCGAGGCCTTCGAGCGGGAGGCGGCCCGGATCTTGGCCCGCCATGGCGGTCGGATTGACCTGGCGGTCCGCCTCGCCCCCTTGGATGGCGTGGGCCCCGGCGGCGGGCCGGTCGCCGGAGGAGCGGCGGACGCCGGGGGAGGGGGGGCCGCCTTTCGAGCTTCATATCGTCAGCTTCCCAGACCAGGCCGCTTTCGAGGCCTATGGCGCCGATTCTGAGACCCTCGCGCTGCGGTCCCGCCGGGAGCTGATCGTCGCTCGCACGGACGTCGTCGCGGGACGCGCAGCGGGTCCCTACAGCGACGGCTGAAGGGTCTTGAAACACTGGATTTCCGGGGATTTTCGACCGATTGGCCGCCCGCGGCGTTCTGGCCGGCTTTTCCGGTTCCAAACGCTTGACGCGAGAAAAGGCCAAGCATAGAACCCCGGCTCGCTCATAGGCGCTGGCTGTGCCCGGTTTCGATCGGGTCAAACGCAGTGTCCGGGTGCGAAAAGGCAAAATTCATCTGCACGACGGCCCGCTGGGAGACGTAACCCGGCTTGGTCGTCATGTTTTGTTTCGGTGGAACCGATGGCTCAGCAGAATATCCGCATCCGGCTCAAGGCCTTCGACCACCGGGCCCTGGACATGTCGGCCCGCGAGATCGTTTCGACCGCCAAGCGCACCGGCGCTCAGGTCCGCGGTCCGGTCCCGCTGCCGACCCGCATCGAGAAGTTCACCGTCAACCGCTCGCCCCATATCGACAAGACGTCGCGCGAGCAGTTCGAGATCCGCACGCACAAGCGCGTGCTCGATATCGTCGACCCGACCCCGCAGACCGTCGATGCGCTGATGAAGCTCGACCTCTCCGCCGGCGTTGCCGTCGAGATCAAGCTGGGGAACGGCTGATATGCGTACGGGAGTTCTCGCCAAGAAGATCGGCATGACGCGGGTCTTCGCCGCCGACGGCGCCCACGTGCCGGTGACCGTTCTGTCGCTCGAAGGCTGCCAGGTGGTTGGCGTTCGTACCAAGGCGTCGCGCGAAGTCGACGTGAAGAAAAAGGGCGAAGTCGTCGGCAAGCGCACGGCCAATGATGGCTATACCGCCGTGGTGCTCGGCGCCGGGGCTGCGAAAGCCAAGAACGTAACCAAGCCCGAACGCGGCCAGTTCGCCAAGGCGAAGGTCGAGCCCAAGGCGATGGTTCGCGAATTCCGCGTTTCAGATGACATGCTTCTCGAGGTCGGCGCAGAACTCTCCGCCGACCATTTTGTTGTCGGGCAGAAGGTTGACGTCGCTGGCGTCTCCAAGGGCAAGGGTTTTGCCGGCGCGATCAAGCGCTGGAGCTTCGGCGGCATGCGCGCCACGCACGGCGTGTCGATCACCCACCGCGCCCACGGCTCGACGGGTCAGCGCCAGGATCCAGGCCGGGTGTTCAAGGGCAAGAAGATGGCCGGCCATTATGGCGTCGAGCGCATCACCACCCAGAATCTTGAAATTGTACGCACCGACGCCGCGCGCGGGCTGATCCTCGTAAAAGGCGCCGTGATCGGCGCGGCTGACGGCTGGGTCGAAGTCCGCGACGCCGTGAAGGCAAAAGCGCCCGAAGCCGCGCCGAAGCCGGCCGGCCTCAAGGGAGGGAAGGGCTGATGAAACTCTCCGTCGTCAAACTCGACGCGAAGCAGGCCGGCGACATCGAGCTCGATGACGCGGTGTTCGGCATTGCCGAAATTCGCGGCGACATCCTGCAGCGCATGGTTCGCTATCAGCTGTCCAAGCGCCAGGCCGGCACGCACGCGACGAAGTCGCGTTCCAACGTCAACCGCACCACCAAGAAGTTCGGCAACCAGAAGGGTTCGGGCGGCGCCCGCCACGGCTCGCGAAACGCTCCGATCTTTGTCGGTGGCGGCACGGCCCACGGCCCGCACCCGCATAGCCACGCGCATGGCCTGCCAAAGAAGGTCCGCGCCCTGGCGATGAAGCACGCCCTCTCCGCCAAGGTGAAGGATGAGGCGCTCATCGTCATTGACGTCCTCGCCGGCGCGAAAACCAAGGAACTCTCCGCCCAGCTCAAGAAGCTCGGCATCGTCAATGCTCTGCTTATCGGCGGCGTGACGCTTGACGAGAAGTTCGCGAAGGCTGCCCGCAACATCCCCAACATCGACGTCCTGCCGCTGGCTGGCCTCAACGTCTACGACGTCATGCGCCGCAAGACGCTGGTGCTGACCCGCGATGCGGTCGACGGCGTCCACGCCCGCTTTGCCGAGAAAGCCTAAGTCATGGCTGTTGAACCCAAAACCATCCACTACGGCCTGATCACCTCGCCGATCATCACCGAGAAATCGACGATGCTGTCGGAGCAGAACAAGGTTGTCTTTCGCGTGCCGCTGACGGCGACGAAGCCGCAGATCAAAGAAGCGATCGAAGCGCTGTTCAAGGTCAACGTCACCTCGGTCAACACCATGGTGACCAAGGGCAAATCCAAATTCTTCCGCGGCAATCTGGGCAAGCGCTCGGACGTCAAGAAGGCCATCGTCACGCTGAAGGACGGCCAGTCCATCGACGTGGCGACGGGGCTCTGAGGATCGCATCATGGCTCTGAAGCATTTCAATCCGACTTCGCCTGGCCGCCGCCAGCTCGTGCTGGTGGACCGCTCGGGTCTGCACAAGGGTCGCCCGGTCAAGGCGCTCACCGAGGGCCTGACGAAATCCGGCGGCCGCAACAACCTTGGTCGCGTCACCGGTCGCCACATCGGCGGCGGCGCCAAGAAGCTCTATCGCATCATCGATTTCAAGCGCCGCAAGTGGGACATGCCTGCCACCATCGAGCGCCTGGAATATGACCCCAACCGCACCGCGTTCATCGCTCTTCTTACCTATACGGACGGCACCCAGACCTACATCATCGCTCCGCAGCGTGTGGCTGTCGGCGACGTGCTGATCGCGGGCGAGAGCGTCGACATCAAGCCAGGCAACGCCCTGCCGCTGAAATCGATCCCGGTCGGCACCATCATCCACAACATCGAGATGAAGCCGCTCAAGGGCTCGCAGATGGCCCGCTCGGCTGGCGCTTACGCGCAGTTGGTCGGCCGCGCGGAAGGCTACGCCCAGATCAAGCTCGGCTCGGGCGAAGTCCGCCTGGTTCCAGAAGGCTGCATGGCCACCATCGGCGCCGTGTCGAACCCCGACAACATGAACGAGTCGCTCGGTAAGGCCGGCCGCACACGCCACATGGGCAAACGCCCGACGGTTCGCGGCGTCGCCATGAACCCGGTCGACCACCCGCATGGCGGCGGCGAAGGCAAGACCTCGGGCGGCCGTCACCCGGTCACGCCGTGGGGCAAGAAGACCCGCGGTCCCAAAACCCGCAAGAACAAGTCGACGGATCGCCTGATCGTGCGCCGCCGGCACAAAGCGAAGTAACGGAGAGAAAGAAGATGTCACGCTCCGTCTGGAAGGGTCCGTTCGTCGACGGCTACATCCTGAAGAAAGCCGAAGCCGCGCTGGCCTCCGGTCGCCCGACGCCGGTCAAGACCTGGTCGCGGCGCTCGACCATCCTGCCGCAATTCGTTGGCGTGACCTTCCAGGTCCACAACGGCAGGAACTTCATCCCGGTCGCGGTGTCCGAGGAAATGGTGGGCCACAAGCTCGGCGAGTTCGCTCCGACCCGCACTTACACGGGCCATGGCGCGGACCGTAAAGTGAAGAAGAAATAGCCATGGGCAAGCCGAAGTCCCCACCGAAACAGGCCTCGAACGAGAGCCGCGCCGTCCTGCGGATGTACAAGATCAGCCCGCAGAAGCTGAACCTTCTGGCGCAGCAGATCCGTGGCCTGACGGCCGAGAAGGCGATGGCTGAACTGGAATTTTCGCGCAAGCGCGCCTCGATCGACGTGCTGAAGCTGCTGAAGTCTGCCGTCGCCAACGCTGACAACAACCATGGCCTCGACATCGACAGCCTGGTCGTCGCTGAAGCTCATGTCGGCAAGAACCTGGTGATGAAGCGGATGCATGCGCGTGCGCGCGGCCGCGGCGCCCGGGTCGAGCGACCGTTCTCCCAGCTCACCATCGTCCTGCGCGACACCTCCGCCGTCGCGCAAACCTCCGAGGCCGCATAATGGGTCAGAAGATCAATCCGATCGGCTTCCGCCTCGGCGTGAACCGCACGTCCGACAGCCGGTGGTATGCTGACAGCTCCGACTTCGGTCGGCTGCTGCACGAAGACATCAAGATCCGCAAGTTCATCAAGGACAAGCTGAAGCAGGCTGGCGTGTCCCGGGTGATCATCGAACGTCCGCACAAGAAATGCCGCATCACCGTTCACACCGCTCGTCCGGGCATGGTGATCGGAAAAAAAGGCGCGGACATCGAGACGCTGCGCAAGGAAATCTCGAAACTCTGCAAGGATGAGGTGTTCCTCAACCTGGTCGAGATTCGCAAACCCGAGATCGATTCGAACCTGGTGGCCGAAGACGTCGCTCGCCAGCTCGAGCGCCGCGTTTCTTTCCGGCGCGCCATGAAGCGCGCGATGCAGACGACGATGCGGATGGGCGCGCAGGGCATTCGCCTTACCGTTGCTGGCCGCCTCGGCGGGGCCGAGATCGCTCGCACGGAATGGTATCGCGAGGGCCGGGTGCCGCTGCACACGCTGCGCGCCGACATCGATTACGGCACGGCGGAAGCCAAGACGACCTACGGCATCATCGGCATCAAGTGCTGGATCTTCAAAGGTGAGATCATGGAGCACGACCCGATGGCGCTCGACAAGAAACAGGAAGCGACCGGCGACAGCCGTCCGCGCCGCGACCGCCAGCCCGGCGCTAACGCCTAAGGACCTGCGAAGATGCTTCAGCCCAAGCGAACCAAGTTCCGCAAGGCCTTCAAGGGCCGGATCCATGGCAACGCCAAAGCCGGCTTCTCGCTGGCGTTTGGCAGCCATGGCCTGAAGGCGACCGAGCCTGAACGCGTCACCGCGCGCCAGATCGAAGCGTGCCGCCGCGCCGTGACCCGCGAGATGAAACGGGTCGGCAAGGTCTGGATCCGCATTTTCCCGGATGTGCCGGTCTCGCAGAAGCCCAACGAGGTCCGCATGGGCTCGGGCAAGGGCAACCCGGAATTCTGGGTCGCTCGCGTCAAGCCGGGCCGGATCATGTTTGAAATCGACGGCGTGCCGGATGTCGTTGCGCGCGAAGCGCTGCGTCTCGGCGCCGCCAAGCTGCCGATCAAGACCAAAATCATCACCCGGGGAGCCGTCTAATGCCCGCGATGAAGATCGAAGACATCCGTCACAAGACGCCTGACCAGCTGCGCGATGACCTGACGCGGCTGAAGAAGGAACAATTCAACCTGCGTTTCCAGAAGGCCACGGGCCAGCTGGAAAAAACCTCGCGCGTGCGCGAAGTGCGTCGGGATATCGCCAGGATCGAGACGATCCTTTCCGAAAAATCCAAAGCCACTGCGGCCTGAAGGAACACCAGTCATGCCCAGGCGAGTTATGGAAGGCGTGGTCATCTCCACCAAGATGGACAAGACCGCTGTAGTGCGTATCGACCGCACGTACGTCCACCCGCTGTTCAAGAAGATCGTGCGCCGCTCGAAACACTACCATGCGCACGACGAGAACAATGCCGCGGTGGAAGGCCAGAAGGTCGAGATCCGCGAGTGTCCGCCGCGCTCCAAGCTGAAGCGCTGGGAGATCGTGTCGGCTGAAGGAAAAACCGCATGATCCAGATGCAATCAAATCTCGAGGTCGCGGACAATTCCGGCGCCCGTCGGGTCCAGTGCATCAAGGTGCTGGGCGGCTCCCATCGTCGTTACGCCAGCGTCGGCGACGTGATCGTCGTCTCGATCAAGGAAGCTGCGCCCAAGGGCAAGGTGAAGAAGGGCGATGTGCGTCGCGCCATCGTCGTCCGCGTCGCCAAGGGCATCCAGCGCCGCGACGGCTCGGTGATCCGCTTCGACACCAACGCCGCCGTGCTGGTGAACAACGCGAACGAGCCGATTGGCACGCGCATCTTCGGACCGGTCCCGCGCGAACTCCGCGCTAAGAACCACATGAAGATCATCTCGCTCGCCCCGGAGGTCCTCTAGTCATGGCCGCCAAGATCAAGAAGGGCGACAAGGTCGTCGTCATTTCGGGCAAATACAAAGGCACGAAAGGGGAGGTCGTCAGGGCCATCCCGACTGAGAACCGCGTTGTGGTTTCGGGCGTGAACATCAAGGTGAAACACCAGAAGGCGACGCAGGCCGACCCCCAAGGCGGGATCAAGCGCATCGAGGCGCCGATCCACGTTTCCAACGTTGCGCATGTCGATCCGTCGGACGGCAAGGCGACGCGAGTGGGTTTCAAGTTTGAAGGAACGGGCGACAAACGACGCAAGGTGCGCGTCGCGAAGCGGTCCGGGGAGAGTATCGATGCCTGAGGCGCAATACACACCGCGGCTCAAGACGCTGTATACCAAGTCGATCCGCGACAAGCTGAAAGAGCAATTCGGCTACGGCAACCCCATGCAGATACCGGCCCTCGACAAGGTCGTGATCAATATGGGCGTTGGTGAAGCCGTGTCGGACTCGAAGAAGATCCGCACCGCAATGGCGGATCTCGCTGCGATCTCCGGCCAGAAGCCGCTCGAGACCATTTCGCGCAAGTCGATCGCCAGCTTCAAGCTGCGCGAAGGCATGACGGTGGGCTGCAAGGTCACGCTCCGCCGCGAACGAATGTACGAGTTCGTCGATCGTCTCACCACGATCGCCCTGCCGCGGGTGAAGGACTTCCGCGGCCTCAACAGCAAGAGTTTCGATGGCCGCGGCAACTTCGCCATGGGCATGAAGGAACACATCGTGTTCCCGGAAATCAACTACGACCAGGTCGACCAGATCTGGGGCATGGACATCATTGTGTGCACGACGGCGCGCACGAACGAAGAAGCGAAAGCCCTCCTCACGGAGTTTGGCTTTCCCTTCCGCAACTAGAGCGCGCTGGAGAGACGAGATGGCGAAAAAAAGCTCAATCGAAAAGAACAACCGGCGCAAGCGCATGGTTGAAGCGTTTGCCGAAAAGCGCGCGGATCTGAAGGCGATGGCTCTCGACGAGAGCCTGTCGCTCGAGGAGCGTTTTGAAGCTCGCATCAAGCTGGCCAAGCTGCCGCGCAACTCTGCGGCCAACCGGGTCCGCAACCGTTGCGAGATCTCGGGACGTCCGCGTGGCGTCTATCGGAAACTCAGAATGTCGCGGATTGCGCTTCGCGATTACGGGGCCAACGGGTTCATTCCCGGCCTCGTCAAGTCGAGCTGGTAAGGGGAGGATCGCAAGATGATGATGAACGATCCCCTGGGCGATATGCTGACCCGGATCCGCAACGCCCAGACGCGTGGACGCTCCACGGTGTCGACGCCAGCCTCGAAGATGCGCGTGCGCGTTCTCGAGGTGTTGCAGCGCGAAGGCTATATTCGCGGCTGGTCGGAAATCGAGAAAGAGGGCCGCAAGGAACTCGACATCGAGCTCAAATACTATGACGGCGCTCCGGTCATTTCGGAAATCCGCCGCATCTCTAAGCCTGGCCGCCGGGTTTATTCTGCGGTGACCGATCTGCCGCTGGTCCGCAATGGCCTCGGCATCTCGATCCTGTCGACGCCCAAGGGCGTGATGTCGGACAACGACGCACGCACCCAGAATGTCGGCGGCGAAATTCTGTGCCGGGTCTCGTAGGGGACCAGGAGGAGAGACGATGTCGAGGATTGGAAAACTAGCAGTTGCGGCGCCAGCCGGGGTGGACATCAAGGTCACCTCCGAGCTGATCACCGTGAAGGGCCCTAAGGGCGAACTGAAGATGATCCTCACCGAGGACGTTTCAGTGAAGTTCGAGAAGGGCGAGGTGCACGTCACGCCGCGCGACGCCGAGGATCGCAAGTCCAAGGCGATGTGGGGAACAGCGCGCGCCAACATCGCCAACATGGTGAAAGGCGTCACCAAGGGCTTCGAGAAAGATCTCGAACTGCTTGGCGTCGGCTATCGCGCCGCGCTGAAAGGCAAGGACCTCGAGCTCTCGCTCGGCTACTCGCACCCGATCGTCTACAAGGCGCCCCAGGGCATCACCTTCGCTTCGGCCAAGCCGACCGAGATCAAGATCTCAGGCCCCGACAAGCAGAAGGTTGGCCAGGTCGCCGCTGAAATCCGCGGCTTCCGTCCGCCCGAACCCTACAAGGGCAAGGGCGTGCGCAAGGTGGGCGAATTCGTCCGCCGCAAGGAAGGCAAGAAGAAGTAAGCCATGTCTCTCACCAGCCTCGAAAAACGAGCCCGCCGCGCCCAGCGCGTCCGCACCAAGCTCCGCAGCGTTGCGGACGGCAAGCCGCGCCTGTCGGTGTCGCGCTCGCTCAAGCACATCTCCGTCCAGCTCATCGACGACGCCAAGGGCGTCACGCTGGCTCACGCCTCCACCCTCGAAGAGGGCGTTAAGGGCGGCAAGACCGACGCTGCCGGCGCCGTCGGCAAGCTCATCGCCGAGCGCGCGAAGAAGGCTGGCGTCTCCGACGTCGTCTTCGACCGCGGCGGTTACCTGTTCCATGGCCGCGTGAAAGCGCTCGCCGAAGCCGCCCGCGAGGGCGGACTGAAATTCTAGGGAGACGCTCATGGCGCGCGAACGAGGCGAACGGGGCGGACGCAGGGGCCGCGACGAAGACCGCGAACAGTCGGAGATCGTCGACAAGCTCGTCGCGATCAACCGCGTCGCCAAGGTGGTGAAGGGCGGCAAGAACTTCGCGTTCGCAGCTCTCGTCGTCGTGGGCGACCAGAAGGGCCGCATCGGCTTCGGTCATGGCAAGGCCCGCGAAGTTCCCGAGGCGATCCGCAAAGCGACCGAGGAAGCTCGCAAGTCGATGATCCGCGTGCCGCTGCGCGAGGGCCGCACGCTCCACCATGACGGAGCAGGACGCTGGGGCGCTGGCAAGGTCTACATGCGCTCTGCGCCTGCCGGCACCGGCGTCATCGCCGGCGGCCCGATGCGCGCGGTCTTCGATGTTCTTGGCATCAAAGATGTCGTGGCCAAGTCGATCGGCTCTTCAAATCCCTACAACATGGTTCGCGCCACGGTCGATGCGCTGAAGCACCAAACCTCGCCCCGCCAGATTGCGTCCAAGCGCGGCCTGAAGGTGCAAGATGTCATCGCCCGCCGCACGGATGGCTCCGGCAACGCCGAAGTCGTCCAGTAGGCGGATCGAGAAACCGGAGAACGACGATGGCAGCCAAGAAGACCCTGACGGTCCGCCAGATCCGTAGCCCGCAGCGCCGCGACGGCACTCAGCGCTCGACGCTGATCGGCCTCGGCCTCAACCGCATCCAGCGGACCCGCGAACTCGAAGACACCCCGGCTGTGCGCGGCATGATCGCCAAAGTGCAGCACCTGGTCGAGATCGTCGGCTAGACCTGAATTATCGAGGCGACGGTCTTCGGGCCGCTTGCTTCTGGAGCGTGACATGAAACTGAACCAGATCTCGGACAATCCCGGCGCCCGCCAGACGCGGATGCGCCTCGGCATCGGCGTAGGCTCGGGCAAGGGCAAGACGGGTGGACGCGGCGTGAAGGGCCAGAAGGCTCGCCGCGGCGTAGCCGTCAACGGCTTCGAGGGGGGCCAGATGCCGATCTACATGCGCTTGCCCAAGCGCGGCTTCACGCCTCACAGGCCCGAGAAATTTGCCTGGGTGAACATTGGGCGGATCGAAGCCGCTGTGCAAGCCGGCAAGCTCGACGCCAAGAAACCGATCGACGCGGCGGTGTTGATCGCGGCCGGATTGCTGCGTCGCAGCAAGGATGGCGTTCGCCTCCTTGCAAAAGGCGAGATCAAGTCCAAAGTTGAACTGGTCGTGGCCGGCGCCTCGAAGGCTGCTATTGCAGCGGTCGAAAAGGCGGGCGGCAAAGTTACTGTGACCAGGCCGGTCGCCGAAGAAGCGGTTGCAGAGTAGGCTCGCCCTTCCGGCGGGCTTTCCGCGCATCGGGAAGGCCGC
>JANMWT010000367.1:0-7811 GCA_031394145.1 Alphaproteobacteria bacterium | reverse complement strand
CAAAAAGGCTTTGACGATGGTGAGCATGCCAGCCTCGATCCCGCCGGCAATGCGTCCGTGCATCGCGGCGAGGAACCAGTAACCGAGACTGATCCCGATCAACGAGACCACCGACCAGTAAATCAGACCGGAGGCCAGGGGCGAGGGATTGCGCATCGCGAATGCCGAGACCAGCAGGATGGCCAGCGGTCCGAACATCACGACGTAGAGGAAGGGCGTACCGAAGACGAACGCCGAAACTGGCGCGACCGTGCCCGCCACATAGGCGAGGACCGCCGACAGGACGAGCCCGAGGCCCATCTTGTTGTAAACGCCCAGCATGAAGCCGCGCAGGCCGGCATCGACCGACATGTCGGCTGTTCCGACCGCCGGGCGGCCCTGGACAGACTGGAAGTCAGCCATGGATGTTTCTACCTCTTCAAAGGCCCCGCGAGACGCAAGGCCGACTGTGGAAACAATGGGGATGAAACCCCTGTAATGCAAGAAGAACCGGGGTTTTCCAGGTTCCGTCTGACGCGTCCGTGAAGCGGGAAACTACAGCGCCATTGGGGCCTATTCTTGACGGGGTGGGGTGTTCGTTTCGTAAACGTCTGAGGACGGTTTTCGGCGCCGGACCGCCTGCGATCAGGATTCTGGCCTCTCCGCCTCGGTTAATCGGCTCCAAAGACGATCCCATGACGCTATGCCTGTTCCTCGCCATCCCTGCGCCAGACGACGTCGCCGCGCGACTTGTCCTGCTCCAGCGCAACCTTCCTGGCGCGTCCTGGCGGCCGCTGGAGACGTTTCACCTGACGCTGCGTTTCTTTGGCGAGATCGACGAGGCGCTGGCTCGCGACCTCGACCATGAACTCGGCCAGATCATCGCAGCGCCGTTCGAGATGTGGCTGAAGGACGCCGGCAGCTTTGGCGGACGCGAGCCCAGCGCCGTCTGGGTCGGCGCCGAGGCGCCGCCCGCCCTCGCGCGCATCGCCACTGGCTGTGAGACCGCTGCGCGCCGCGTCGGCCTTGCCCCGGAGAGCCGCACGTTCAGGCCGCATGTGACCTTGGCCTCCCTGCACGGGACGACCGATACGCAGGTCGCGGCCTATCAGCAGGCCCTCGGCGCGTTCGAGACCGATCTGTTCTGGGTTGACCATTTCGCCATGTATTCCTCGCACGCGACAAAGCATGGCAGCCGCTATCTCGAGCAGGCGGTCTATCCGCTGACTGGCGCGCCGCCGACCTAGTTGCCGGCCTGGTTGCCGGCCTGGTTGCCGGCCTGGTTGCCGGCCTGGTTGCCGGCCTGGTTTCCGGCCTGGTTTCCGGCCTGGTTTCCGGCCTAGTTTCCGGCCTGGTTTCCGGCCTAGTTTCCGGCCAGGCGCTGGAGCACGCCGATGAGACCGGTGAGCTTGAGGCCGCCGTCGGTGATCGCCAGCACGAAGACCGGACCACCGTCACAGCTGGCGGTCGGCTGGTGGGTAACCGAAGCATCGGCGTAAGCGATATCGCCGGGACCGTAACTGCCGGTCGCGTCAGAAAATGTCCCGACCAAGCAGAGGGTATATTCGCGGCCGCGGTGGGTGTGCTTCGGCGTCGCGACGCCCGGCGGTATGCGCAGGATCTCGGCGTTGACGCCGCCGGCCTCTCCGAGCGGCAGCTGGCGGACGCCATAGCCGATTGATTTCCAACCCTTGCCGGCTTCCGCCTTGCGGATCGCCTCGCTGAGTTGCGCCGGCAAACGGATCAGTTCCTGGTAGGCTGGGGCGAGAGCAGTTTCACCGCCGAGCCCGCTGTCGATGGCGCCAAAGGCGCGCTCCAGCGCGTCGAGGCGCATCTCGGCTGGCGCTTCCACCTCGAGACTTGTTCCGGCGAACGCCTCGCCCAGTTGATCGTCGAGACCGCGCATTTCGACGACGGTGTCGATCAACAGCGCGACGGACGCGTTGGCCCGGCCCGAGGCCAGCATCGCTCGGCTTTCATCATCGAGATGCGGACCATTGGCGATCCTGATCATCTGGTCGCTCCGCAAGTCCGGGACCGGAGAGGGGTCTTAATCCCGCCGACAAGCTGTGTACGCTTCGGTTTCCCCGCTGGATCACCTGCCGGATCACGCATTGTCGAGCTTCGTTTTCATTTTGAGAAAGGCGAGCCGGATGCGCGATTTCACGGTGCCCAACGGCACATCCAGCTTGTCGGCGATCTCGCGGTGCGACAGGCCCTCGTAGAAGGCAAGCTTGAGCATCGCCAGCTGTTCTTCCGGCAGCTCCTTCAGCGCCGCCCGCACCCGCACCTCGGTCTCCATCGCCTCCAGCCGGTCGCCCGGCGCCTCGACACCTGCTGGCAGGATCATCGGCTCTTCAGGATCAAGATCAGGCTTCTTCGACCGGCGAAACACGTCGATCCGCCGGTTGCGGGCGATGCGGAAGATCCACGTCGAAACCGACGCCTGATTGCGGTCAAACAGCTCGGCCTTGCGCCAGACCGTCACCATCACGTCCTGGGCGATCTCCTCGGCCGATCCGCCGTCAGCGCCGAGGCGCATCAGATAGGATTTCACCCGCGGCGCATAATAGGCAAAAAGCTCGGAATAGGCTTGTCGATCCTTGTCGACGGCGACGGCGACCAGCAGGTCGCAGAATCGCTGCCGCTCGACGTCGCTGAGCGCGTCGCCGGCGCCGCGCGCCTCACTCACCAGCGCCTTCGGCTCGGTGCCGTCCGATTGCATGACTAGGTCCAGCCTTCCACGTTGCGAGCCTATGCCGGTTCACGCCGCCCGTGAATTGCCGCGCCCCGGGTTGTTTCTTCGGTTGTTTGGAGCGAGGCGCAGGCGAGCCGCTCAGGACTTCTCCGGTTCGGCCTTTTCGCGGGCTTCCTGGGCCAGGCCAAAGGTTGCCCCGTCACCCTCTTCCTCGACGATGACCACGAAGGGATTGTGGGGATCGCGGCTTTCATTGCCCTGCTGGTCGGGGCCGGTGAACAGGTCGAGTTGGTTGGGATCGCCGCTGCGCTTGCGCTTTCTGGTCCGCGAGCCCGGCTTGGCGAAATAAAGATCATCGGTGTGGTCCTCGCTCGGCGGCGGGGCCGCGTCGGCGTCGGACTTGGCTTTTCCTTTGCGGCCGCCGGTCTTTGCCGAAGCCTTGGCAGGCGCGGGCTCTGCGCGCTGCAGCTTCCAGAAGGTAACGGCGATCACCGGCCGGCCCTTGGCGTCCTCGTAGAGCTGGACGAAACCGCGCGCGACACCGGCGTCGGCCTTGCCTTGCATCGCTTCGCGCTCGCCCGGGGTCGGCCGCAACCATTCCGATACCAGCGTCACCGATCCGCCCGCCAGTTCGCGCGCCTCCGCCAGGGTGCGGGCGGCCTTCTCCTCGTCGAGAGCGGCGCGAGCACTTTGTGCGATGGGGAAGCTGAGCGGCATGACGGGCGATCATTCGACCAGAGAGGCTAATGAAGCGAGGATAGAAAAACACATAAGGCGAGCGGCCTAGTCGATGCGGGGGTCCGCAGGGTCGGCGCCGCCTGATCCTTCCTTCAGGCGCATCAGGCGGGCCGCCGCCAGGCGGGCAAAGCTCAATGTCACAGCCTTGCGGCGCGCCGCGTTGAGCGGCGCAGGCGCGGCCTGGCGCAGGATCGCCCCGCCGAACAGATCGGCGACGATCAGGCCGACATCATCCGGGATATGCTCCTGCGGGAAATCGCAGTCGACGGCGAAGAAGAAACGATCGCAGTAAGGTGCGTATTCGGGCCATTTCTGGTCGGTCGCATAATCCTGCAGACAGGATTTCACCTCGACGATGACGATCTCGCCCTTGATCCCCAGGGCCATGACATCGGCGCGCCGCCAGTTGGAGAGGGTGACCTCGGCGAGCGAGGCGAACCCCAAGTCGGCCAGCATGCGTTGAACCCCGCGCACAATCTCGGCGGCGCGCCCGTTGGGAACGCGATCGCCAAAGGGCTGTGACACGGGGGAGCTGAGACCAATCACGACCGACGCTCGCGAGTTCCTGTTATGTACTCTTTGTCGCGCAGGCCGGCGTCGAAGTCGAGTCCGAGCCGTCCGGCGGCGGTCCCGCCCACCGCCGACGGGAAATCGCGCATCCCTCGGATCATGGCGCTCGGATCATGGCGCTCGGATCACGGCGCTCGGATCACGGCGCTCCGGAAATAACCGGCAAGGAGCAGCGCTTCGTAACCGGCAGGGTCGCAACGCAGCGCGGTTTCGTGGCGCCCGCAGCCCGAGCCGTTCAGGACAAGAACGCCTTGCGGAACATGCCATCGGGCAGGTTCGGGCCACGGCTGGGGTGGATCAGATAGTAATCCTTCCAGCGGCGCTTGGGATCGATCTGGGTCGATTCGAACATCTGGCTGTCATCGTCGTTGAGCTGCCACATGCGGTAACCAAGGCGGATGAAGTAGTCGCGCACCGCTTCGGCCGACGAGCTAAAATTGCGTTGCAGCGAGAAGGGGTGGATTTCGATCAGCAGGCTCGGCAGATCGCGCTCGAGCGTCTTGCGGCCGCCCTCGATCAACTTGATCTCGGCGCCTTCGACGTCGCATCGGATAAAGTCGACCTTGGCCAGCTTCTCGGCGGCCATCAGGCCATCGAGCGAGACCACGGCGGTCGGCTGGTCGACAAATTCGGTCTTGTTGCCGGTCGCCAGCTTCTCATCGGACGCCGTGCCGCCAATGTCGGTCACCACGCCGTAGGCCCGGCCAAGATGGCCCGACATCTTGCGCGGCACCGAGAGCACCATCGAGCCTTCATGGTCGCCGATCGCAGCGTTGTGCGGCGTCACATTCTTGAGGTTATGCCACCGGATCAGGCGGGACATGATGGCGTAGGAATAGTTCGACGGCTCATAGACATGGACCTTGCCGGTCGGGCCGATGAGCTGGGACATCAAGTAGGAATGGCGCCCATCCGAGCCGCCAAAGTGCAGGCAGATGTCGCCCGGCTTGACCACGAATTTCATGTAAGGCGCTTCAGGCTCGAATTTCCGGCCGGACACGTTGCGCTGGTAGATGCGCATCGAGGTGGCGAGGTTGCGGAAGGATTCGATCATCTCAGAAACTCCAGAAGGGCCCGTCCAGACGCTCTTTCGAGGTCGCGGCCGGCCGGATTCGCGTAGAAAGCGCTTTAGGCGACAAAAGGGAAGCCCCGGAGCTCATACGCCGCAGGGATGGGGTTGCGAGCGATCCCGCAGCATCCGCCGCCTAAGCCGCCACCAGCCGTTTCGGGCGGCGCAGGTCGGGGGTGAGGCCCTCGCCCATCAGGTCGATGAAGTTGTCGCAATAAAACCGGTCGACGGCCCGGGAGGAGGCGCCCGCAAGGCTGTCGTTGAAGCGCTTCAGCGGATTCCGGCCGCCCTCGACATGCGGATAATCGGAGGAGAACAGAAAGATGTCCTCGCCGGCGTTGGCGACCAGCCACCCGACATCCTCGTGCGGATAGGGCGTCACACGCACCTGGCGACGCACAAATTCGGAGGGTTTCATCGACAGCTTCTGCAATCGCTCTTCATTCCGTGCGAAGGCCGAGGCGGCGCCGTCGAGGTTGCGCATCCAGCCGGGGAGCCAGCTCGCGCCCAACTCGATCACGCCAAATTTGAGGTTCGGGAAACGGTCCATGACGCCGTCGATGATCATCGCCGCCAGCGTCAATTCGGCCGAGTGCGGGATGGGCATGTAGGACACCGAGGTGAAGTTCTCTTCCCCGCCGTGGAAGTCCTTCACCCGCGGCAGTCCGTTGTCGAAATACTCAGGATCGAGCTTCCGTTCGTCGCCAACATGGAAAAGGATGGGCAGGCCCGCTTCCTGGGCCATCGCCCAGATCGGGTCGTGGCCGACATGGCTGGCCGATCGGCGCTGCGGCCGCGACGGGATCAGAAGCGCCTTGAGGCCCATATCGATGGCGGCGCGGGCGTGGGCGACCGATCGGTCGATGTCGAGCAACGGGACCTGGGCCGTGCCGAGGAAACGGCGGTCAACCGAACAGAAGTCGACCATCATACGGTTGTGCGCCGTCGCCGTCGCATAGGCGAGCTCGGTCTCACCGGGTTTTTCAAGACCAAAATTGTTGAGACACCAGGTGGTAAAGACGAGCTGGCTGGCGAAGCCAAGATTGTCGAGAGCGCGTGGCCGGTCCTGCTTGATGAAGGCGCCCAGCGCCTCGTAGTTCTTGCGCAGCATGATGTTGTCGTCAGCCGAGGCGCGGAACGCGGCGTCGGACTGCTTGGCGCGCGCGTCGCCGACGTACGCATCGTTGCGCTTGGCGAGCTTGGGCAAGGCGTCATAGGCGGCGCGAAACCTTGGATCGAGAAAGGCGTCGAGCTGGTCCGGCAGCTCCATCAAGTGGCTGTCGGCGTCATGGATCAGACGGCTGCCGGCATAGGCCATGGCGTTTCCCTCGGTCTTTTGGCGAGGATGAGACAGCCATGGTATGCTTCGCAAGGGCAATTCGCGCAGGCTAGGGTGGGACCATGGCGCTTCTCCCCTCATCTCCGCCGGCCGCCGACACGCGGATCCTCACCGAGGATCTGGCGCAACGCAGCCGAACCGCGCGCAATATTCTTGCCGCCGGCGGTCTGGTCGGCGTCCTGACCTGGATCGCCATCCTGATCGGCAGCATGCGCAAGACGCCGGGGCTCGAGGGCGTCTTGACCGGCGTCTTCGTCGGACTTTTCATCGGCCTCATGATGACCGGCGGCGGCGCCTGGCTGGCGATCCGGATGATGGTTCCGCCCAAGCCGCCGTCGCCCCCCGACCTCGCGGCCGGTGACGCCATCGCCGCCGCGTTGGCCGACATTCTGTCCGAGCTGGAAACCAGCCGCCGCGAGACCGTCCGTCAGATCAATGCCCGCGCGACGTGGCGCGTGCCGCTGTGCGTCGCGCTTGGCCTGGCGGTGTGGATCTATGGCCAGTTCAGCGCCGATCCAGGCGATCCAGGCGATCTCGTCGCACTGGTCATCGTGCCTGGCCTCGGCGGCTATCTCTGGGCCTCGCTTCAGCTCTCCAACGCTTACGGTCGGCTTTACAAGCAGCGCGTCCTGCCGCGGCTCGCGGCCAGCTTCGGGGATCTCACCTACCGCCCGGCCGTTGCACCCGACATGGCGCTCTTGAGGGCCGAGCATGTCTTCCGCGACTTCGATGCGGTGCACGCCGACGACGAACTGGTGGGGACGTATCGTGGCTTGCCGCTCGACATTGTCGAGCTGAAACTCACCCAGGGATCGGGCAAGAGCCAGCGAACCACCTTTGACGGCCTGGTGGTCGCCGTTACCCTGCCTCGGGATACCGGCGCGATCACCGCCGTGGTCTCGGACGCTGGCGCCTTCGGCAATTTTCGAGATCGGATGCTCACCGCGGGCCGCCAGCGGGTCAGACTGGAGGACCCGGTGTTCGAACGCGTCTACGAAGTCTATTCTACCGACCAGATCGCAGCGCGCACGCTGCTGCACCCGGCCTTCATGGAGCGCTTGCTGGCGATGGGCGAGCGACCCGACTTCGGTCGTCCGCTGGCGCTCGCGGCGGGCGACCGGTTGACGCTGGCGATGCCCAAGACAACCGGCCGCAACCTCTTCGAAGCGCCGAGCTTCCGTAAGCCAGCCGACAGCCGCGAGACCCTGATCAAGCTTCGCGAGGACATTGCAGCCGCGCTGAAGGCGGCGGATGCGGTGCTCGACCTCGACTTGTTCGCCGGACGACGGTCGGACGCATAGGGTCCTGCGCGCCCCGCGGCATGATGGGACTGAGCGAGGCCCGCCCATGACCCCAACCCCCCCCCCCCCCAAACCCCCCCCCCCCCAACCCCCCCCGTGGGCGGGTGGGACCCCCCC
>JANMWT010000333.1:0-4797 GCA_031394145.1 Alphaproteobacteria bacterium | reverse complement strand
CAGCGGCATCGTCTTGAAGCCCTCGTTGGGCTGGACGATCTCCCAGGTGTGGCCAAGCGCCTCGCACTCAGTGACCACGCGTTTCATCGTGCGCACCACGCCGTTGACCTGCGGGTCCCAAGCGTCGGTTACGAGCATGATTCGCATGGGCATCCTTGTCACGCGGCCGACATCTTCGGCGGCCGAACCGTTCCATAGCGGGGGTTGCGCCGCTAGGCCATGGCAGGCTGACCCAGCGAGAAGGCGGGAATCAGGCGGTGGGGCAGGACGTTTGGCCGCTCCCCACAGGGGATTGTGACGCGCCCTTTAACCCGTGTCGCCAGCAGCCATCGTGCTCGCGCCGACACGCCAGCGCGCCATCGGCCGGCCTTCGCAAAACTGTCGCCAATGCTTCATCGACCTGACATGGGCCGCCGGTAGGGGACAAGCGTCACGCAGAGCTTGCGCGTCCCAGGGACGGGTCAGGGCGATGTGTGGCGACGAACTTGAAACTCAGACATCGAGGGGCATTCAGCCATGAAAATCTCCACCCTTTGCCGTGGAGCGGCTGTCGCCGCTCTCAGCGCGGCGGCCGGCGTCGGCATCGCGCAAGCCCAGGTGGCCACCAGCTGGCCGGGCTCGCCGCGTGTCGCGGAAGAAGACCGCCAGTTCAAGATCAATGGCCGCATCCAGTATGACGTCTACGACGTGAAGGCTGACTTCCCTGGCGTGGGCCAGGACCAGGATTACGCCCAGGCCGACATCCGCCGTCTCTTCCTCGGCGTCGAAGGCCGCTTCACAGATCACTGGCGCTACAACATCAAGGCCCAGTTCAAGACCCAGCCGACCCCCGCCGCCGGCGCCGCCCCGTCGGTGACCGTCGATGACGCCTTCCTCGAATACAATGGCGGCGACTGGTCGATCTTCGCTGGCCAGTACAACCCGACCTCGCCGATGGAAGACCGCGATTCTTCGCTGAACACGCCGTTCAACGAGCGCGCGTCCTTCATCAACGCCTTCGCGTTCGGCAAGAAAGTCGGCCTCTGGGGCGTTTATTCGGGTGGCAACTGGTCGCTCGCGGCTGGCGTGAACGGCGCGGAAATCAGCGCCGCCGACTTCGGCCTCGGGAATGAGGAGATTGATGAATCGGCCCGCGCGACCTGGGCCCCGATCTACCAGAAGACGCCGGACGGCATCAAACTCGTTCACCTCGGCCTCAGCCTGCGCCACCGCGATAACGGCGGCGCCAATCAGGGCGCCAACGCCGCCGCAGGCGCGGCCAACAGCACGGCGTTCAACTACGCCGCCCGCCCGGACGTCGGTTTCGGCACGTCCTTCGTCAGCACCACCGCTTTCGGCAGCCAGGACGACTTCCTCGGCGCGGAAGTCGCCGGCCAGTGGAACCAGTTTGGCGTCGATGGCGAATATGGCCACCTGACCGTCCACCCGCAGACCAGCTCGATCACCGGCACCCCCAACAAGGGCGACCGCGGCTACCAGGGCGGCTACCTCAACTTCTACTGGTCGCCGACCGGCGAAAGCCGCAACTACAACGCTGCCGAGGGGTCCTTCGGCCGCGTCACCCCCTTGCGCACATTGGGTTCGGACAATGGCATCGGCTACATCCAGCTCGCCGCCCGCTACGAATACCTCGACCTGTCGGACGAGCCCGCCAGCAATCCGGCGCGCGGCGGCAAGCAGACCGGTTACGTCGCCCAGGTCACCTGGGAGCCGATCGCCTACGTGAAGTTCCAGCTCGATTACGCCAAGGAAAAGATCACCAATTATCTCGGCGCGCCCGCCACAAACGGCGGCCAACAGCGGGGCGACGCCGACGTTGTCGTCGCCCGCATGCAGATCGACTGGTGAGCGTCACATCATTGTCGCAAAAGTCCCTCAGAATACGACCCGAAGGAGAAACTCCGTGTTTCATGTCCCGACCTCGACGCTGATCAAGGGCGCCCGCGCCCTGATCGCCTCTGCCGCCGCGGCAATTGCTGTCGGCTCGGCTTTCGCCGACGACATCACCGGCGCAGGCGCGACTTTCCCTGCGCCGATCTACACCAAGTGGGCCGAGCAGTATGCGGCCACGCCTGGCGGCGCCAAGCTGAACTACCAGGCTGTCGGCTCCGGCGCCGGCGTCACCCAGATCATCAACCGCACGGTCGATTTCGGCGCCTCCGACGCTGCAGTCGCTCCCGAGCGTCTGGCTGGCAACAAGCTGTTGCAATTTCCGGCGGTGATCGGCGGCATCGTCGTCGTCGTCAACATTCCCGGGGTCGATGGTTCGCAGCTCAAACTCACCGGTGACATTGTCGCCGACATGTATCTCGGCCGTATCCGCCTGTGGAACGACAAGAAGGTTGCAGCGCTCAACCCCGGTCTGAAACTCCCGGCGCTCGCCGTCGCGCCAGCCTATCGCGCCGACTCGTCAGGCACGACCAACATCTTCTCGAGCTATCTTGCCTCGGTGAACCTCGCTTTCCAGACCCAGATTGGCGCAGGCAACTCGGTGGCGTGGAAATCGGGCGTAGGCGCTCCGGGCAATGCCGGCGTCGCCGGCGCCGTCGCCAACACCAAGGGCGGCCTCGGCTATGTCGAGTTCGCCTATGCCGCCGAGAACCACATGCAGGCGACGCAACTGCAGAACCTCTCCGGCAAGTTCGTCACGCCCAGCGCGGCGGCCTTCGCCGCGGCTTCCGCCACCGCCAACTGGACCAACGCGCCGAACATGGCGGTCAGCATGATCAACACCAAGGGCGACGGCAATTGGCCGATCGTCGGACCGACCTATATCCTGTTCCCGCTCAACCCGTCGGATCCGGCGCGCGCGGCGAACGCCCTCAAATTCTTCGACTGGGCGTTCAAGAACGGACAGCCGGCCGCTGACCAGCTCTACTATGTGATGCTGCCTCAGAGCGTCCGCGACACGGTTCGCTCGAAGTGGACGCAAATCCAGGTGAACGGCAAGCCGGTCTATACGCCCGGCAAATAGCTACGCATGACGGGCAGGAAGCGGGCCTTGGGCCCGCTTCCTGTGACGACGAGATCCAAGTTTCGGGTGGGACGGGCAGAGGGCGACATGACGGCTGCAAATCCTGCCGCCTCGTTGAAAAGCACCGGCGTCAAGCCTGGCGAAGTGGCGTTCAGCGTTGGCCTGCAGGCCGCCTCGTTGATCGTGCTGATCACCCTCGGCGCGATTCTGCTTATCCTCTTCCAAGCCGGGTACCAGGCCTTCCAGCGTTTTGGCATCCAGTTCATCTGGAGCGGCGCGTGGGACCCGCCGCGCGAACTTTATGGCGCCTTGCCTGCGATTGTCGGGACCTTGACCTCCTCGGCGCTGGCGCTTCTGCTCGCGTGGCCGACCGGTTTCGGCATCGCCTACTTTCTCACCGAGTATTGTCCGCGGCCGCTGCGCGGGCCGCTGGGCGTCGCGATCGAACTGCTCGCTGCGATCCCGTCGATCGTTTACGGCATGTGGGGTTTCTTCGTCCTGGCGCCGTTCATGGCCTCGACCGTGCAGCCGTGGCTGACCGAAACCTTCGCCTTCATCCCGCCGATCGAGAGCACCGATACATCGGCCGGTTTCTACTGGTTTACAGCCCCGCCGCTCGGCGTCGGACTGATCACCAGCGCTGTGGTGCTCGCGATCATGATCCTGCCGTTCATCGCTGCGACCACGCGCGACGTGCTCAAGTCCACTCCCTCGCTGCTCAAAGAGGGCGGTTACGCGATGGGCGCGACCCGCTGGGAGACCATGACGGGTATCGTGATCCCGGCGGTGCGCGGGAGCCTGTTCGGCGCGGTCTTTCTCGGTCTTGGCCGCGCCCTCGGCGAGACCATGGCGGTGACCTTCGTGATCGGCAACGCCAATCGCGTGCCGGACTCGTTCTTTGCGCCGGCCGCTTCGATCGCTTCGGTGGTCGCCAACGAATTTCCCGATGCGGAGCAGGGCTCGATCAAGCTGGCGGTTCTCTTCGCACTCGGCTTCTTGCTCTTCGTCGTATCTTTCTTCGTCCTGGCGCTGGCTCGGCTGCTGTTGAAACAGGGGCGGATGGCATGATGACGCCCATCGAAACCGGTCGGAAGAGCGGGACAGGCCTGCGCATCAACCGCGCCAAATACCTGCGTCGCAAGGCGGTGGACGCGATCATGGGCGGATTGTGCACGCTCGCGGCGGTCATCGGATTGATCTTCCTTGGCCTCATCCTCATGACGCTTCTGGCCAAGGGCCTGCCTGGCCTGTCGCTGGATCTGTTCCTTCACTCGATGAAGACGCCGGGTCAGCATGGCGGTCTCGCCAACGCGATTGTCGGCACGCTGATGCAAGTGGCGATTGGCACCCTGGTTGGCGCCCCGCTGGGCATCGCCGTCGGCGTCTATCTCTCCGAAATCGGACGCAATAGCCGGCTTGCGTCCGTGATCCGCTTCGTCAACGACATCCTGCTCTCTGCGCCCTCCGTGCTGATCGGCCTCTTCGTCTACCAGATCGTGGTCCGTCCGATGGGTGGCTTTTCGGCGCTCGCAGGCTCGATCGCGCTGGCGCTGATCGCCATGCCGGTGATTGCGCGCACCACCGAGGACATCATCCGGCTGGTCCCCGACGCCTATCGCGAAGGATCGGTCGCCCTCGGCGCCCGCCCCAGCACCACGATCCTCAAGGTCGTGCTCCCGGCCGCCTCGGGCGGGATCCTCACCGGTATCCTTTTGGCCGTGGCGCGCATCTCGGGCGAGACGGCCCCACTGATCGTGACGTCGCTTGGCAACTTCAACTGGAACTTCGATCTCACGCGCGCGACCGCCAGTCTGCCCATGGCG
>JANMWT010000327.1:0-8967 GCA_031394145.1 Alphaproteobacteria bacterium | reverse complement strand
GAACGCCAAGCCGCGAATAGCCGGTCGTGTTGACGTTGGCGACGTTGGTCGAGGTCGCCTTGAGCGCCTGTTGGTTCGCCGTCAGCGCCGACAAGCCGGTCTGCATGATGCCGCCAATGCTCAACGTGCATCTCCGTCCCGGCCGTAGGGCCGATTTCTGCCGGATGGCCTGCAGATCTTGCCCACCGAGAGGTTCGGGGAGCGCCATCTGCCGGGCCGCCCAGTGGGGCCAATTTCGACCGGCGAGGTTCTCAACTTACTGAATGATTGCGTGAAACGACCCACGCCCGCGCTTCTGCGCTCAACCGTGCCGGCCGTGTAGGCCGCCAGTTGGCGATTAACCAAGCAAGCCTCGGGCCAGTTTGGAGGCCAGCGCCCGGACGCGTCCGTTTCGGGGGGAGATCGCAAGAAGGGGCCTGCCCCAAGAACCGGCAGGCCCCCGTCTCGCGTTCCGTCACAAGCCTTCTTCAGCGTGGCGTTTCCACCGGTCTTGCGCTGACCGGGATATCCAGCCGATCGGAGAGCAGCATCGGCATCAGCGCTTGCAGGACCGAGCCGTTGACCCCGCCCGCGCCGCCCGCGCCGGTGATCGACACCTTCGCGCCCGGCCCGCCTGCGACCAGACGAAATCGGCCGGAACTGACGCTGCTCGGGTTCGCGCCGAACCCGCTCGCGATGCGCGGCGCCCGGCAACACCTGCCCATCTGCAGAGCGATCCTTGCCGCCTTCAGCCTCTGGATCGGCCCGCTCTTAACCTCGCAACCCAGTATTTTCCGGAGATCTTCGAGGTAAAGATTACTGGCCCGCCGGTTGCACGCTCCACTCACGCTTCATGCCCGCATTGGGTCTGAGGGTGTGAGTGCATCGGACACATATGGCATACGCCGACGCCCTTCCCGCGACGCCGCCCGCGCCCCGCGCGGACGGGCCTGTGCGCAAAGAAGCCGACGATCGCGTCGCTAAGGGCAAGGAATTCGCGGCTTTGGTCGGCCCGGCGTCGGACAAGTCGGTGCGCGACCCGGCGCCCAGCGCCAAGCAAACGCCGCACGAGAAAACTTCCGCCAGCGACCGCACCGATCCTGCGACGTCGACGACCATCGCTGACATAGCCGCTCCATTCCCCGCCGGAAAGCCGGACGCCGGGGCGTCGGACGCTAACGCCATGGTTGGCAAGGCGAAGCCCGCCTCCGAGGCGATCCCGGGCAAAAAGGCGTTGAACAAGGCGGGCGAGGACGCCGCCAGCACGACGGCTGACGACGGCCCCAAAGCGGTAGGTGCGCCAGCCTTGATCGTCCAGTTTATCGCGCCTCAGCTGGCTAAGGCGGCTGGGGCCGCCGACGCAGGGCCCGCCAAAGCGGCGCCTTCAAAGTCTGTTACAGCCGATGCCGGCGCCTCGCTTGACGCTGCCGAGAAGGGCGCGACTGGCGCCAACGCGACCGCCGCCGCACCCGCCGCACCTGCCTCTAACGCCTCTACCGCCTCGCCAACGTTGGCGCCAACGCCTGCGCCAATCCCTGCGCCAAATCCCGTCACTGGACCGGCAAGCGCAACCCCTCCCACCTCGACCGCCGCTTCGGTCTCGACGCCTGCGTCAACCAGCGCCGTTGCGCCGCTTGCCGCCGCAGCGGCCCGCGCTGACAAAGCCGCAGCACCCGCCTCGACCTCGGTGGAGACCGGACCTGGTGCGCGACGCGCTGAAGCCAATGGCGACGTCGCGACAACGGCGAATGCGCCGGCAGGACAAACGGCGCAGGACCAAAGCCCGACCCCGGCCCACCCCGCCGCTGCTCAGACACGCGAGGCGATGGCGCAGGCTGCCGCTGCCGGCGACACGACATCAAAACCGCAACTCGCCCTTGAAGCGGCGAAAGCAGTGGCGTCGGCCGCCGCCGATGCCGGCGGATCAGGACTTCTTGCAGCCAGCGAGGCCGCCCGATCCACCGCGACGCCGCAGGCTCAAACGGCGTCGGCGTCGGCGTCGGCGGCCCAGGTCGGTCCTGCGACCATGCAGGTTGCAACCCGCTTCATTGAACGCTTCGATGGCCGCGCCCAACGCTTCGAGGTTCGCCTCGATCCCGCAGAGCTTGGTCGGGTTGATATCCGCATCGAAGTCGGCGCCGACAAGAAGGTCCACGCCGTCCTCGCCGCTCACGACAGCGCGGCGCTGTCGGACCTGATGCGCGGCTCGAAAGCGCTCGAAAAAGCGCTCGGCGACGCCGGCATCGATATCGCCGACGGCGGCTTGAAATTCGAGCTCGCGACCGACGCCGGCAATCTCGGCGGCGGACAGAACCGTTCAAGCGCCTGGAACGGCAGCGACCAGCCGACCTGGCCACGCGGTCCGTCGCGCGCCGCCATTCCCGTCGACGCCGATACCGCGACGCTTGCGACAACCTCAACACCTCGTTCGAGGCGAGGCGCTTCGCGCTTCGACCTGATGGCCTGATGGAGACCGCGCATGACTAACATGATCTCCTTTGTCGCTGCACCGGCCGCTGCGAGTTCCAAAGCCAACGCTGGCGCTGAACTGTCCGGCAACTTCGATACCTTTCTGAAGATTCTCACTGCGCAGATTCAGAACCAGGATCCGCTGCAACCGATGGACTCAGCCCAGTTCACCCAGCAGCTCGTGCAATTCTCGGGGGTCGAACAGCAGATCAAGGCCAACACATCGCTCGATAAGCTGCTCAAGGCGTCGCAATCGACCGCCGGCGCATCGCTGTCGGGATATCTTGGCCAGACGGCGGAGATCAACTCTGCGGGCGCCGAGTTCAAGGGCGCCGGAGATTCGGTGCACTGGCGTTACACCCTGCCGACGGACGCGACGACGTCCACGGTCACGGTGCAGGACAAATCAGGCCACGTGCTCTATTCGCAGACCGGTGAGAAAGCGGCCGGGACCCATGATTTTGTCTGGGATGGCAAGCTGCTCAACGGCAAGACAGCGACCGACGGTGCGTACTGGATCTCTGTGGTCGCCGGTGACGCCAACAACAAGGCGATTACGCCAACCCAGTCTATCGTCGCCACGATTACCGGCGTCGATCTCAGCTATGGCGAACCGGCGTTGACCACCACGTCGGGCGTCTATTCCTATTCCGACGTCAAGCAGCTCATCCAGAAAAACTGACGCGAACTCTTTCCTTCATACGGCGTAGAAGCGCGCCGTCCGGCTGCAAAGCGGCCAGCAACCCACCCTACGAGTAACCCCCCGACGGGAGCTTCGAGCCATGTCCATCAATTCCGCCATGCTGGCCGGCACAGCAGGCATGCGCGCCAATTCGAGTGCACTCGCGGCGATCTCCGATAACATCGCGAACATCAACACGGTCGGCTACAAGCGCGTCCGCAGCGACTTTACGGCGCTGCTGAACTCGCAAACCGGACAGACAACATACAACGCTGGCGGCGTGGTTGCGAGTTCGGCGTCCTTGATGGCCGAGCAGGGCTCGATGCAGGCCTCGTCTGTGGCGACGAACCTCGCGGTCTCGGGCAACGGCTTCTTTGTCGTCCGCGGCCGGGCGCAGACCGCGACATCCAGCGACCCCTTCCTCTACACCCGCGCCGGCCAGTTCTCGCCAGACGCCAATGGCTATTTGAAGAACTCCGCCGGCTACTTCCTCGAAGGCTGGCCGGTGAACTCGCAAGGCCTCGTCTCGGCCAACCCCACCGATCTCAATGCGCTTCAGCCGATCCGCGTGTCGGGCATCGCTGGCGGAGCTGAGGCGACATCACGCCTCTCGCTCTCGGCCAACCTGCAATCCTCGCAGGCGGTCGCGCCGGGCGCCGCCACCTACAACAAGCTCACCAACAACATGTCGTCGGGCGCGGTCACGCCGGACTTCGAGACGCCGATTCAAGTCTATGACTCGGAAGGCGGTCTCCACACGCTCACCGTGTCCTTCCTCAAAAAAGGTCCGAACCAGTGGTATGCCGAGGTCCATCTGCCTGCCGGCCAAGTGGTTCCAACCGCCGGCCTGGTCGACGGCCAACTCGCGTCAGGGGTTGTCAACTTCACCCCGTTTGGCCAGATCGACGCTTCAACCTCGACATTGCCGACCTCGATCACCATCAACCAGAACGGCACCGCCGGCGCGCCGCAATGGGGACCCACGCTCGGCCTTGCAACCCAGAGCGTCTCGCTGGACTTTGGCGGACCTGGCGCGCCTGGCGGTCTTACAAACTACGACAGCCCCTCGGTGCTCGGCACCAGCCAGGTCGACGGCACGCCGTTTGGCTCACTCGCCTCGGTCGACGTCAATAATGACGGCTTCGTCACGGCGATCTTCACCAACGGCCTGACGCGGAAGATCTACCAGGTGCCGCTCGCCACCTTTGGCAACGAGAACGGCCTTGTGCCGGACCATGGCGGCGCCTATCGCCTCGGACCGGGCGCTGGCGCGCTCTCGATGCGTGGCGCCGGCGTCGCCGGCGCTGGCCAGATAAAGTCGCAGGCGCTGGAAAGTTCGACCGTCGACCTTGCCGAAGAATTCTCAAACCTGATCATGACGCAACGCGCCTATTCCGCCTCTTCGAAAATCATCACGACGGCGGATGAGATGCTTGACGAGCTGATCCGTCTGAAACGCTGATTTTTAGCCTTCTTGCGACGTTTCGGGGCGATTTCGCTCCACATTGATACAGAACGCCCCGGAGACCTTAAAATTGGTCGCCGGGGCGTTCCGCGTTTCGACAAATTTTGAGGAAAACCGAGGCCTCCCACTCAGCGTGACCTTAAAGCCGCTCGCGTAGGGTTCTGCTTACGAGAGCAGCATCAGGGAGACATCCATGCTGAGCCAAAGCGCGATAAGCGCGGCCGTCGTGGGACCCGACGGGCGCAAACTAACACTCGACGACCTGCCCGCCCCCGGCATCAAGCGCTGGGTGACGCGCCGCAAGGCTGAAGTGGTGGCGGCCGTTCGCGGCGGCCTCATTTCGGTGGAGGACGTCTGCGGACGTTATGAACTCACCAAGGAAGAGTTCAGCGGCTGGGAGCGCCTTTATGAGCGCCACGGCGTCAAGGGCCTGCGCACGACCCGCCTCCAGAACTACCGCTAACCACCTCCGCACTGGCGTCATGGCGACGTCACGGGGATGTGCGAATACCTGATCGTCCTGGCGGCAGCCGGGGTCCGGACGCCGCGCCTGTCGCGGAGGATATCCGGGCCCGCTGCCGTCGAGACGATTTCTTTTTGATTAACGCCCTTAACCCCGATAACCGGAACAACCGCTCCGGCATTAAGGCGCCGTTTACGCTGCGCTGGGAAATTCCTGCCTAGTCGAATGAATCGGCAGGCAGTTTTTTCCGGGCGACGATGGCGGACACCAGAGAGATCATTGGCAACCTTGCCCGTTCCGGCAGGATGCGTATCGCCGCCGCGCTGGTGGTGACCGCCCTGGTGGGCGGCGGACTTGGCGTCATCATGTTGCGCGGGGAAACCGGCGACAAGGCGCTGCTCTATTCCGGTCTCGATCTAAAAGAAGCCGCCGAGATGACCGGCAAGCTAGATACGGCCGGCATCAAATACGACCTGCAGGGCGGCGGATCGGCGATTTTCGTCGAGCGGGCCAAGGTCGAAGCCGCAAGGATGATGCTCTCCGAGCAGAACCTACCGACCCGCGGTTCGGTCGGCTGGGAAATCTTCGACAAGACCGACGCGCTGGGCCAGACCAGCTTCGTCCAGAACATCAACAAGGTCCGGGCCCTTGAAGGCGAGCTGGCGCGCGACATTTCATCGCTCAAAATGGTCAAGTCGGCCCGCGTCCGCCTCAACCTTCCGGACAAGGCGCTGTTCGAAACTGATTCGCACCCGCCCACCGCCTCGGTCGTGCTTCAGCTTGGCGGCGCCAGCATGGGGCCGGAAAAAGTCCGCGCCGTGCGCAATCTCATCGCGACGGCCGTTCCCGGGCTGTCGGTCGATCACATCACCGTGGTCGACGACCAGGGGCGGATGCTGGCGGCAGGCGCTGAGTCCGAGGCCAATGGTCTCGGTGGCGGGGCCGCGGATGAACGCCAGGTCGCGATGGAAGACAGCTATCGCAAGAAGATCCTCGAAATCGTGCAGAATATCGCCGGCCCTGACGCGGCTAAGGTGACGGTCTCGCTCGACGTCGATTTCAACAAGGTCACCCAGAGCGAAGAAAAATTCGATCCCGACACCAAGGTTCTCTTGTCCTCGACCACGGTCGACGACAGCTCCAAAAACCAGAACAGCGAGCCGGGCGACACGACAACCATCGCCAACAATATTCCCAGCGGGGCCGCCCCTGCCCCGGCGCCCGCCAAACCGACCAACCAGACCGAGACCAGCCACTCGGAAGAGACCGTCAACTACAAGATCTCCTCCAACACCCGCACCGAAATTGTCGAGGGCGGGAAGATCAAGCGGCTATCGGTCGCAGTCGCGGTCGACAATCTCCGTGTGCCCAATCCCGACGGCAAAGGAGCGCCGACCTGGACGCCGCGTTCGGCCGACGAACTCAAGAAGATCGAAGCCCTGGTCAGATCGGCGGTCGGCTTCGATGACAAGCGTGGCGACACCATCACCGTCGACAACATGCCATTCGCGCATCCTGAGATCGCGCTTTTGGATGCGGCCAAGAAGCCAGGGCCGTTCGATTTCGACAAGTTCGACCTGGTCCACATCGCTGAACTTGTCGCGCTTCTGATCACCGCGCTGGCGCTGGTGTTCCTGGTCCTGCGCCCGCTGGTGAAGGGGCTGTTCACCCGCGGCGACAGAGACGATGGGGTCATCGGCCCGGATGGCGTCAAGCTCCACCTTACCGCAGCGCAGGCGCAGCAACTTGCGAACGCCGGTCAGGGCGGCAGCGGGGTCACCTTCAGCGACGCCAAGGCCGTCTCGATCGACATCCCCTCGGCCGACAGGCTGGACGCCGGCATCGACGTCGCGCGGATTTCTGGCCAGGTGAAGGCCTCATCGATCAAGAAGATTTCCGAAGTGGTCGCGAGCCACCCCGAGGAATCGCTGGCGATCATTCGCAGCTGGCTGGCTGAAGAAGGCGGGGAGCGGGCCGCATGAGCAAGGCCGCCGAAGCCCTTCCCTCGCCTGAGCCTGCAGCCAAGACGGCCCAGCAGGAACAGAACGCAGACACTGCACGGCGCATTGCCGACACCCTCAGCGCGCTCAAGACCCTGCACGGCTCCGAGAAGGCCGCCATCCTTCTGCTGGCGCTCGGCGAAGATGCAAAGCCGGTCTGGGACCGGTTTGACGACGACGAGCTCCGCGAAATTTCTTCCGCCATGTCCAATCTTGGCGCGGTCAAGGCAGAGATGGTGGAGTTCCTGATCAAGGACTTCGTCAACCGGCTGTCCGGATCAGGTGCGGTTACCGGCTCCTATGAGCAGACCCACAAACTGCTCCTGCAATTCTTGCCGAGCGAAAAGGTCGACAACCTGATGGAGGAGCTTCGCGGCCCTGCCGGGCGGACCATGTGGGACAAGCTCGGCAACGTGAACGAGATCGTGCTCGCCAACTATCTCAAGAATGAATACCCGCAGACTGTCGCCGTCGTCCTCTCCAAGGTGAAGACAGAACACGCGGCGCGGGTGCTGACCTCGTTGCCGAACGAGTTCGCGCTCGAGGTCATCCAGCGCATGTTGCGAATGGAGCCGGTGCAGCGCGACATTCTCGAGAAGATCGAATCGACGCTGCGCGTTGAGTTCATGACCAATCTCGCACGCACCACCAAGCGCGACAGCCATGAACAGATGGCGGCGATCTTCAACTCCTTCGATCGCCAGACCGAAGGCAAGTTCATCGGCCTGCTGGAAGAGAAGAGCAAGGAATCGGCCGACCGCATCCGCTCATTGATGTTCGTGTTCGAGGACCTCTCCAAGCTCGACCCCGGCGGCGTGCAGACGCTGTTGAAAAGCATGGACAAGAGCAAGCTCGCCCTCGCGCTCAAGGGCGCCAACGAAGAAATGCGGAACTTGTTCATGTCGAACATGTCCGAGCGCGCCGCCAAGATCATGCGCGAGGATATGGGTGCGATGGGGCCAGTGAAGCTGAAAGACGTCGAGAACGCACAGCAGGAATTGGTGGTGATCGCTAAGGCGCTGGCTGACCGCGGCGAAATCATGCTCGTCGAGAGCGGCGGCCAGGACGAGTTGATCTACTGACATGACCCAGAACCCCGCAACCCGCGTCTTCGCATTCCAGACCGAATTCACGCCGACAGGCGACATCGTCGGCGGCGCCAACCGCAAATTCTTCACCCGCGAGGAAGTCGAGCAGATGTCCGCCTCGGCCCGCACCGAAGGCGAGAAATCAGCTCAGGCGCGCGGCTTCGCCTCGATCGACCGCATCACCGGACACCTTGCGCCGATCGCGCCACAGCTTTCCCTCCTCGCCGAAACGCTGCGACGCGAGGCGGCCGAACTTGCCTTAGTCGCCGCCCGCCGGATTGCCGGCCACGCGCTCGACGCCAACGGCGCCAGGCTCGCCGCCGAAGCGGTTGCCGCCGCTGTCCGCCTGCTGAAGAACGCGCCAAACGTGATTGTCACTGCAGCCGCCGATGCGGCTCCCGAAATCGAGCGCCGGCTGGACACACTGCGCAAGGAGGGCCGCGTCAGCGCCATCGCCTTCACACCCGACGCCAAAGCCAAGCCTGGCGACTGGCGGATCGAATGGGCCGAAGGCTCGGTCGGGTTTTCGCGCGAGGACGTCGAAGCCGCGATCAACGCAATCATCGAGGCCCGGCTCGAAGACCCGGTCGCACCACAACTCGAACTTTTCTCCGTCGCATAGGCAGAAATCCAGATGAGCTCCAGCGACCTCAACCTTCCCGAACTGACCCAGGGCGGCCCTGTGACCAAGCCGGTGCATGAAGCCCTGCCCGACGATCATCGCGACAAGGTGGCCGCCGACCTCAAGCCGGTGTTCGATGTGCCGGTCTCGGTCCAGGCGGTGATCGGCCGAACCACGATGGAGGTCGCCAAGCTGCTGG